>NZ_JACJPP010000018.1 GCF_014696135.1 Nodosilinea sp. FACHB-141 | reverse complement strand
TAGTCAAACACGTGGGGCAAAAAGTCAGGATGAATCCCTTTGCCGGTGTCTTGCACTTGAAGTTGAGCATAGGCGTCAACTTGCTCTAGGGTGATGGCGACTTGCCCACCCGCTGGGGTGAACTTGACCGCATTGGAGAGCAGGTTCCAAATCACCTGTTGGAGCCGGTTGGTATCGCCTAAAACCTGGCCCGCGATCGCATTCAGCGTGGTTTGAATGTGAATCCGTTTGGCCTCCGCCGCTAGGCGCACGGTTTCAGCCGCCGCTTCAATCGTAGTGACGAGATTTACTGGAGCAACAGTCAGGGTCAGCTTGCCCTGCAAAATGCGAGAGACATCGAGCAAATCTTCGATTAGCTGCGCCTGGAGTTTGGCGTTGCGCTCGATGGTTTCTAGGGCTTGATCAGTTTTAGCGGCATCCAGCTGTCTGCTGCGCAGTATTCTGGCCCAGCCCAAAATTGGATTCAGGGGCGATCGCAACTCATGGGACAAGACGGCTAAGAATTCATCTTTGATGCGGTTGGCGGCTTCGGCTTTGGTGCGATCGCGCTGGGCCGCCTGATAGAGCTGAGCATTTTCGATCGCCAATGAAGCCCGGTGCGCCAACTCTTCGGCGAGCTGCAAATCGGCGGTGGTGTAGCGGCGGCCCGACTCCGCTGAGATAAACGAGATCACGCCAATGATGCGATCCTGGGTGCGCAGCGGCACCGTCATCACCGAGCTAAAGCCCACCTGCCGCAAAATCTCCAGATGTTCAGGGTCTTTGGCGGCATGGACCAACAGCTCATCGGGAATTTCAGGCACCAGGTCGGGTTGCCCGGTGCGCAGGGTCAGGGCGGCACCGCGCTCTGCATTGGTATCTAGGGGATACTTGTCGCGGATCTGGTGGGCCCATTCCAGCTTGGCCGGGTCGACGTGGGCCACGGCAATTTGGTCGATCGCGCCATTCTCCTCCACGATGTGAACGGTGCACCAGTCGGCCAATTTCGGCACGGTGAGCTGGGCAACTTTCTCTAGGGTCGTTTGGTAGTCGAGGGAAGAGGCCAGCACGGCGCTCGACTCAGCGAGATACTGCTGGGCGCGCTCTAGTTTGACGCGCTCTGTGACATCAATAACGTAGGCTAAAAGTCGTTCTACCCGCTGATTTGAGTCAACCGTTGGCAAATAGTAAACGTCGTAATAACCGGGGCGGCGATCCTCATGGCCAGGGGCATTGAGGGGCAGGTTGGGCGAAATAAACGGCTGTCCTGTGGCATAGATCTGGCGAATAACCTCGACGATGGCGGGGTCAGAGGGACCAAATAGGTCTGCAACGGATTTACCCAGGTGATGGTCACGGGGCAACCCATTGATCTCAGCCATGGCGTCGTTGATGGCGATAAATCGCTGCTCACCGTCTAACAGCGCCAGCCCAATTGGGGAGGTGTCAACCAGGGTGGCCAGCTGCTGTTGGGCAGCTTCAGCCTGGGCTCGGGCCAAACGTTCTCGCCCGAGCAGTTGTTCTCGCTCCTGCTCGGCTCGTTTGCGGTCGGTGACATCCATCACCAACGACAGGATAGAGGTCATCCGTCCCGACTCGTCTTTAAGGCTGGAGTTGTACCACTCGCAGTGAACCACGGCGCGATCTTTGGTGTAGTTGCGGTTGGAGGAAAAAATGTGGGACTCTTCACCGTAAACTAACCGGCGGCAGGATTCAGTAACCGGTTCTAGATCGTCTTCATAGACAAGGGGGATCTCGGCTAGCGTTTTGCCCAGCATTTCGTCGGCCTGCCAACCCAAGATGCGCTCTGCACCCGCAGACCACCGAGTCACGCGAAAGTCTCGGTCCCACTCGATCACCGCCATGGGCGTGTTTTCAACGTGGAAATTGAGCTTCTGCAGCGCCTGATGCAGGGCCTCCTCTGCTTGCTTTCGCTCGGTAATGTCGATCACCGCTCCGATCGACTGCTTAGGATGGCCTTGAATATCGTAGGAAAACTGCCCCCGAGCCTCGACCCAGCGAGTGGAACCATCGGGCCAGCGTAGTCGATATTCGTGGTGGTACTCGGTGCGATCTCGAACCGCCTGCTGGAGCTTTGCCCTGGTCAAGGCTAGATCGTCGGGATGGACTCGGTTGGCCCACATTTTGTAGCTCGGCTCGCATTCGTTGGGCTGGTAACCCAGGATGGTGAAATGCCCCGCCGACCAGCGGATGGTGCCGGTCTGCATGTCCCATTCCCAGGTGCCCATGCGGCCGATATTGAGGGCGAGCTGTAGCCGCGCTTCGCTTTCGCGCAGGCTCGCTTCGGCCCGCGATCGCTCTACGGCCAGCCAAGTTTTTTCGGCGATGCGCTCCATTAGGGCCACATCGTTTGCCGTCCAGGGGCGGGGTGCCGCATGGTGCAGCACCAGTAGGGCAACGAACCGCCCGCGCTTGACCAGGGGCACGCAGAGCAGCGATTGGGTTTCAATGGCGGCAAAAGCCGCCTCGCCAACGCCAGCGGTGCGGGGGTCGCGAGCGACATCGTCGACTACAACGGTTTTGCCCTGCTTCAGCTCGGCAATGATCTCAGCCCCAAAGGAATCCATGTGGTGCTTACCCACAACGCTGATGACGCCGTCGCAGTAGTCGCGATCGACGATCACATGTTCTTGGGCCTGATCAATTTCACCGTAGGCACAGCGCGTGACGTTAAATTGCTTGCCGGTGGCGTTGACGACCTGCCAAACAATTTCCTCTGGGTCTTGCAGAGTGCGAGCGGCATCGTTCAGTTCAATCAAAAATTTCTGCTGCTGTTCTTTTCGCTGTAATTCTGCGAGTAGGGCCTCGCGGTTGGCTTCGATTTGCTTGCGCTCGGTAATATTGATCGAAACCCCGGCCATGCGAACGGCTTGCCCAGATTCATTGAGATAAATCTGTCCCTGGCCCTTGAGCCAGCGCACCTCACCGTCGGGGGCGACCACGCGATATTCTTGGGCAAAAGCCTGATTTCCCTCCAGGGCCTCTACAGTCGCCTGCCTGAGCAGTGGACGATCCTCTGGGTGAATGAGGGCCCGAAATGCCTCTGTGGTGCCGACCTGCATGCCCCAAATTTCTTCGGCGTTGGGAGAGCACACGACCTGATCGGTTTCTAGATCCACATCCCAAGCCACCATTTGGGCCGATGAGAGGGCCAGCTGTAAGCGTTCTTCGGCCTGCCGCAGGTTCGCCTCAATCTGCTTGAGGCGAGTCACATCTTGAAACATGCCAATGCCGATCGCCGCGTGCCCATACATGGCGGGCAAGGTTTCTCCCCAGCAGAGGGTGGCCCGAATGCCGTCGGGGGTATGCCAGTTCATCTCGTAGTTCTGTAACTGCTCCCCACGGGCAAGGAGCACGGCGGGCATTTGGTCAGTGGCAATGCGATCGCCCTGGGCATCGGTGCAGTAGTAGGCGTTGGCATACTCCTCCAGGGATTTGTTTTTGGGCAAATCACCCCCGGCTAACTCATTGGCAATGCGGTTAGCAAAAATGACTTTTGCAGTTTCTGGTTCAATAAAAACGGTCGGCGTTGGCATCAAATCGAGAACGGCTTCTAACCATTTCTGCTGGTTTTCGAGATGTTCAGCCTGCTGCCTGAGGAGCTTTTCGGTTTGCTGGCGTTCGGTGATGTCTTGAAAAACTACAGCGGCCGCCAAAATTTGCCCTTGCCCGTCCAAAATTGGGACGGCATTCACCGTAATCACGGTCCGTTGACCATCGTCCTGGCGAAGCTCCATCTCCTCATCGGTGACGACTTCACCGGTTCTCAGCGATCGCGGCAGAGGAAATTCGTGAGGCTCATACTTTTGCCCGTCGGGGCGAAACGCTTCGAAGGGAGTGATGGGTACATAGGCTTCTAGTTCGTAGGACTGCTCGTAGCTACATCCCAAAATTTGTTTCGCCTGCTCATTGGCTAGCACCAATTTGTTAGAACCGGCCTCAGCAATCAGCACGCCCGCCGGCATCTGCCGCAGCACCGCTTCAAACTGGGCATGTTCTGTTTCCAAATCGCGGAGCAGTCGCTCCCGTTCTACCTCGGCCTGCTTGCGATCGGTCACATCTCGAAAGTAAACCGCGATGCCCTCAGCGGACGGATAGGCTTTTACCTCAAGCCAGCGGTGCAGCGGCTCGCCGTATTCTTCCCAGGCTACCGGCACTTGCTCTGCGATCGCCTGGTGCATGGCCTCGTAGGCCACCCCACCCACTAGCTCCGGAAAAACGTCGTTCCAAACCTGTTTGCCAATCAAATCTTCAGGGGCTTTGTGCAGAATTTGGGCCGCTGCCTGGTTGACGTAGGTGTAGTGCCACTGGCGGTCAAAGGCCACAAACGCGTCGGTGATGCTTTCTAAAATAGCTGCGACTTTGTGCTCTGTCGCCCGCTCGACTGGGCCTGGCGTATGGGCTAACCGTGCCTCTAACGCCTGGTTCTGCTGCTGTAGCTCAAGTAGTTGGTTTTGCAGCCGCACAACTTGAACATTTTCTTCAGGATTGCGGATAGCCTGCTCTGCCTCTAAGCTGCGGGCAAACTGCTCGATTACTTCAGAGCGAGAAGTTCCCTGTTGTTTGGCCGTTTGCTCAAGCGATCGCCAAGCCGTGTGGGTTAAAGATAGGCTGACTCGATGCTTGGTCTCTCGCTCCCAATTGTTCACAAACTTCCCGCTCGCGTTGCGTTTCATGGAGGATGGAGCCGTGTACATAAACGGTAAATCCATTCAACCCGACTTTGGCAAGGATATAAATCATCCTTTAGATAGACGTTTAACTTAAAAAGGTTTGCACAGGGTGTACTTCAGCAGTTGGACGGGTTGGCGGAGAGCATTCTGGAGTGTAGGTAGGGGAGAGTGCGATCGCACCTATGGCAGCGTAGGTTACGGGGCTAAAGAGTCCGAAGGTATCATCGCCCATTCTTGGAGAAGGTGCAGAAAAAATTGGCCAACCAGCTGCCTAATCCTGATACAAAAGTTGATCAACCGGGATAGCGTTTTAATTGAGCAGTTGCTAATAGCCTTTTTGCAACATCGATCGACTTGGCCAGTCCGTTTTAACTAGGTTGTTGTGTCGCGATCGCTTTCTTAACAGCCGTTGCTGTCATCATTCCCCACAACCAATCAATTTTGTATTTCTCAATTGAAACCTCAGCTAATCCTTCATTTTGGAGCATTCTCTGGCATTCGCTTGTGCCATAGGTCCTAGAATAAGCGCGATTAAAAAGGCGTAGAAAAATATCACAAATACGACACGTCAGATAATCGTCGCACCAGTCTGTAATAACTAGATGCCCGTTAGGCTTTAGGACTCGCTTTATGTCTTGGATGGCTTGGTAAGGATGACGAAAGTAATGAAATGCATTGGTTGAAATCACCCAATCAAAACTCTCGTTTGGAAATGGAATATTATCTGCACTACCGACTCGCAACTCAACTGACTTCGGTAATTTCTGTCGGGCTACACATAACATCTCTGCGGAAGGATCTAATCCGACAATCTCTATTTCTGGAGCTAAGTGCAAAAGGCGCTGAATTAACGTTCCTGTTCCACAACCCAGATCTAAGATGCGCTCATGAGAATTGAGATCCAAACGATGCATGGTCTCTTGAATTGTGGCATCAACATAAAATGACCAACGACGATCGTACCAAGGCGCAAGATGGGCGTATTCCTTCTGAACAGGATCAGAGTACATATCCTTTGCCTCAGCTAAATTGACGAAAGATGGGGATCAAGTCCTTACGTTAAACCGGCTGGGGCAAACCCTGTGGGAAAATAGGTCCCTTAACCTTTCATAAGGTTAGGGAGATGTTGCCGCTCGGGGATTAAGTCCACAGACTCCATCCTTCACTGACCCCCTTGTCTAGGCTCTGCAATATGCCCCTATGGGGCATGCTTAAGGAAACAGCCGGTGCGTTTCTGAATGGTTCCTGTTCCTTACAATCGTTGCCGTGATGCCAAAGTTATTGGCTCAGTCTATAGGTGCGCTTCGCCGCCGTCGGTTTATGCAGCTGGCAGCGGCGGCGGGGATGGCAAGCTTAACTACGTGCCGACCGTCGGCTCGACCTCCTACCGATGGAGCGGCGATCGAGTCGGGCCAGGATTTTGACTGGCGGCAGTTTGCGGGCGATCAGATCGGGCTGCTGCTGGATGATCACCCCTGGACCACGGGCCTGCTGCCCTACCTGCCCGACTTTGAGGCCCTGACTGGCATCACCCTAAAGCCGCGCACGGTGGCGGAACCAGCCTACTTCGTGGAGATGGAGGCCTTGTTGCGGGCTGACCCTGTGCCGATGGATGTCTTCTTCTTACCAATGGATTCCACGGCCTACCGGCTCTGGGAAGACGATCTGCTGCTGCCGCTGACGCCGCTGCTCAACGACCCCAAGCTGACGGCGGCCAACTACAACCTGTTTGACTTTCCCGAGGGGTTTCGGCTGGCGGCCATGTATCCGCCAGATAGCGATAGCCCCCAGCTGTTTGGCATTCCCGCCACCTTTGAGGCGTACATTTTGTTTTACAACAAGCGCCTGGTAGATCAGTTTTTGGCGGGTCGGGTGCCCCAAACTATGGTTGAGCTGGTGCAGGCCGCGAACCAGATCAACGAGAGCGGGCAGGCCATTGGGGCGGTGATGCGCGGGGTTAAATCGGACGTCATTATCGATACGGTGGCGGGGATTGTGCTCAACGGCTGGGGAGCCGAGCCTACCCCGCTACCCTTTAACCTCTGGTTCGACGGCGACTGGCAACAGCCTAACCTTACCGATCCTCGCATTGTTGAAGGGTTGACCACCTACGCCCAGCTGATGCAGGCGGGGCCAGCCAACATCAAACAGATGAACTGGCCCGAGGCCACCCAGCTCTTTCAAGCGGGGAAAGCGGCGTTTTACATCGATGCCAGTCTGTTTGGGCCTGTCTTTGAGCGGCGTGACACCTCTGCGATCGCCGGTCAGGTGGGCTACACCGTGCTGCCCCGAGTTCACCAGCAGAGCCTGACCGGCCACTGGCTTTGGGGGCTCGGCATTCCTCGGCAGTCTAGCCATCCCCAGGCTGCCTGGCTGTTTATTCAATGGGCCACCAGCCCGGAGATGGAAGCCAAAATTGCCGTGGCCACGGGTGGGGCACCCCGATTTTCGAGCTGGTTGACGCCGTCGGTCTACACCGAGGCGATCAACTTTGACTATGCTCTAGCTGTGCAAACCGCTATGCAAACCTCGCGCCCGACAGCAGTGCTGCACCCCCGCTGGAACCAGGTGGCCCTGGCGATCGCGGCCACCATTCACGATATCTACGATGGGGTAGAGCCAGCTCTGGCTGCCGACCAGCTCCAGGCCGCTGTGAGGCAGATGATGGCGAGGGAGGGATCGCCATGATTGGCCGTCTGCGGTGGTTTAGAACCATTCGGGCTCAGCTAATGCTGGGATTTGGCATCATTTTGCTGCTGCACGGCATCAGCGCTGCCATTGGCTATGGCAGCTTGCAGCGGCTCCGCTCTCGCAGCCAGGCCACCCTCGACAACGCCGCCCAGCTGCGCGAGCTCAGCCTAGAACTGAAAACCAACTTTTTGCTGGCTCGCCAAGCTGAAGAGGCCTATTTTGATACCTGGCAGGGGGGCAACATCGATGCTAATGCCCAGGTGCATGTTCAAACCAACCAGAACTATTTGGCCCAGGCCCGCCAGAACTTAGCCGCCCTGAGGGCATTGGAAGCCCAAAACTCCGAACTGGCCGAAGAATTTGCCCTACTGGACTCGCTGTTTGACAACTACGAATCGGCCTTTGAAACCACCACTCGCCGCATCGCGGAGGATAGCCTGAACCATGAGGTTCACCGACAGCTAAAGGATTTGCTCGCCACCCTACCCGATAGCCAGCGCGCAGAGATCACGACTCTGCGCATGCTGGTGTGGCAGCTAATGGCTCAGCAGCAGACCTATCTAAATACCCAAGACCCTGTCTATCTCGACGATCTGCAATCGAGTCTAGACCAGCTATCTGCCGCCCTAAAACAGCTGCCGTTGGAGTCGTTAGACCCTGAGGCCCGGGCGCTGATGCAAACCTACCGGATCTCCCTCAACGCCCTGCTGTTTCTCGATCAGCAGGTGCAGGTCAACCGCATCATTGCGGCCAATATCAACCGAGACATTAACGAGATTATTCAAACCGTTAGCGATCGCTCGACCGCCCGCGCCGCTGCAGCCCGCAGTGAGCTAGCCAACACCGCCAATCAAAGCAGCGTAGCCCTGCTAGCTACGGCCTTAACGGCCCTGGCCCTGGCGATTTGGGCCAGTGTTGTGCTGGGGCGACGAATTATCAACCCCCTAACGCTGATGGCGATCGCCGCCGAGCGCATTGCCCAGCAAGATCTAAGCCAGTCCTTGCAACTCACCGGAGACAACGAATTTACGGCAGTGGCCCAGGCCTTTAACCACATGGTGAACCAGCTGCGGCAAACCCTAGACACCTTAGAGCAACGGGTCGACGAACGCACCGTGGCCCTGGCCACCGCCAACCAGACGCTACAGCAGCAAACCTACTCGCTAGAGATCGCCCTGCAAAAACTGCGCCACAGCGAGGCCAACTATCGCCTGCTGGTCGACCATCTCCACGCCGGGGTGATCGTCCACGCCCCCGACACCACCGTCGTCATGTGCAACCAGATGGCGGTGCAGCTGTTGGGGCGGCCGATGGAAGACATGGTGGGCCAGCGGACTGACAATTCCCCCTGGACGATTGTGGATGAAACCGGCGCGGCGTTAACGCTCGAGCACTATCCAGTGACGCAGGTGCTCGCCAGCCAACGCCCTTTGCAAAACCGCGTGCTGGGCATTCGTCGCCTCCAGGCCCCAGACTGCACCTGGGTCTTGGTCAATGCATTTCCCACCTTTGACGATGCCCAGCAGCTAACCCAGGTGGTGGTGACCTTTATCGACATCAGCGATCGCAAATTGGCTGAAGAAGAACTGCGCCACCAGGCCCTGCACGACGCCCTCACCGGTCTGCCCAACAGAGCTCTGTTTACCGAGCGACTAGAGCAGGCGGTGCAGCGGTTCAAACGCCACCCCGAGCAGCTGTTTGCGGTTTTGTTCATCGATTTAGATCGCTTCAAGGTGATCAACGACAGCCTGGGCCACCTGGTGGGCGATCAGCTGCTGGTGCAAATTGCCCACATTCTGCAACGCCACGTCAGGGCCAGCGACACGGTCGCCCGTCTGGGGGGCGATGAGTTTGTCATTTTGCTAGAGCAAATCACCAGCTTGAACGAAGCCATCCAGGTGGTGGAGCGCATTCAGAGAGATATCAAAGCGCCATTTAGGCTGACGGGCCACACGGTGTTTACCTCTGCCAGCCTGGGCATTACCCTGGCCAGCCCCAACTACATTCGAGGCGAAGACATGCTGCGCGATGCGGATAACGCCATGTATCGAGCCAAGGCCCAGGGGCAATCCTCTGGCTACGAAATCTTCAGCCCGGCGATGCACGCTAGCGCGATCGAGCTATTTGAGCTAGAAACTCATCTGCGTCAGGCTCTAGAGCGTCAAGACTTCATCCTTCACTATCAGCCTATTGTCAGCCTATGCGATCGGCAGCTTCTAGGGTTTGAGGCGCTGGTGCGGTGGGTGCATCCTCAGCGCGGGCTAATTGCCCCTGGTGAATTTATTCCCCTAGCAGAGGAAACGGGGCTAATTATTCCCCTAAGCCAGTGGATCTTCGAGACCGCCTGCCGCCAAATGGCCGATTGGTGTCAGCGGTTCCCAACGGTCAAGGGGTTGAAGATGAATGTGAATGTGGCGGCGGCGCAGTTTGAGCGGCCCGAATTTTTTGAGCAGATTAAAGCCATTCTAGAGCGAACATCGTTGCCAGCCACCAACTTTGGTCTAGAGGTGACCGAGAGCCTGCTGTTGCTAAACGTGAAGGGCGTGCTGTCAACGCTGTCGAATCTTCAAAAGCAGGGGGTCGATATCAAAATCGATGATTTTGGTACCGGCTATTCATCCCTGAGCTATCTCAAACGCTTTCCCATCAATACCCTGAAGATTGACCAATCGTTTGTCGAAAATATTGATGTTGACCACGACGATGTCAGCATTGTCAAAGCCATCATTCAGATTGCCAAGTCATTGGGCATGACCGTGATTGCCGAAGGGGTCGAGACTGAGTTTCAAACCCGCCGACTAGAGCAGTTGGGCTGTGACGCCATTCAGGGCTACTGGATCGCGCCGCCGCTGCCCCCTGACCAGGTGGAAGCGTTTATTCAGCAGCCTAGCCATAGATCGACCTAAACGGTTGCTATTACCGGGGGATGGGGCCACCGGTTTCGATCTGGCCAGCCGCTGGCTCTACGACCTTCGGCTGGCCAGCCGAAAAACTGGATGACATTCGTGCCATCGTGCTGGCACGCGATCGCGCCCGCTTTACAGCCTTCCAGGTAGCCGGTCTGATCATCAAGCCCTTTGACCCGTTCACCCTGGCTCAGCAAATTGCTAACCTGCTCCATTGGGCGCTTTAGAATTGGTCACCAGCTGCATCTTCCGGTTACAACTGGTATAGCCATCGCCCGGACGGTTACGACATTTTGTATAACCCTCAGCCGCGATCGCTATTTGCCAGTGCGCCACCCCAGTTTTTGCCAGTAGCAGTGACTACTATCCAGCGCAGTGGCCAACGCTATCCAGTACGTTTGTCAAGGGTCTGCTCTATGTCGTCGCCATCTCAGCCTGGCTGCCCCATCACCGATTTAGTTAGCCAATTCATTCAGGCCCGCGCCATTACCAAGACCCAGTATCAGGAGCTAACCACCCTAGTATTGGCCGACGGCACTATTGATGAGAGCGAACGCAAGCAAGTCAATCGCCTGTTCGACGCAATTCAGCTCGGGCGGGTGAAGATTTTGGACTAGGGAATGGGGTGATGGGGTAAGGGAGTGTTGGGGTGATGGGTTATTGGCAAAGCCTGACCAGAGGACTTAGGGATGACTCGATATAACTCCCCCACTCCGTCACCCTCCTACTCCATCACTCTCCCACTCTCCTACTCCATCACTTCCCTACTCTGTCACCCGTCCCGTCAGCGGCGAGCTAGCACTAGCCACCCCCTGCACCGGAATCCGCCCGGCACGGTAGGCTAGGCGACCAGCCAGAGTAGCGAGGCCCATGGCGCGGCCCATGGCGATCGGGTTGGCGGCTTTGGCGATCGCAGTATTGATCAGCAGCGCGTCGGCCCCCATTTCCATAGCTTCGGCGGCTTCGCTGGGGGCACCAATGCCAGCATCCACCACGACCGGCACCTTGGCGGTTTCGATGATGATTTGAATGTTGGCAGCGTTGCGAATGCCCTGGCCCGAGCCGATGGGTGACCCCAGCGGCATGACGGTGGCGCAGCCCGCCTCTTCTAAGCGCTTGGCCAGCAGCGGGTCGGCGTTGATGTAGGGCAGCACCGCAAAGCCTTCTTTAACCAGCTGTTCAGCGGCTTCTAGGGTGCCGATCGGGTCAGGCAGCAGATACTTAGCGTCGGGAATGACTTCGAGCTTGACGAAGTTGTTGTCTTCCTGGCCCAGCAGTTTGGCCATTTCGCGACCCAAGCGGGCGACCCGAATGGCTTCCTCGGCGGTTTTGCAGCCGGCGGTGTTGGGCAACATCCAGATCCTTGACCAGTCGAGGGCTTCGGCTAGCCCCTGGTGACCGGGGGCGTTGGTCTGCACCCGCCGCACCGCTACGGTGACAATTTCGCAGCCGCTGGCGGCAATGCTCTGGCGCATCACCTCAAAGTCGTCATACTTGCCGGTGCCGGTCATCAGCCGAGACGAAAAGGTACGCCCAGCGATGATCAGGGATTGGTCGGTCAAGTCGTTTTCTAAGGACGTGGCCCCCAATGGGGCGGGGGTAGGCGGGGCGACATTGGTAAAGGTCATAGCTTGAGGGGTAGGAGAAACAGCGGGAAGGTTGGGAAGGGTTGGCGGGGCGGTGTGGAAGCGCTGCCAAGAGAAGGCATCTAAGCGCGGGTCTGGCTTGCCCAGCACTGCCTGAGCCACTAGCTGAGCGGTAATGGGGGTGAGCAAAATGCCGTTGCGGTAGTGGCCGGTGGCTAGGGTGAGGTTGGCGGCGGGGCCAGGGCCAAGGATGGGCCACTCGTCGGGGGTAGCAGGGCGGTATCCCCACCAGGTTTCTTCAAGGGTGAAGTCGGCCAGCAGGGGCAGCAGGGCGATCGCATTGCCCACTAGCTGATGCACTCCGCCCGCCGTGTTGTGGGGTGCAAACCCAACATCTTGACTGGTAGCCCCCAGCACGATGCGACCATCCCGACGGGGCACGATGTAGATGTCTTCGCCAAACAGCACCCGCTGTAAGGGTTGCGGCGTGCCGTAGCCGAGGGGCACCCGCAAACTCGCCATCTCGCCCTTCTTGGGAAATACCGGTAGGGGCAAGAGTTCGTGGGCCCAGGCTCCGGTAGCCAGCACCACCTGGTCAGCGCTAAAGTCGCCCGCCTGAGCGGTGCAGACCTGCTCAACGCGTCCCTGGTAGTGGCGTAGGGCGATCGCTCCAGTGCCCTCGTGTAGGGTCACCCCCAGGTCAATCACCGCCGATCGCAGCGCCTGCACCAGCAGGCGGTTGTCCACTTGGCCTTCGTCGGGGTGCCAAAACGCTCCCTGCACATCCCGTCCCAAGCCCGGCTGGTAATAACCTAAAGTTGCGGCATCCAGCCAGCTCTCGGCGGGTAGCTCTGGTGCCGTGCGGTGCGGGGCCAAAATGCCACAGGGCCAAAAGCCCACCGACTGTCCGGTCAGCGCTTCTAATTTGTTCACCCAGCTGGGATACAGCGCCAGACTGGCGAGGGCGAGATCGAGCATCGGCCCTGGCGGTAACCCCTCTGCTTGGGGGGCCAACATGCCCGCCGCGGCGTGGCTGGCAGCCTGCTGAAAGTCGCGGCTGAGCACAGTGACGGTCGCCCCCTGCTGCCGCAGCTCTAGGGCGATCGCCAAGCCAATAACCCCGCCGCCCACTACCAGGACGTCGCTTCCCTGATTTACCATGCCGTTTAACTTAAGTGCTCAGCCTCATTTTAGGCCACTGGAGGGCGCGACGCCGCGTCTCTACCGCAGGAGAATGGGCCTACCACAGGGCTGGAATCGAGTCTAATTCGGGGTCGGTGGCCGGACGCTGCACCGCACCGGGCTGCACCAGGCCCGGTTGAATGGGCGCAATGTCGCCGCTCGTAGCCGGATAGGTGGTCGCTGCCCCGGTACGGGGAATCACGTTGCCGGAGGCAGGAGTTGTGCCGTTGGCTCCCGCTGTCCCTAGGTTGTTTGGTGAGATGGTGGGGCGATTGCTGCCCTGGTCGGTAAACGAGCTGTTACCCGCGGCCGCAGTGCCGTTGGTGCCCACCTCGCTCTGGCGCTGTACCAGTTGACCAGCCTGTTCGAGGGGCAGTGCGCCCAAACCATCGGCATTCTGAGCAGTTGTATTCTGTTGGCTAGCGAGCCGTTCTCTTTCGGGGCGATCGCCCGAGAGCCGACTGAGGCCGCTCATCAGCATCAACACAAGACCCGCCAAAACGCCACCGATAATAAAGCGATTCATAGCCTTCCTCACCCATACCTACGTTCTATGATTGCGTAGATTGACCCCGTTAACCCCATGGACGCAGCTTCTCGCCTGGCTTTGCCCTCTTAATGTTACGCCGGTTGAAGAATTACGACCTCAATCCTGAGGTCATTAAAGTCGTCTAGGGAGTCTTGATCTTCAAAGTCAACCTCGTAGCGGTTGCCGTTGGTGTATCGGGTGCGCTTAACTTTCACCCCAAAGCCATCGCGCCAGGGGCTTCTGGCCGTCAGACGATTGTCGCCGTCGAAATAGTAGGTAAACACATCTGCCTCGGGGGCAAAGCGATACCAGCGGGTGGGGTCGTTATCCGTAATTTCTGCCTTCAACTGTGACTCGGGGGGAAGCTGATTGATGGGGCGAGGGCCAGCATTTTCTTGATAGACCCGCAGCCGCTGCCGAAATAGAGCATTACCACCATGGATGCGATACCACACCTGGTGAGGAGTCGTAAGGTTATTGGTGTAAACCGAGTAGGCGGTAGCGGTGGGCATGCTCAGCATTTCGTACTGCCGCACGACGCTACCGAGGGGCGGGGGAGAGCCAGCGCTTTGCTGGGCCGGGGCTCGTAACCCCAAGGGCCAGACCAGCATCACGGTAACTGCGATCGCTAAAAACAAACTATTGACTATGCCGCGCCGTTTCATGCTCTTAGCCACCCGAAGGAATTTGTCCAAAGAATACCCTAGATGGCTAGGCCGAGAACACTGACGAGCCAGCTTGAGCTGGCCAGTGTTGCTGGAAAATGGCCAGCCAGGACAGTCATCCCACAAGATTTTTCTGGCGAGAAAGTAATCGGTCGGCAGGTGCGCTACCGTCCTGTGGGTCTCAAACGGTGCGGAGGGCCTCTTGCAGGGCCTGGAGGTCAGCCCCACAGATAATGGGCAAGTGGCGGGTGATTTTTTCAATCTCCCAATGCCACCATTGAACTTCTAGCAGGGCCTCAATGGTGGCTTCGTCGAAGCGGTAGCGAATCACCTGGGCGGGATTGCCGCCGACAACAGCGTAGGGAGGCACGGCCTTAGTCACCACCGACTGAGCCGCGATAATCGCCCCATCCCCCACCTGCACGCCGGGCATGAGGGTCGCGCCGTAGCCAATCCACACGTCGTGGCCGATGACGGTGTCGCCTTTGTGAGGCCATTCACTGGGCATGACCGACTCCCAGCCCTGGCCAAACACGGGAAAAGGGTAATTGGTAAACCAGTCGGTGCGGTGGTTGCCGCCGTTCATGATGAATTTGACGTCGGAGGCGATGGAGCAGAATTTGCCGATGATCAGTTTGTCGCCGACAAAGTCGAAGTGGTAGAGCACGTTGCGCTCAAAGTTCTCAGGATTCTCAAAATCGTCGTAGTAGGTGTAGTCGCCGACGACGATGTTGGGGTTGGTGATGAGGGTGTTGAGAAAGGCCGTGCGGGTGATGCCGGGGATGGGGTAGCGGGTGGTGGGGTGAGGGCCGTGCATGGCGGGGAGTAGGAGGGTAGGGAGTAGGAGGGTGGGGAAGATGAGGTGGTTATTTTCCGCCGAGGTAGAGGCCGCTTTCGGAGCAGACGCCGGCGAGGGGTTTGTCCCAGACGTCTTTGGGCAGGGTGGGCAGGCGGGCGTATTCGAACACGATGCCTACGGTGGGAATGCTTTGCCAGGGGGGCTGGCTGAGCAGGCGATCGTAGTATCCGCCGCCGTAGCCGAGGCGATAGCCGCGCACGTCGCAGGCGACAGCGGGCACGAGGATGAGATCCACTAGGGACAGGTCTACCTGGGGCGATTCGGGGTGGGGTTCAATAATGCCGTAGGAGCCTTTGCGCAGGGGCCAGCGGCTGTTGGCCGACCAGTAGTGCCAGGTCAGCTGGTTTTTATCGACGCAGCGGGGCAGCCCCCAGTGGGGATGGTGCGCTGTCAGGGGGCTGAGGTCGGGCTCTTGGCGAAAGCTGGTGTAGGCCAGGATAATGCGGCACTGGCGAAAATAGCTCCAGTTGAGAAGGTGGGCACAGATGCGATCGCTCTTTTGCTTCCACAACTGGGGGGGAATGCTCCGGCGGGCGCTGATGAGGCGACGGCGCAGATCGGATTTGGCCTGATGGTTGAGATCGGAAGCAGAGGGTTGGGTCACGGGGGGCAGAAAACGGTCGGTGGATAGCCAACAACGGCGCTAGAAATAAATCAGCAGGTTCAGCCCTGGGATGGTGCGCGAGAGCGTCCACAGGAGCAGCGCTGTGTAGAGCAGACCCAACCCCCATTGATACCACACCAAAGCGGTAATCAGCCCCGGCACATGCTCGTCTCGTAATCGAATGTCATTAAAGCCAAATTTTAGCCAGTTGTTGAGACTAAAGTCTAAATAATTGAGCCAGTTCCAGCGGCGATCGAGCAGCAGGTAGGTGTAGCGATCGCGAAAAAACGGAAACTTGGGAATTACCGGCAGGCGGGCGATCAAGAGCCGCAGCTGACGCAGGCTGCCGTCTTCGACAAAATAGCTTTCTGTCATCAGGTCGTGGTAGCGGCCCCGCTTGATCAACAGACCAATCAGCACGGCAGGCACCGGCACTAGCAGCATAAACAAAAAGCCCAGGGTGAGCAGCGGATAGTCGGCGGAGCGCAGCAGGGCATTGAGCCCCAGCCCCAGCAGCAGGCTACAGCCTCCCCCCAGCCACAGCCCCTCGGCCAGCGGCGGCAGAATTGGAGTGGCCCGGCGGCGGCGGTAGCGATCGACCAGCCAAAACATCAGCGCAAAGGTGGGAATCGCCACCAGCCCCAGACCAAAGGTGAGGCCAAAGCTGGTGCCGTAGCGGCTCAGCACCACCAGCGCCCCCAGCCACAGCCACTGCAAAGCCAGGGTGAATCGCCGGGTAATGGGGAAAGTGTCGCGGGCAAAGATGCGATCGCGCACCTTCAAATACGCCGCCAGGTCAACCCCCGGCACGCTCAGCACCCCCTCGGTGCCAATAAAGGTGCGGATTTGGCGCTGGTTGACCACCGCTGCCGCCTGGGTTTCGGTAAAGCCCGCCCGCACCAGGGCCGCTACCGAAGCGGTGTTAACGTTAGTGCCCAGCAGCCGCTGCTGCCAGCTTTTTAGCCGTAGGCGCTCGGCGGTGTAGGCAATCGAGTTAGCGTCGCTGATCTGCTCCTGGTTGCGAAAGTTGCGCTCCAGGTTGCGCAGCAGGGTCTCGTTGCCCGCCAGCTGCGGCACCGAAAACACCCGACCAATTTTGCCGGGGGTGCCCAAAATCTGAGTTTGCTCCAGACTAAACTCCAGGCCCGCCACGTTCAGGTAGGCCCCTGGCAGAAATATCACATCCCCCAGATCGACCTCGCCGCCGACCATGGCGTTGCGCAGATTGACTGGCTCGCCAAAGCGGGTCTGGCGCAGCACCAGCGGCGCGTCAAAGCGGGCTTCGGTAAAAAACAGCGCCTTGGCAAAGTAGCTGCGCACAAAGAAGGCGCTGCTCTGCCATACCGTGCGGGCAAAGTCAGCTACCCCCTGCCACTGCACTCGGGCAAAGTTTAGATCGCCCGCCAGCACCGCCCGGCTGAAGTTGGCATCGGCCTTAAACTCGGCCCCCTGAAAGGTCGCGCCGCTGCGCAGCTGGCTCTGATCAAACCGGGCTGGCTCAAAAAACAGGCTGCCCTTGGCCTGCAATCGCTGGCGAAAGTCGGCCCCCGAAAAGTTTGCTGCCTGGTTGAAGCGTGCCCCGCCCACTGAGAGCCCCTGCTCAAACACTGCCCCGCTGGCCAGCACTCGCCCCAAAAAGAACGTGTCGCCCCCCAGCACCTGGCCCGTGAAGCGGGTCTGCACCGCTACCAGCGGCGCTTTAAACAGATAAATTTGCTGGCTGCTGCCCTGCCCCTGAATCAGCAACGATTGGGAGAGCCGGCTGAGCTGGAGCAAGCGCTGGCGATCGCGCCTCAGCTGGGCCCGTCCGGCATCGCTCAGCAGCGGTGAGAGGTTGTCCCCATAGAGGGGTTCGCGCTGGCCCAAGCGCTGCAAGTCGAGATCGCCCTGCACCACGGCATAGCTCAGGTCGAGCGCTGGGGTTGTAGCCGGTCTTTGCAGCCCGCTGCTCAGCAGTCGGTAAAAGCTATCGGTCAGGGGGCTGTCCGGCCCTAGATCGATGGTGTAGTAGCGCAGGTCAATGGCAGGCCTGCCCTCCCGCTGCACTGGGGTCGCCAATCGCTGGCGCAACAGGTCCAATGTCAGAGGTGGGTGGCTATCAGCCGCCAGGGCCGGGAGCGGCTGAGCGATCGCCACTCCCATCACCAAAACCACAAGTCCTAACCAGGCTATCCACCGCCAACCGGGGCAAGGCACCGAACCCTACAGCGCTGCCTGCTGGCCAACATACATAGCCCGCAGCACCAGGGCTGGGTCAACCCAGTTGTCTTGGTACTTCAAGGCCCAGTGTAGGTGTGGCCCGGTGGTGCGGCCCGTCATGCCTACTCGGCCAATGCGCGCCCCCGCCGGAATGGCTTGGCCCGCCCGCAGCTGAATGCCGCCATCGCGATCGACCATGACTCTGTTCTGGCCACTGCCCTCCACATGCCCCTGCATGTGGCAATAGATGTGGGTCCATTCCCCCGATTTAATTGCCATGGAGGTGCCGCAGGCCCCGTCGCCTTCAACCCACAGCACTTCGCCCGCCCACCAGTTGCGAATATAGCTGCCATTGGGGGCTGCTAAGTCAAGGCCGTAATGAAAACGAGAGCCACCGTTGTAGGGGTCGCTGCGGTAGCCAAAGGGGGAGGTATAGGTCTGGAAATTTTCGACCGGAAACGAGGCCCGAGTCCAAAGCGCAGCGGTCAGGTCTTGAGCGTTGGCCACCGGTACCGAGCGGGGCACCGCTACTGAGACCAAGAAGGCTGTAGCCAACCCTAGCCCGAGCAAGGCTCTGCGGCGAGGTCTCTGCCTCCAACCGCTCGCCAAATTACGAACTAAAGTCTTAACCACGCCGGGTTTGAATTGAGCAGCAGAAGTCAGTCTGGGGAGATTGCAGAGTCGCCAATTCATGGTGTAAATCGCGATCGGAGGAGCAGCGAACGTCGCCAATTAGCTTATCCCAGATCTCAGAAGTGGGACACTTTTCAAATTGGATTTTTGCTCGCCCCTGAGAAATGGTGAGCGGTGCATAAATTAATCTGTTTTCTGCTGCCAAAATTCTGTCAGAGCGAAATTAAAGATTGCCGCAACATCCCTAGGCCGTGTCCCAGGGGAGAGGCCCTTCTATCCCCTGACCATCGGCTTTCTGACAGACTCAACTGTGGGCCGCCGCCACACTGGATGCCCCTTGCCTGAGCTAGAAACGGGACAGGCTAAGTTGCAATAAGCTTTGTTGCAGCAAAGCTACATTGGTTGATGAAGTTCCTTGGGGAGATGCTGACGCCGAACTGACTATGTGTCGGTGTTGGCTGAGGATTCTATAGACAGTGGGCTAGTTTCTCAATTAGGCGATCGCATTCCTCAAGGGTGTTGTAGTGCACCATGCTGACCCGCACCACGCCCTGCTGGGGCAGCAACCCCAAGTCTTCGATCAGCCGCAGCGCATAGAAGTGGCCGTAGCGAATGCCAATGTTGTGGGCGTCGAGCTGGGGCGGAATTTGGTCGCTGCTCACCCCCTCCACCACAAAAGAAATGGTAGAAACGCGCTCTGTCGGGTCGGCGGTGTCTCGACCGATAATGCGAACTCCGGGCCGACTGTGTAAGAACGAGAGCAGCCGTTCGTTGAGCGCTCCTTCATGCTTTTGAATCAGACCAAAGGCTTGGGCAATGGGGTCAGCATCGCCAGGCTCTCCGTGATGCCGGGCCAGGGCTTCAAAATACTCGGTGATCGCCGTGAGGCTGTAGCTCAGCTCGTAGCTGCTGCCCCCCGGCTGAAATTTGTAGGGTATCGCCGTGTCGTCGATGAAATAGTGGTTGTAGCCGGGCAGGGCCAGCAGCAGCTCCTTTTTGCCGTAGAGCAGCGCCATGTGGGGGCCATACACCTTATAGAGGCTAAAGGTGTAGAAATCGACATCCAGCGCCTGTACGTCGATGCGACGGTGGGGGGCGAAGGCGACACCGTCGACGCAAAGCATCGCTCCGTGGGCGTGGACGAGATCGGCGATCGCCCGTACCGGATGAATGCTGCCCAGGACATTTGACGTGTGGGTGACGGCGACCAGACGAGTTTGCGGCGTCAGCAGGGTTTCTAAATCCGCCAGATCAAGCTCAAAGGTGGCGGGGTTCACCCGCCAAGTCCTGATGACAATGCCCTCGCGCTCTAGCTCCACCCAGGGGCTAATGTTGGCCTCGTGGTCGGCATTGGTGACGATAATTTCATCGCCCGGTTCAAGGGTCGGGCGAAAGCACTGGGCCAGCATGCGCAACAGCGCCGAGGTGCTGGGGCCGAGCACCACCTCTGCCGGGTCGGCGGCGTTGATCAGCGTGGCCATGGCCTTGGTTCCCGCCGCCACTCGCTCTGTCGCCAGCTGCGACACGGCGTAGCTAGCCCCCAGCTGCACGTTCGACTCGTAGAGAAATTCGGTGATGCGATCGACTACGGGCTTCAGAATCTGCGCGCCGCCCGCGTTGTCAAAAAACACCCAGTTGCTTGCCAGGGCAGGGAACTGCTGCCGGACAAAGTCGAGATCGAGGGTAACGGGGGGATTGTGGGTAAGGGGCAAGGTTGACCTATCCAAATGTTTTTGCAGGGCGAGTTCGACGCCATGGGAGACGTTCTGATCGCCTCTCAAGCTCCCCAATTCTAGAAGGATCTACAGCGAGTGTGGGTTTGAGCGCCCATAGACGTGAGGAATCGGTGACGAACTGGGGGCATGGGTCTGCTTAAGCAATTGACTTCGACAAATGGGATGATGCCCAACCAATTCCAATTGCCTAGTGCCATGGGTAAGGGCGCGATCACTGACCTCATTCATCGCCGAGTTCAAAGTTCGGTAACGCCTAGCAACGTCCTATAAACCAACCCGCTCCGGTAATATTTGGGGATGACTGAAACCTTATCCCTTCCCCAGATTCCGTTCCAGGCGTGGCAGCGACTCCTCGGCCAGCCGTGGGAGCACCACTACATCGTGCGCTACGCCAGCAACCTCGACGATGGCCCCAACCACGGGGCACCCCTAGGTGGACTGGGGGCAGGCTGTGTGGGGCGATCGCCCAACGGCGACTTTAACCTCTGGCACCTGGATGGCGGCGAGCATGTGTTTCAAAGCTTTCCGGGGTGCCAGTTTAGCCTTTGGGAGCAGGGGGGCGGCAGAACCCAGAGTTATGCCCTCAGCACTCAGCCGCCCGAGGATGACAGTCTGTCCTCGTGGTCGTGGTATCCGGCATCGACCAAGGCACGCACCACGGGCAGCTACCACGCCCTCTACCCCCGTAGCTGGTACCGCTACGAGAATGTGTTTCGCGCCCAGATTACCTGCGAACAGATTTCGCCCATCTGGCCCGATAACTATAGAGAAGCCAGCTACCCGGTGGTTGCCTTTGAGTGGACGGCCCACAACCCCACTACCACCCCCATCACCTTGAGCATCATGGTGAGCTGGCAAAACATGGTGGGCTGGTTCACCAATACGCAAAAATCGCCCGAGGTGCTGCTGCGCGATGACGGCAGCCCCTACTACGACTACGTGCCCGCGATCGTCCAAAGCACCGGCAACTTCAACGAATTCATCAACGCCGACGGCCTCAAGGCGCTAGTGATGAATGGAGCCTGGCAAGGCGAGCCCAAAGAGGGTGACGGCCAGTGGTGCATCGCCGCGTTGGATGACCCCAATGTGGAAGTGTCCTACGACCTGCGTTGGAACCCGACCGGCAACGGACGCGACCTGTGGGATTCGTTTGCCAAACTGGGACGGCTGATGAATCTGCTGGACACCTCTCCAGCTGAGGAAGGAGAGCAGATCGGCTGCGCGATCGCCCTCCGCTTCACTCTGCAACCCGGTGAAACTCGCCAGATCCCCGTTGCTCTGGCGTGGGACTTGCCCGTGACAGAATTTGCCGCTGGGGTGAACAATTACCGGCGCTACACCGACTTCTTTGGCACTGATGGGCGGAATGCGCGGGCGATTGCTTTCGATGCTCTGACCGAGTACAAAACCTGGCAGCAGCAAATCGCCGCCTGGCAGCAGCCGATTCTTGATCGGCCCGACTTACCCGACTGGTTCAAAATGGCGCTGTTCAACGAGCTGTACGACCTGGCCAGCGGTGGCACCCTGTGGAGCGCCGCCACAGGGGCCGACCCCGTGGGCCAGTTTGCGGTGCTGGAGTGCATCGACTACCGCTGGTACGAAAGCCTGGACGTGCGCCTCTACGGCGGTTTCGCCACCCTGCTGCTGTGGCCCGAGCTAGAGAAAGCCGTGCTGCGCGCCTTCGCCCGCGCCATTCCTGCCCAAGACGAGCGGCGGCGGATCATTGGCTACTACGTCACTATGGGGCTGGAAAATCCCCCCGCCATCCGTAAGCTAAAAGGGGCCACCCCCCACGACCTCGGTGCTCCCAACGAGCACCCCTGGGCACAGACCAACTACACCAGCTACCAAGACTGCAACCTGTGGAAAGACCTGGGCAGTGACTTTGTGCTCCAGGTTTACCGCGCTTACCAGTTCACGGGCGCGACGGATGTGGCTTTTCTCAAGGACTGCTGGCCGGCCGTGGTCGATACCCTGCAATACCTGAAGCAGTTCGATCGCGACGGCGACGGCATCCCTGAAAACGAGGGTGCTCCCGACCAGACCTTCGATGACTGGCAGCTCAAAGGCATTAGTGCCTACTGCGGCGGGCTGTGGCTTGGGGCAATGGAGGCGGCGATCGCGATCGCAGAAATTCTCACCGCTGCTGGTCTGGCTCCTGGCAATACCCCGATTCTGCTGAGCCAGTACCGCCGCTGGCTCGACAATGGCCTCAAGGCCTACCACCCCAAACTGTGGAATGGTCGCTACTATCGCCTCGACACCGGCAGCGGCTCGGATGTGGTGATGGCCGACCAACTCTGCGGCCAGTTTATGGTGCGCCACTTGGGCCTACCCGACTTGGTAGAAGATGAGTTTACTCTGTCAGCCCTCGACGCTATCTACGACGCCTGCTTTGTGAAATTCAACCAGGTGGTCCAAAGCCAGGAGCGGCCGCCTCAGCAGAAGTTTGAGGGGGCGCAGCTGGGCAACTTTAGCGCGGCGACGTTGAAGATGGCGATCGGTGCAGCGAATGGCGTGTTGCCGGACGGTTCTCCCGAAGACCCCGACAGCACCCACCAGCAGGAGGTGTGGATTGGCATCAACTTTGGCCTAGCGGCGTTCTTTGCCCAGATGGGGAAGACGGAAGAGGCCATGGCGATCGCTGAATCCGTCTTCCAGCAAATCTACGCCTACGGCCTACAATTTCGTACCCCCGAGGCGATCACCGCCCTGGGCACCTACCGCGCCTGCCACTATATGCGCCCAATGGCGATCTGGGGTTTGTACGATGTGCTCACCGCCATAACCGATCAGCCCCGATAGCGGGACACGAGGATTTTAGCGACTGGGCTAGGATAGATATGACTCGCTTGTTTGCCTGCCCTTATTTAGGCGCTGCCGTAGAACTTTCCGCAGAGCGAGAGATCCACATCGCAGGTAGCCATCCGGGTACATTGCCCACCTACTTGGAGCAGCTAACCGATACCCTTAGCGATCCTGATCAGGTGCGGAGCAGCGATCGCGACCCTACCGCATTGCTATTTTCCAAGTGGTTTGACTCAATTCGCACCGGGCGCTACATGGTAGTCGTGACCATTGGCGATGCTGATTCATCGAGGCATTGGGTGATCACAGCGTATACCGCTCGTAAATTGGTGGGAGGAAAGGCTGTATGGCAGAAAAGCTAGTTTTAAAGTACGACCAGGTGGGCGATATTCTCTACATCAACAAGTGCGCGCCCTATGCCGAGCAAGAGTCTGAAGAAATTGGCGACGAAATGATTGCCCGCCTCAATCCGGTATCTGGCGAGGTGGAGAATTTGGAAATTCTCTTTTTCTCGAAACGGCTTTTGAATGCTGACTTTCTGCTAGAACTGCCGGTGATCGCCAATCTTCGGCTAGCTGCCTCTTGACGAACTCGGCAGGGGCGATCTGCGACGCGATGACCCTGATGGGCTGGTCTTTCTCCCCTGGAGAGGCTACGCCAAAGACCATCGCCCTTGCTGTAACCTGTCCACCCTTGACTGCCGCCATGAACCAAGGGCAGCCAATCGGGTGTGCAGTACAATCAAACTGGTTGAGTTCGCCCGCCTACCACCCATTACCATGCGCCCTGCTCCTCCCGATCGCAAACTGCCCGACCCGCTGCCGCCGCGCTATGTAGACCCCAGCGTTCCGGCTGAGCCTTGGCCTACCTCAACCCCGCAACCTGTGCAGCAGCAGCCTCGTCGATCGCCCTTCCGTCCCATTCGCACGGTTTTCAACGCGTTGATTGGTGGCGCGGTGTTGGTGGGCATTGCGGCGGGGGTTGGATTTTGGCGATCGGGCGATCGCTTTCTCGAAGGCGTGCGCATCATGCTGACCCCGGCTCCAGCGGAGCCGCAGGTGGATGTGCGATCCGTCGTCGTTCAGCAGCTGCGGGGGGCCAGCGAGCTGACCACGGCGATTTTTGCCATGGAGGCGGTGGTGCCGACCAAGAGCGATCGCACCTTGGCGGGCTATGTGATTGGCTCCACTAATCTGCTCTACATTGCCTACGGCGAAGTGCGGGCTGGGGTCGACTTGGCCGAACTCACTGCCGCCAATGTCCAGGTGAGCGGGGATAACTCAATTCAGATCACCCTGCCGCCGCCCAAAATTCTCGACAGCAAAATTGACCTCAGTAAATCAAACGTGTTTGACTACAGCCGCGGCTTCTTAGGCCTTGGCCCGGATACCGCCCCCGAGCTACAAGAAAAAGCTCAGCAGGAGGCGCTGGTCAAAATTGAGGAAGCCGCCTGTAGCGAGGGTCTGCTGGCCGAAGCCAACCGTCGTGCCGAAGTCACGGTTGGCCAGCTCCTAGCTACCGCAGGCTTTGAAACCGTCACCGTCACCACCCAGCCGCCGACTAATTCCGCCTGTGCAGCGCCTGCAAATAGCGATACAGTGTTACCGGGTTTACCAGTACCCAATTTGCCCCCTGAAGAACCTGGCCAATAAGGATTCCCATGCTAGAGCTGTACCAGTTTGAAGCCTCCTCTTTCGCCGAAAAGATTCGGCTGATTCTCGACTACAAGCAGGTGCCCTATCACAAGGTCGAAGTAACCCCCGGCGTAGGCCAAGTCGAAGTGTTTCAAATGTCGGGCCAGCGCCAGGTGCCGGTGCTCAAAGACGGTGAGCAGGTGATTCCCGACTCGACCGCGATCGCCCTGCATATCGAAAAAGCGTATCCCGATCGACCCCTGATCCCTACCGAGCCCAAGCAAAAGGGTCTGTGCCTAGCGCTAGAAAGCTGGGCCGACGAGGCGATCGTGCCCAAAGCTCGCATTGTTATGGTTGGTGCCTTTAAGCAGCATCCCAACTTTCGCACGGCGCTGTTGCCTAGCTTTACCCCCGCGCCCCTGCGCAGCCTGGTGGGTGCGCTACCCGGCGACCTGCTTAACCTAGTAGGTACGGGTGTCGGCTTTGGCCCCGACGATATTAAAGTCGCCACCGCTGGCCTGCGTCAGGATCTTGAAGCCCTGGTGCTCATGCTGCAAAACAGCCCCTACCTGCTGGGCGATCAACCCACCTTGGCCGACTTCGCCGTGGCCGCCGCCACCATGTACCTCAAGTTTCCCACGGCTCAGTATGTCGATCTGCCTGAGGGCATCGGCGGTAAGGGTGTCCCCGGTATTGCCGATGTGCCTGAATACAAAGCCTTCTTTGACTGGCGCGATCGCCTCTATGCCGAGTTCCGCACCGCTCGCACCAATGTGCCCCCCGCCAGCCCTAGCGGCGGCCCCACCCCCATCAGCATCGACTAGGGTATGGCCAACGTTGCTGATGCGTTAGGGACCGTGGTCGGCAGCGACTGCATCCTCTCTCCCACCGCCCTCGATCTGCCGGAATACCTGACGCCGCAGGCCATTGTCTGCCCCACCACCGAAGCCGAACTGGCGGCGGTGATGACCTGCGCCCACAAGCATCGCTGGCGGGTGGTGCCCTGTGGCAGCGGCAGCAAATTGTCCTGGGGCGGTCTAGGTACTGGGGTGGATCTCGTCGTGAGTACGGCCCGCCTCAACCAGGTGATCGACCACGCGGTGGGGGACATGACCCTCACCGCCCAGGCGGGGGCAAAACTAGCGGATCTGACTCCCAGGCTGGCCACGCACAACCAGTTCCTCGCTGTGGACCCTGCTTACCCAGAGCGGGCGACTTTGGGGGGAATTGTGGCGACCGCCGATACTGGTAGCCTTCGCCAGCGCTACGGCGGCCTGCGGGATATGCTGATTGGTATTTCCTTTGTGCGCTTTGATGGGGCGATCGCCAAGGCGGGCGGGCGCGTGGTCAAAAACGTCGCTGGCTACGACCTGATGAAGCTGCTCACCGGCTCCTATGGCACCCTGGGAGTGATTTCTCAGCTCACCTTTCGTCTCTATCCAGGCCAAGACACCTCTAAAACCGTGGTGGTCACTGGAGCGGCGGGGGAAATGGAAGCTTTGGTGAATGCTCTACGCCTGTCGCCGTTGACCCCGGTGGCCCTCGATATCCTATCCCCTGCCCTAGCCAGCTATTTGGGCTATGGGGACTTTGCCTTGGTAGCTCGATTTCAATCTATTGCGCCGGGAGTAGACGAGCAGGTTGAGGCTCTCTTGGCCATGGTGGGGCCAGCGCTATCTGCCCAGGTGTTGCAGGGCGCGGAGGATGAGCAAATTTGGGCAGGGGTCGGTGCCGCTCTCTTCCCTGTGTCTGAGGAACAGAACGAGGCGATCGCGGCTAAAGTGGGCCTACCTCCAGCTAAGGTCGTGGCCTGGCTCGCCCAACTGCCCTCGGGTAGCCTGGCGCGCATCCATGGCGGTAGCGGCATTGGCACAGTGCGCCTGGCAGCGGCTACGGCGGACGTGGTGAAGGACTTGCGCAAGGGCTGCACCACTAACCAAGGCTATTTCACCCTGCTCGAAGCACCTCTCTCCTTGAAAAAATCAGTGGATGTGTGGGGCTACAGCGGCAACGCTTTGAGCGTCATGCAAGCGATCAAGGCGCAGTTTGACCCCTACAACGGTCTCAGCCCAGGGCGCTTTGTGGGCGGCCTTTGAAGCAAGCTGGCTGCCTCTATAATCTAAAGACTATTGCTTGCTCTCTCCATGCCGGAAGCCAGCGTTCAGACATTGCGCGTTGCTGAGGTTGCATTTCAGGCCTTTGCCCAAGGGCTAGCCAGTGGCGAATGGTCACCATTCTTAGACCAGCTCAGCGATGATTTTACCTTTTGGTTTCCAGCGGGTTCCTTTAAAGGCTTAAACCACGGAAAAGAAAAGGCGAAAGCATTCTTTGAACGGGTGTCTAGCCTGTTTCCGGAAGGTCTCACCCTGAACGTTATTCAAGTAGTCTCTAATTCGACAACGGTTATCTTTGAGGTCCGTTCATCAGGTTTGATGGCAGAGCATCCCTACGAAAATCAGGCTGCGATCGCCTTTGATATTAGGGACAATAAAATTTGCGCTTACCGAGAGTATTTGGGCGTCGTGTTTCAGCTCGGTCAGTAGTTTTGCCGTGGGTAGAGGCTTCACCCATCTAAGTTGTTCGTAGAATGCCTTATCGCGCAATTCTTAGCATTTTATCGCCGCCTTTCTGAAACTCGTAGGCAACAGCCTCTATCTGGACGCTGTAACCTTTGCTGGAGAATTCTTTTAAGGCAACATCTAAATATGGACAGGGTTCACAGTTGAGTTGAATCAAAGGAAAAATCCGCACTTCGGACGCAACCCGCAGCAGCTCATGAATTGATGCGATATGGAAGTCAAGTGTCAGGTGCTCTGCATACAAAAACAATAAATGAGAGCATAGGCATAGATCAAACCGATCGTCGTCAAAATCTAAGCTTGGCAAAGCCTGGTGCAAATACCGGCCCTCAGCTTTTCCTGATTCATAATCTGATAAGAATTTCTCCATGGCGTTGAGACGAGCCTTGCCTAGCTCGTCAGCATCGCGAAAATTCTTCCAGATGTAGCGATCGGCATTTTGCTTGACTTGAGAAATGATTGATTCGTAGGTAGCTCGCACCCGCTGCTCAATTTGCTCAGCCGAAAACTGATACACCGGGTCGATAGATATAACGGATTGTTTGAGTTCCGTCATCTCAGCATTAAAACTGGCTGGCCCATCGCCACAGCCGAGAATTTTCAGGGTTAAATCTGTCTCTGACAGACTAAACATTGCCTTATATTCGTCTAGCGTTCTGCCCCAGGGAACAATCTCACTGAGTTTCATGGGTTATGGAATCAGTCTCGAAACGGCAGTTTAGGGAGAGAATCTAGCGTGCCATAGCAACCTGCACAATGGGTCAGACTGTTTTAGATTGCGCTAGCCAGGCTTGTACCGAGGGTCGTTGCCACTGGTGCTCCACGTACTCTACCAGCGGTGCGGGCACGCGATCGCCATTAGCAACTAGCCGATTGAGCATGAGCGCCAAATCGGTGTCGGCAATGCACCACTGACCAAAGAGCGAAAGGCGATGGTCTTTAAGTAAAGCTTCTGCCGCTTGAAACAAGGTCTCAACCGCGACCCGCGCTCCGTCTGACAGGGGCAGGTCGCAGGGCTGGTGGAAGATAACCGTGGTCGGTCGCTCGTCGCGAATGGATAGCAGATCGCTGCGCAACCAGGCCTGCACCTGTCGCGCTCTAGCCCTAGCCCTAGGATTTTGCGGATAGATAGCTGTGTAAGTAGGCGGCGGGAAAATCTCTTCTAAATATTCTGTGATGGCGGACGACTCTGACAGGGCAAACTCGCCATGCTCAAGGGTTGGCACTCGACCCGTGAGGGAGCGCTGCAGGTAACTGACTTGTCGATTTTCCTGGGTTGCCAGGTCGATACAAACCAGGTCGTGGGGGAGCTCCTTCTCTTGTAGGGCCACGAATGCAGATAGCGCGTAGGGACTGGTGAACTGAGCATCGACAAATAGCTTGAGGTCAGAATTGCCCATGCTTTCCTCCGGGAGAGTTGAGGGTGTTGCTAAAACTGTACGGTACTAACCAGTTTGTTCAAGGGTAATCTAGCGCTTCAAAATCCAGTTCACCAAGGGAATAGCGGCTTTGGCCGGGAGGGGCTGAATGGCAAACCGGAAGGGTAACAGCAGCATGATCGGTCGGCCCCCGCGGCCGCTAAAAGGGGTGAGCTGCACCACCAGGTCGAGGGAGTAGTTGCGGAGGGGTTCTTTGAGGTTGACCATTTTGGGGATGTCGACCACTGGTGCAGCTTGCTGAAGCACCTGGTTATCGGGGCTGCGATCGAAGCAGTCTTCGCTGACCACGACGGTGCTGAGGTATTGGTTGGGGTTGACTACGCTGGCTACCTGGGGCGCGGCTAGGTCGAGGCGCATGCCGGGGGTGTGGCGAATCACCCGACGAATTTCATTGGTCATACGGCTGATGGAGCTGCGGTCCCAATCAATAGTCACCTGAACGGCCCGGCTTTGATTGACCACCTGCACCGTGAGCCCTTTTACGGGCTGGAGCGGGTGAGGCCCCTGGGGCAGCACCTGCACCGTAATTTGACCTTCGTCAGGTTCGTCTGGCTGGTCTTCCGTGGAGGCGAGGCTTCTGGGTTCGGGCACCACTAGGCTGAGGGCGACGGCCTTGCCCAAGGCTCCTTCTCCGGGCTGAAGCACGGTGGCAGCGGTTTCGGCAAAGCCCTGACGCACCAGTTGCGATCGCACGCTGCTCTCTAAACTAACGACATCGGGCACCAGCACTACCTGGTCTTCGAGTTCTTCCTCAATCGACAGTGCCATCTTATAGACCACATAGCCCATGCAGATGAAGTACACCGTCAGAATCAGGATGTCGATCTCCATGGGGGCCGGTAAGAAGGGAAACGTTGGATGGTAAAGGAATAGGGACGATTTTTCACTGGAGGCGATCGCAAAGCGTCCCCAGTTAAAGCCTTAACGGCTTCAAACATCGCTCAAGGGTAGCATCGATAGCTGCCTTGCAAGCAGCGAGAACGCCTTGGTTTACTAGCGCCTTACCCCAGTAGCGCAAAGGCGCTTTGCTTCACTAGCTGAAACGGCCCCATCAGAGGTCCCCAAGTGGGTTTGTCGGTATCGGGGTCAACGCCTCGATCCTCCAGGTACAGCACCATGGGGCTGTTGGCTGCGGGCGACTCGGGGCCCAGGTCAAACTTGAGCCGCACGTAGGTGGTGATGCCGTTGGCGGTAAAGCTGCACAGACTGTTCCCCGGCAGGCGAGCACTAAAAATTTGGCTGGCCGGCTGATACTCAATGGCCACCCCGCAGGTGGGCAGAGCAATTAGGTCTTCGCGGGTGAGGGAGGTGAGGCGATCGGGCTGGGTGGCCGCACCACTGTAGGCGATTGGGTCGGGCAACGCATAATATTGGCCCCAGAGCTGACCGTCGCGGGTGGTAAGGTGCAAAATGCGCTGGCGATAGGGCGGTTTGCCTGAGGCCACACTGATTTGCTCAATAAAAAAGCTGTACCCTTCACAGAACAGGGCCTTGAGCAACGGCCGTTGCCACAGCCGCAGATGCAAAAACCAGGTTGGGTCTGCCAGAGATTGCTGACGATTGTCAAACTCTCCAGCCATGTGGGTGGCCAGCTGATGCAGCAGGGCCTCGCTCATAACATTACCGCGATCTCTCTAGCCCCGATGCTACCGGAAAGTGGGGCAACTGGCGCGGCTAGACCTATTTGAGTATGGGCAACCCGATAGGCGGGGTAAAGGTGAGGTTTGCCGGGGTAATAGTGTCGGCCTCGACCCCCAACAAAATAGCCTCGGTGGTAGCCTGACCCATGGACAGGCTCACCTGCACGTGGGTATCAGAACCCACCTGCACAAATCTCAAAGAGGACATCAGATCCCCTCCGGCAAATAGAGGCTGAGCCGCAATCAGGCTAAAGTCGAGCAGGTCTCCCTGGGCAGCGTTAAAGTCGACCAAGGTGTCTGGTTGGGTCGTAGCACTGGTATCGGTATTGTAGGCCCCTGGCGTGTTGAGCCGAAAGGTATCGGCACCGCTCCCGCCTACCAGAACGTTGATGCCGCCCCCGCCATCTAGCACATCGTTGCCGGGGCCGCCCATCAGCAGGTCATCCCCCTCACTGCCCTCCATTGTGTCATTGCCCGCCCCACCAAACAGGCCATCGTCACCGGCCCCACTCACCAACGTATCGTTGCCAAGACCGCCAAAGGCCAGGTTTTGGCCTGCCCCTGTCAAAACCAGGTCGTCGCCGTTCAGGCCAAAGACGGCGTCATCGGCAGTGGTGCCAATGAGAAAGTTTTTGCCGTTGCTGCCCTGCACTAGGGTGAAGACTTGGTTGGTGGCGGGTTGCTCAGTTCCAACTGGGGGAGCTAGGGGCTCGGCGGTAAAGAGTCCATTTAAGGTGGTGGGGAAAAGGTCTGGTGAGGCAGTAACTGGAGACCAGGTGCCATTGGATAGGCCAACTTCGTAGAGGGCAGGGGTGCCGTTGCCGGTTTGACCATAGAAAAAGAAACTGTCTACCGTTGCCAAGGTCGTGTCGGCAGAAACCTGCGCCTGAGGCACTGCGTCGGTTGCCAGGGCCGCTCCAGCGATCGCTCCGTCTAGACCTGCTACCGGAGAAGGCTCTGCAGGTATGGTCACGACCTCTTCGGTGGGAACCGCCGTCTCGCTGGGCACCTCGTTGGGGGCAGCTGGCTCCTCTAGAATGACGGGCTCTATTGCAGGAACGGTTTTAGGCGGGGGGACAAAGAAGTCAGACATAGGAGCACGGGCAAAAACAACAGCAGAGGGTGAAGCTAGGGCTGTAAATTCAAGCGAAGCGCGATCGCTGGGCGCTGGGTTCTATTCCACATTCTGGCGTGGGGACTAAAATCCGGAAAAAATGGCTTGGTATCGATACGAACAATTCAAGCGATCGCCCTAGCGGTCAAGATTCCGTAAAATTACGGTGAATCCTAAGCTACATTGCTGGGGCCTACTGATACCCACTTCTCAAATGGGCCGCAAAACTGAGCCAGAGTAATCAGGTGAATCTTACTTGCCGGTGTGGCGTTCATAGAGTGTCCACGAAGGGGAATCGCGCGATCCGCCGCTGTGTTGTAGCCCCAGTCGGCCAAAAACAGCCCCACATCGCCTAGATCGGGCTGGGCCTGCACCGCCTGCAGGGCGTTTACTCGGTCTTCCACAAACCAGAGGTTAGCCTCCGGTTGAACGGCTTTAATCTGCCGCAGCGTCTCGTACTTGGGCCGTTTGACTTCTTTCCCAAAAATCCGATGGATTGGCTCGGGACCTAGGGGACCATTGCCGGGCAGCACAACGCCGCTCTTGGCCAGCAGCTGCTGAATAAACCGGCCTTCTTTAGTTGAAACAATTACTAACTCTACCCCTGCTGCTATCGCTTGCTGGAGGCGATCGATCACGCCGGGGTAGAAGCGCTGGTAGCTCAGCCAGTCGTCAACGTCGGCTTGAATCCAGCGATCGCGCACCCCATCCACCGCTTTGCCGATGGTGGCAGATGTCACCCCCGCCTGGGCCAGCAGTTGCGGCACGAGTTCAGGCCAGCGAGCGAGAATATCGCCCTCAGGCACCCCCGACATCAGTCCGTAGAGTACCAGCGGCATTTCCCACCCCGTTTCGACCACGGGCCGCAGCGGATAAAAGCGCTCCGCCAGCCCCTCCGGCGGTACCCCCGCGCCCGGTTCAAACACCTCGCTGTAGGCCCGCCAGGCCGTTTGAAAATACTCCCGCAGCCCGTCGCAGACCACGCCATCAAAATCGAGCGCCAGAATATCGGGGCCAGCCATAGGGGTAAGGGATTTGTAGGGATTTACGGTACAAGGTACAGGTTACAGGGCCACATCCTAAACCCCAATCCTTAAACCCATCACCATCCACCCATTCACCCCCTACTCCCCTACTCCCCCACTCCCCTCCGCCTGCTGCCGAATCAACTGCTGCACCGCCGTCAGAGCCCGGTTCAGCTCTGGGCCACGATAGGTAGGGTGCTGCTCAAAGGCCTGCTGCTCTTGCTCCAGCATCAGCACGTCTTCGCGCACCAGCCGTCGCAGCACAAAGCTAGCCGAGTTGGTAAAGGTCCGTTTAACGAACCGCCGCACGGCCAGCGGGGTTTTGTGCAGCTTCGGAAATCGCTCCAGGGAGGTAAAGTGCAGCAGGTAGGCGCGGGTGTGGGTCTCGCTTACCGGGCAAAACAGGCAATAAATGACGAAGTCATCCCCCAGGGTCGATCGCCAGTGGGGGTAACAGTAATAGACATCCAGCGGCTCGGGGTGCAGCTGACGCAGGGCCGGAATGACGAGCTGGCTGGCCGACCAGATTTTGTCGATGCGGTAGTAGCTCTCGGCGTCGTAGTGGGCGTGGACGTGGGTCTCGTCAGCTGCTAGCTCGGCCAGCACTGGGTTGGCCCATACCTGAGCACCGCCGTGCAGGTGACCGTGGTACATGTCCATTAAATTCTCAATTAAGAATGAGTAGTGGGCCTGCACGTCGATGGTGGTCAGCGAGCCAATGAAGTTGAGGTGCTCCCACTCGGGCACGCCCATAGGAGCCTTTTGCTCGGCCAGCTTGGCCTCACCAGGAAACAGCCAAATAAAGCCGTCCTGCTCTTGCACGGGGTACTGCCGTAGCTGGCAGGTGGGCAGCTTTTGCTGGGGCTCGAGGTAGGGCACGTGGGCGCAGCTGCCGTCGGGGGCAAACTGCCAGCCGTGGTAGGCGCAAGCAATGTTGTCACCCTCAACCGTGCCCTCGCTGAGTTTGACCTGGCGGTGGGGGCAGCGATCTTCGACGGCGATAGGGCGGCCGGTGCGATCGCGATATAGCACAATCGGCTGGTGCCATAGGTTCACCGATAGGGGCTGGGTGCCCAGTTCTTTGCTCTGGGCCACCACGTACCAGTGGTTGAGGTTGATTCCCAGCTGGCGCAGGGGTCGTTTCGGGGTCGGTGTCACCTCGGAATCTGAGGAATTCTGGCTGCTGCCCAGCTCAGGCTGTTTGAGGGTTGTGACCGTTGCTTCTCTTTCTAATCCGTCCATCTCACACCTGCCCTATCGCTGCAAATCATCTGCCTATGCCGAGGATGACCCCTAAATCTTCAGCACTCCTTCGGGGTTGACCGAGAGAATGGGGCGGCGTTGCACCCCTTCACGCTGCAAAATGGCGTTGGCTGCCAGCAAACCACTGCTCACCGCCCGCTCCATCAGGCCGCAGGGGAAGGGCATGCGCACCCAGTCGCCCGCAAATAGCAGGTTATTGACGGCGGTGGCGGTTTGGGGGCGGTTGGGGAAGCTGCCGGGAGGGAAACCGGCAAAATTCTTTTGGTTCACCAGCTGGCGGTGCAGCACGGTTGCGCCTTTTAGCTCAGGCACAATCTCGTATAGCTCGGCCTCAAAGGTGTCGAGAATATCGGCCTGGGTGGGAAATTCTTTCTCCTTATAACAGTAGGCATGAAGCTCGACGACGCTGCCCCCAGTGCGTTCACCCCAGGCAATGTAGTCGTCTTGAATGCGGTGGTAGAGGGTGATGCTGTCGGTGAGCCGATAGCCCGAGAGGGAGGTAAACCAGCTGTGCTGCCAGTCAAAGTCGCGATCGAGCCAGAAGCGGCCCACGGCAAAGGGGTCAGCCACCTGAAGCTGATCGATCTGGGAGACCAAGGTGGGTTCCACATCGCCGTCGGATAGCGAAAACAGCGCTTTGATGCCGGGAATGTCGGCGGCCATGACGTAGTAGTCGGCGGTGAGGTCGTGGGCGACGTTGGGCACGCCAGCGACGTTGGCAGCGATTAGCTGAATGCGATCGCCCTCTCGCTGCAAAACTTTAAACGTTGTTAAATTCTCCCGCGCAGGGCCGGCGAGCACCGCGCCGTCGCTGGCGTAGGCGGCCCCGTGGCAGGGGCAGAAGTAGCCCTCGGCCGATGTGGTTACCTGGCGCTGTACGCTACAGCCCTGGTGGGTGCAGGTCAGCGATAGGGCGGTTTTAGCGCCTGGGGCAACGGAGTAGACGCTGTCGCCCGCGCCAAAATATTCCATTTCGTCTGAACTCAGCAGGGGGTTACGATCGACCCAGAAGGGCACCGGATTGACCGCAACGCTGCCTTTTTGATAAGTCACCCCAGATATCTTGCCTTCTTGCCAGCCCACCTGGCTGACGGTCACACCGGTCAGCACCTGGCCGCCGTTGGCTTGGATAGCCTCAACCATGGGGTCGACCAGCGATCGCCCCATGTCTTGACGGGTACCGTTGAAGGCCAGCCCCTCAGGGTTGCCAAAGAAGTAGAAGTGAAAGAACTGCATCAGTTCCCCGGCGCTCAACACATCGGGAGAGTTGAGGCTTGACTTGGCGAAGGGCAAAAAGTAGAGGTCGTAGAGTCCGCGCGGGAAGTCGTTGCCCACCCACTCGGTTACCGACATTTGATCGAGGCGCTCGTAGGTTTGAGGATTACGGAAGCCGGTGATCTCGCGAAACACCTGGAGATGCTTGAGGTGGGTGAGGTTGATGCCCCACTCCAGCCGGTTGGAGGAGGAGATCGCCAGATCGACGATATTCCACGGAAACGCCGAATTGCTGGGGCGAAAGACTTCGGGGTCGTAGTGGTTCTTGTAAACCAATGAATAGTAGTCGAGGGACTTGAAATTCTGCTGAATGCTTAGCTCGTCAACCAGGCTAAACAGGTTGTAGTACTGCGGGAAAAAGCCGTGGAAGCCGTGCTCCATCATGAAGGAGTCGTCGCCTACCTGGATCGGCCAGCTGGCGATTTTGCCACCCAGCTGGGGCGATCGCTCTAGCAGCGTCACCGCTACGCCGCGCTGGCTGAGCTCGTAGGCGGCCGCCAGCCCTGCTAGGCCACCGCCAATCACCACCGCTGTAGTAGGCTTGCTGACCTGGGCGGGCAGTTCGAGGCGATCGCGCTGAAACACCGTGGGCTGGGGTTTGCTCAGGCGCGAATAGCTCAGTAGTGCTGCTATCCCCCCAACGCCAAACAGCTTGAGGACGTTGCGACGGGCCAGGGTTTGGGCAAACAGCCCCTCTAAGGATTGACTCATCTGAAGTTGTAGGCGTTGCTTGGGTCAAACTCGCTTGGGGGTGTTCCCCTAGGTGTGTGGAGAGCGACTTGGGCATTAACGGTAACACAGTCTCTCGGCCAGGAGAGGGGCATGTGGCGCTCCCGGTCAGAGGAGGCTGCAACCCGCGTGAAACCTGTTAAAGACTGTAGTATTAAGTTGCCTTTACAGTCTACTCATCCTGATGAAATACGCGCGAGAAACCCTGGCGGTTGCCCAGCGAATCTTAGTCGAGCTGTGGCGGCGACGGCGCAGTCTGGTTTTTTGGGCAATTTTCCCGGTTATTCTGCTAATTCTGAACAGTTTAATTTTGCAAGAGCGGTTGCAGATTACCTTGGCCGAGGCCTACACCCAGGCGGCTCCCTCGACCCTGGTGGGGGCGGCGCTGTTCTTTAGCGGGCTGGGGGGCAGCGTGGCTACGGTAGTCTCAGAGCGGGAGCAGAAGACGCTAAAGCGCCTGTTTTTGTCGCCCCTGAGCGGGGTGTCGTATTTTTTAGGCATTTGCCTAGCCTACGGGGTGATTGGGCTGGCTCAGGCGGCCTTGGTCTATGCGATCGCCCTCTCCCAGGGGGCCACCCTCGACGGCAACCCCCTCGCCAACTTGCTAATTGTGGTGCTTAGCATTGCCGCCTATGTGGGGGTAGGGTTTGTGTTGGGCACCCAGCTGGCCCGCCGCACCGAAGACGTCAACGCCCTAATTGCGGCCTTTGGCATTCCACTGATGATTTTGGGGGGCACCTTTTTGCCCACGGCGTTTTTTCCGGATTCCCTGGCCCAGCTCACTCGGTACAACCCCATCTACCACATGATCGAAGCTCTTTCGGGGGTGGTGGTCGAGGGCAGCACTCTAGCAGACGTGGGTGAGCACGTGGAGTTTTTGGGGCTGTTTGCGATCGCCATGGTGGTCGCCGGCTGGCTGGCCTACCGTCGCATGGTGCAGGTTGAGCGTCAGCTCTAGGGGCTGCTAGGCGCACTCCGCTTCCATGGCCGAAACGATACAGTGGTAAATATGCCTGCCCAGTCCTACAGTTGCCAAAAGCATTGCGCCCCTTCGTGAGTTCCAACTATCCAGTTTTAATGGTTATGCACCAGCCCACCTCTAACCCCGGTCGGGTGGGGAAGGTGCTACAGGAGCTGGGATTTGATCTTGATATTCGCTGTCCGGCCGCCGGACAGTCACTGCCCACCACCCTAGAACACCACAGCGGCACGGTGGTATTTGGCGGCCCCATGAGCGCCAACGACGAGCACTTAGATTTTATTGCTCAAGAGCTCGACTGGATTGCCCTCGCCCTCGCCGCTGAAAAACCTTACCTGGGCATTTGCTTAGGGGCGCAGCTGCTGGCCCGCGCCCTGGGTGCCTCCGTCATGCCCCACCCCACAGGCCAGCGTGAAATTGGCTACTACCCCATTCTGCCGACTCCAGCAGGCCAGGAGGTGTTTCCCGGGCCGCTGATAGTCTACCAGTGGCATCAGGAGGGGTTTATGCTGCCCCAGGGTAGCCAGCTGCTGGCCACTGGCAGCACCTTTCCCTACCAGGCGTTTCGTTACGGTAACCAGGCTTACGGGTTGCAGTTTCATCCCGAGATTACCACTACGATGGTCAACCATTGGACGACTGAAGGGGCCGACCATCTAGCTTATCCCGGTGCCCAGGGGCGGGCCTACCACCTCAGCCAGCATCGCCTCTACAGCGCGGCAGTAGGGCGCTGGTTGAAGCCGTTTTTAGCGGGCTGGCTAGGGGTTTCCGCCCAGGCCGAGGCGCTGTGGGGCAGTGCCGTCCCCGTCATCACAGCCTCTAAGGGAGCGTCATAGTTTGCGGGTTCGGCCCACAAACTACGGCCGAACCCGGCTCAATCGTTCCAGTTGTAAGCAGGAGGACACCGCGGGTGAACATTGGGGTAATTGGCACCGGCTTGATGGGGTCGCCCATGGCCCTCAGGCTGTTGTCGGCGGGTCACAAGGTTTGGGTCTACAACCGCACTCCCGATCGGCTTAAACCTTTGGAGCTGGCGGGGGCAAAGGTCTGTGCTACGCCCCTGGCTCTAATTCAGAGCGTGGAGGCCGTTATCTTTATGGTCACCAATGGGGAGGCGGTGCGATCGCTCCTTGAAGACATGGGCTTGGGCGATCGCGAAGCGTCCTCAGCGGAGAATCGCTCATCGCCCCTCGCCCACAAAGCCATCATTCAAATGGGCACCATTGCCCCTACCGAAAGTCAGCAGCTCGGCCAAATGGTGGCCCAAGCCGGGGGCACCTACCTGGAGGCCCCAGTCCTAGGCAGCATTTCCGAAGCTAAAAACGGCAAGCTGATCATCATGGCCGGAGCTGAAAACGAGGCTTATCAACGCTGGCAGCCTCTGCTGCAATGCCTGGGCACTACCCTCTACCATGTCGGCCCCGTGGGCAGCGCCGCCACCCTCAAGCTGACCATGAACCAGCTGATTGGCTCGCTCACCGCCGCCTTTGCCCAAAGCCTGGGGCTGGTGCAGTCGGCCGGTATCGATGTCGATACTTTCATGGCGGTGTTGCGCCAGAGCGCCCTCTACGCCCCCACCTTCGACAAAAAGCTGCAACGCATGCAGACTCGGCAGTTTGCCGACCCCAACTTTCCGACCAAACATTTGCTAAAAGACATGGGGCTGTTTGTGTCCGCCGCTAAGGCTGCTGGGCTCTCCCCCTTCCCTGCCGAAAGTGTGCGTCAGCTGGTCGAGCAGGCCGTGCAGACCGGTTTTGGCGACGACGACTACGCTGCCCTATTCAATATCGTCAGCCCCTTACCTAAACCAGAATAGGGTAGGTCTTTGAGGAAAGCTCGGCTGGCTCTGTCCGAGGAACCTGGGTTCGAAACCAGGCAGTATGCCGCTGCGCGTGCTCTGTCGGGATAGTCCGCATTACCCCGAAATAATATCGCAAATGTTCATTGGATTAGGACAGATTCGACGTAGGGGCATTGCAGTGCAATGCCCCTACCAGAGGATTGCGCCTGTCAGGGTGTCCTGACTAAATCAACTGCTGCAATATGCCTGTAGCCTGTCAAGCCTGGGCTAGACAGCCCCAAATACCGAGATTCAAGCCTAGCAGGCATTTTTCGCTCTTCTATTTTCGTTCTTTTGCTAAGTGCACCATGGCGCCATCCCAATTTTTGCCAGGGGCAGTGGCTGAGAGCCTAAGCACAGTAGCCATAGCTGTGCTTAAAGCCAACTCCAGTAGGTAAACTTCTCTACGACGGGAGTTTGGTCAAAATTGTTCTGAAGTTTGACAAATGTTACGGGTTTCAACATTCCGTAAAGCTATATCCGAGTTTTTATGTTATTTTTGGGCATCTTTTATCACAGCCAACGGTGACAACTACTGAAGCGTTGCCTTGTGAAAATCAAGGATTGAGAGGTAATTATCTCTCAGTAGCCCTACAACGGCGGTGAGTCTCTTCCACTGCGAGAGGGAACACCTATCGGCGGCGATGTGATAAAAGTTCAGTTAATCCATCGTGAAATTGATGTTGCCACGGATGCATCCTTGTGTAAAATCGTGGGCAATATCTGCAAACCCTAGCGCCCCTTTAAGGAGGTGAGACTTATATGACGGTGAGCACTCAACCCAATCTCATTCGGTTTCTACAGGACGAATTAGCCATTTCGACGGCCTCAATTCAGGTCGCTTTAAAGCACAGCGAGCAAGACCCTGGCCCGTTACCCATGATTCTGTGGCAGTACGGCTTGATAACCCTAGAGCAACTAGAGCAGATCTATGACTGGATGGAAGCGGCATAAGTCAAAGGCACCCCTGCCTAAATGTTAGAGGCGTAGCATTGGCTGCGCCTCTTGCCGTTTCTAGAATTACTCGAATACAAAGGCCACAGGTCAGCTATAGCCACCTCCCATCCCAGCAGCAGGTCGGGCAGTGCTAGGCGACCGCCATCATCTAAAAGAATTGTCTCATCCCCAGCTCGATACACCTCCACACACCGAGCCTCAGGGCCAATAAAAATGCCCACCTGCGAGCCCAGGGCTAGAAAATCTTGGATTTTGCTCCGCAACTTCGTCGGTTTCTCCGTTGGCGATTTCACTTCGACCATCAAGTCGGGGACAAGCTCCGCGAAGGACCGAGGGTTATGCGCCGCTCAGCTTTGATAAATGAAACATTGGGACGCGAGTATCAGCGTTAGGCAGTATAGAACCAGTGCCTCGACCGAGTTGACGGGGGTTCTAATTCGTGAGCCGTTAGCGTCATGGACTTAACCCTCACAGCAGAGGTGTTGTTCCTACATAACCATCAGCCTAATTGCTCTAAAACGTTGCGGATTGCTAGAGCAGTGGCAGGGGCAAGGAGGACGCCGTTACGGTAGTGGCCGGTGGCCAGCCAAATATTACTGTAGCCCGTCAAAGATTGGATAACTGGAGCAGCTTGGCCCTGGGGCCGGGGACGGAGGCCAGACCAGCGATGGGTAATCTTGCCTGCCGCTAGAGCTGGGCAGTAGGCTACTGCACTGGCTAGAACCTCGTCTAACCGCTCAGCCTCAGGCTTTATAGCCAAGGCTTCGTCTAAGCCGGTATCGGGTGGAAACTCTACCGTGGCCCCAACCCAACAGTCGCCGTTGCTTAGGGGCACTAGGTGAATGTCGTTGCCATTGACCACGGGCTGAAAGTCGAGATTGCCTAGGGGTTCGTCTAAGTGAAGGCGGAGGGCTTGGCCCAGCACGGGACCAATGGATGTTGATTGGTGGAGAGTTTGCGTAAGAGGGAGAGTGCCTAAGCCCGCCGCGAGAACGATCGCATCCGTTGCAAAGCTCTGATTTGGCGTGTGCACAGCGGTGCAGCGATGGTCTTCTTGGACTGAAGCCTCCCTCGCAGCCCCATCAAACCCCACCACGGGCTGGTCAAAGTGGAACTCAGCCCCGTTCGCCTGGGCACCGTCTACCAGCGCCAACGTGAGATCGGTAGGATTAACCTGAAAATCTTGGGGCGAGTAGATGCCGGCGACGACTCCAGCGGTGCTGAGGTGGGGACAGCGATCGCTCACCTGCTCCGGTTCCCATAACTCCAGCTCATATCCCTGTTGGTGGCGAATCGCCTGAAGCGATCGCCACCGAGGCAAGTCCTCAGCCGCAAAACACAGGCTAAGAATACCGTGGGTATTGTGCTGAATCGTTCGCCCTGTCAGCAATTCCAGTTCTGGAATTAGGGTTTGATAGCGCTTCAAGCTGCGCTCTCGCAGTTGCCAATTGCGGCCTTTCACCTTGTGGCTAATCACCGCCATGCCCACTCCCAGAGCGGCAGCGGTGGAACCCTGGGCTGGGGCCGTCTGATCGATCACCGTGACCTGAACCCCTTGGCAGAGGCTCAGCTCGTAGGCGATCGCGGCCCCTACAACGCCGCAGCCAATGATGGTGATGTGCTTCAAGGGAGGGTGAGCTGAGTCGGTCTATTGAAACGTCGGCACCAGACTCAGGAATGCGTCAAAGTCATCTAGAGCATTGCGATACTCTTGACCGGCAATCACCTGCTGGTTGTTAGCTGCGGCCTCGTCTAGGCGCTCTAGGTGAGTGTAAATCTCCTTGGCGAGAGACTGGGCTTGGGGCTTGTCTTTGGTTAGCAGTGTGCCCGCCAGCCGGTTGACCCGCATCCGCATTTCGCCCATGGGGCCGTGGATGAAGCTCTGCACGTTCACCCAGTCTTTCTGTTGAATGTAGCCCTGAAGCTCGGGGAAGCGATCGCGCAGCTCGGCCACAGCAGGGGTATACAGCTCCACCTGCTGCAATAGCTCTGGGGTATAGGTCGTCGGTATCTTGGCCGCTGGGCCACCGCAGGCCACCAGACAGGAGGCCACTACCGCCAGCAAAATTCCCAAAAGAGGTCTGAAGCGTCCCATAGTTAACCTTTGCGCTCTCTACATCAGTCGTCTGTATTTTACGCCGCTATGGGCTTCTTACAAACCTATTAAACTCTGCCATAGGTGGGGTTTAATAGGTTCCTCGCCATACCGCGTCGGCTACTCGACACACATCGTGCATCTCCGCCCCGTCGTGGACGCGGATGATATCAGCCCCGCCAGCGATCGCCGCACAGCAAGCCGCCGCCGTGCCCCACACCCGTTGCTGAGGGTCAGGCTGGTCTAAAATCCAGCCAATAAAGCTCTTGCGGGAGGGGCCCACCAGCAGCGGCCGCCCTAGATCGCGAAACCGACTGAGCTGCCGCAGCAGTTCTAGGCTCTGGGCAGAGGTTTTGGCAAAGCCTAGACCAGGGTCAACGGCAATTTTGCTGGGCTTAACGCCAACGGCGATCGCCGCTTCGATCTGGTGCTGCAAAAACTCGTGAATCTCGCCCACCAGATCGTGGTAGTCGGTGCGCTGCTGCATGGTAATTGGGGTACCCCGCAGGTGCATGATCATGATCGGGACGCCCAGGTCGGCCACCGTCGAGAGCATGCCATTGTCGTAGGTGCCCGCTGAGATGTCGTTGACAATATCGGCCCCGGCCTTCACCGCCGCTCGCGCCACCGACGACCGGGTAGTATCCACTGAGATAATCGCTTGAGCTAGGGTGTCGTCGTCATCGCGACGAATGGCCTCAATCACTGGAATCACCCGCTCCAGCTCTTCGGTACGGGAGATCGACTCGGCCCCTGGCCGGGTAGACTGACCGCCAATGTCGAGAATATCGGTGCCGTGGTGCACCAGATGGCGCGCCTGGGCCACAGCTCGCTCAACGGTGTTAAACTGGCCGCCGTCGCTAAAACTGTCGGGGGTGACGTTGAGCACCCCCATCAGGTAGGTGCGGCTGCCCCAGGTCAAGGTGCGATCGCGAATTTTCCAGGGAGACGGCACCGTAAGCACAGACATGATAATTACTCAGCTAGACCTCTGCCTAGCTTAGACGAATTAGGGGGTTGGGCGTTGGGTTTTGGGTTAGGGGTATAGGGTATACGGCTTGCTGTTTACGGCTTTTTCCTACACCGTGCACCCTGAACCCTCTACAACACCTTCTCTAAGAACTGCTGGGCGCGATCGCTCTTTGGGGCGCTAAAAAATACATCCGGCGGTGCGTCTTCCACCAGGTAGCCACCGTCGAGAAACAGCACGCGGTTGGCCACCTCGCGAGCAAAGCCCATCTCGTGGGTCACAATCGCCATGGTGATGCCCGTTCTAACCAGCGCCTTCATCACATCCAGCACTTCTTTGACCATTTCGGGGTCAAGGGCGCTGGTGGGCTCGTCAAACAGCATCACATCGGGCTCCATGGCCAGGGCGCGGGCGATCGCCACCCGCTGCTTCTGTCCCCCCGACAGTCGCGACGGGTACTGGTCGGCTTTTTCCGCTAGACCGACTTTGTTGAGCAGATCCATGGCAATTTTGCTGGCGTCGGCCTTCGAGAGCCCCCGCACCTTCATCGGCGCGTAGGTGAGGTTGCCCATCACTGTTTTGTGGGGAAACAGGTTGAAGTGCTGAAACACCATACCCACATTCTGACGCACCTTGAGAATGTCGCACTTAGGCGAGGTAATGTCGATGCCACCGACAAAAATGTGTCCGGCTGTAGGCACCTCCAGCAAATTGATGCAGCGCAGCAGGGTTGACTTACCCGATCCCGAGGGGCCGATAATGGCTACCACTTCTCCACTGTCTACTTCGGTAGAAATATCCTTCAGCACCTCCAGCGGCCCGAAAGATTTAACTAAATGCTCGATTCTAATCACTGCGGCGCATCCTCCGCTCAAGAACGTTAGCAGCCTGGGTCAGCCCCATCACCATGACGTAGTAAATTACCCCCACCACCAGCAGCGGCTCAAAGTAGAGGAAGGTTTGCCCCGCCACCACCTGGGCCCGCCGCATCAGGTCTAATACTCCAATGGTAGACACCAGGGCCGAATCTTTTAGTAGCGCAATGGTCTCATTCACCAGGGCGGGCAAAATATTCTTGAAAGCCTGGGGCAAGATGATGTCGAGCATCATCGGCCTGTAGGGCACACCAAGGGACATAGAAGCCTCCCGCTGCCCTTTATCCACTGCCATAATGCCGGCGCGAATGGTCTCAGAACTGTAGGCCGCCGAGTTGAGCGAGAAGGTAAACACCCCCGCCTCAATCGGCGTAATCTTGTAGCCAATCAGCTGAGGGGTAGCAAAGTACACCAGCGCCAGCTGCAAAATCAGCGGCGTACCCCGAAAAATTGACGTGTAGAACTCTGCAAACCACCGCAGCGGCTTGATGTTGGAGATCTTGAGCAGCGACAGCAAGGTGCCTAGGGTAAACCCAAATAGGGCAGACAGCACCGTAAACCTGAGGGTAACCAGAATGCCATTCAGGATGAAGGGCAGCGATGGAATAATTTGGCCGAAGTCTAAGTTCATGGGGGTAGGTTGATAGGGCTCGACTACTCAGCCCTGTCGCCGAACCACTTAACAATCAGCTCTTCCATCATGCCGCTCGACTCCATTTCGGCCAGCACTCGATCAAATTCGCTCACCAGCTCAGAGTCCTTGGGAAATGCGATCGCAGAACCCGCCGACCCCTCTTCGGGAATTTCTACCGCTTCCAAGTCGGGGTTGTTGGCTAAAAAGCCCTCGGCTACGGTGTCCTCAATAATGGCGGCGTCAATGCGACCCGACTTGAGCTCTTGAACGATTTCGTTAATGCGGTTGAGGGGCGACAATTTCACATTGGGCACGGTCTCTACCAACTCGTTAGCCAACTCCTCTTGAATGGAGCCCAGCTGCACCCCCACGGTTTTGCCGCTCAGGTCTTCGGGAGACGCGATTCCACCCCCCGACTGAAACACGATGGTCTGCTTGGCGTCGTAGTAAATCTCAGAAAAATCAACGTTTTGCTTGCGCTCTTCGGTGGGGGTCATGCCCGCCATGACAAAGTCGGCCCGCCCCGCCTGTAACGCCGGGATCAGGCCGTTAAAGTCAATATTGGTAATCTCCAGCTCATAGCCCAGCTCTTCGGCAATGTGGCGGGCAATATCGACGTCAAAGCCGACGATTTCTTCAGCACCGCCAGCGGTTTCGACAAACTCGTAAGGAGGGTAGTCAGCGGAGGTCGCCATGGTCAAAACGCCACCGCCCGCCTGGTCACCCCCAGCTGCCCCGTCGCCTCCGGCAGATTGGCCGCCGCCCCCACAGGCTGTAGTAAGACCCACAGTAGCCAGAGCAACAGCGGCGGTGGATGCCAAAAACCAGCGTCGTTTCATGGTCTTTCCTCACAAACTTCTCGGGGCGATAGGGCTGGGTTGCCCAGGCAGCAGCAACACTGTAGAACAGGGGTGCGATTTTTAACCAGCACCCGACGATGGATATCTATCAGCCTCAAAGTGAACTTAATATAGTCTGCAGAGAAAAAATCCCGTTAGAAGTAGGAAAAACTACCGTTTTGCCAAGTCTTGCTCCTAGGGAGCGACATCCTTAGGTAAAAAATGATCGCCGAGCTGGTTGGTTGACCACTGATATTCAACGTCGATTTTGACCTGTCTACAGGTTTCTTCGAGCTGGCGCTGCTGCGACAGAGCCTTGCGCAGGGCAACGATCAACTCCTGCACCTGCACCCGAATCTGAGGATTTTGGTAGGCCACCGACATAGTTTGCTGCTCCAGCAGTCGCAGCAGCAGTTCATAGTGAATATGTGAAGGGAGTGGGAGCGGTTTGCCTAGATTTGCCATTGCGGTGCCCCAGGGTGAGATCTGTTGATTAAACCAGGAAGTCGTTAAAGACTTCAGTATCTAGTCCGTGTTTTTTTCATAAAGCTGGTCAATAGCCAGCCCTGGGTCGGGTTGGCGAATTAGCGACTCGCCCACTAGCACGGCAGCCGCGCCAGCTGCCGTCACCGCCCGTAGGTCTGCTGGGGTGTGAATACCTGACTCGCTAACCAGCAGCGCACTGCTGGCGGCTAGGGCCTCACGCCGTACCTCAATCAGCTCTGCGGTGGTCTCTAGGCGGGTGGTAAAGGTTTCTAGGTCGCGGTTATTGATGCCAATCAGCGCCAGGCCCGGCACCGCTAGCACGCGATCTAACTCCTCCAGGGTGTGAACTTCGACCAGCACCGCCATCCCCAAAGCTTTGGCAATCTGGGCAAAATAGGTCAGATCTTGGTCAGAGAGAATGGCGGCAATCAGCAGCACCGCGTCGGCCCCCTTCGACCGGGCCAGATACATTTGATAGGGGTAGATGATGAACTCTTTACACAGCAGTGGCAGGTCAACCACTTCCCGAATCTGGGTTATGTAATCAAAGTCTCCCTGAAAGAAGGTTTTGTCGGTGAGCACCGAAAGGCAGGTGGCCCCGTGAGCAGCGTAGGTTTGGGCGATCGCCACCGGATCAAAATCAGGCCGCATCACCCCCTTGCTAGGAGAGGCCTTTTTCACCTCAGCAATCAGCGCAGGAGTCGTGCGGCCATTGCGCAGAGCGCCAACAAAGTCGCGGGGCGGGGGAGCATCGAGCACCTGCCGTTGCAAATCGGCCAAGGGTAGGCGCTCCCGCAGCTGAGCGACCTCTGTCTCCTTTTGCCAAACAATTTCTTCTAATATATTTCGGGGTTCAGCATCGTCTACTTTGATTTGATACTGCAAGTGTTTAACCGCAACAGCGGGGTTGGGAGGGCGGCGGCGAATCTTCATATTGGGATTTATATTGGCGATTTTGAACGGTAGGGTGGGCATTGCCCACCCCTGTCTGGGCTAGTTACCAGTTTCTAAATTGTAGGGTGGACATCACCGCCCTCGCTTGAGCGCACCATCAAACCGTCAAGTCACTGCCCGGCTGATAAAACTAGTCCTGCCCCAGTCCTACCCCTTCAAAGCTGGGTTGGGGCAGGTGAGGGCGTTGCCCACCCTACGCATTTAGGCCGACACTACTACCGCCCGCTTAAAGGCTTCGTCGAGCACTTCCGAGAGGGTGGGGTGGGTGTGGACGCAGAACGACAGTTCGGTTACGGTCTGGCCGTTGGCGATCGCATTGGCCGCTTCCTGAATCAGATCCGCCGCGTGCATACCAATGATGTGGGCACCAAGAATTTCGCCGGTGTCTTTGCGGTAGATTACCTTGGCTAGCCCGTCGCCCTCGCCCTCGGCTAGAGCCTTAGAGTTGCCTTTAAAGTAGGTTTTCACGGTGTCGATGGCAAAGCCCTCGGCCTCGGCCAGGGTCTTAGCGGCGGGTTCCGTCAACCCCACAAAGCTGACCTCGGGGTGGGTAAAGGCCGCCGCCGGAATGCTGAGGTAGTTGATCTGGCGCGGTTCACCGCAGATGGTTTCTACTGTGAGAATTCCCTGGGCTGAGGCGGCGTGGGCCAGCATCATTTTGCCGGTGGCGTCGCCGATCGCCCACAGGTGGGGCACCGGCTGGCCATCCCGCAGCACTTGCAGGTGGTCATCCACAGGAATGAAGCCCCGACGATCAGCCTCGACGCCGACTTTTTCTAATCCCAAATCTTTGGTCGCCGGGATGCGCCCGGTGGCCACTAGGCAGGCGTCAACCTCCAGGGTTTCGACCACTTCGCGGGTCTCGCGATTGGCCAGCTCAATCACCACCGGGGTGCCAGGGATGACTTTCTGGGCAATCACTCCAGCGCGGGTTTCGATGTCGCGGGGGGCAATCAGCACCCGCTGGGCAATCTTGGCGATGTCGGGGTCGAAGGTGGGCATCAGCTGATCCAGCGCTTCGATGATGGTGACTTCGCAGCCTAGGGCAGTATAGACATCCGAGAACTCTAGGCCGATATAGCCACTGCCGATAATGGCGATCCAGTCGGGCAACCAGTCGAGCTTCAGGGCTTCGTCGCTAGTAAAGACGGTTTTGCCGTCGGTCTCAATGCCGGGGGGCACAAAAGGCACCGAGCCGGGCGACAAAATAATGTCTTTGGCCGTCACAATTTTTTCGCCGTCGGGGGTGGCGATCGCCGCCTTCTGCTCCCCCGCCAGCCGAGCCCAGCCCTTGATGATATCGACCCCCAGCCGGGTCAGGCTGTTGGTCATGTCGCCCTGGATCTTGCTGACCAGGTTTTTGGCGTGGTCGGCAATGGCCTCGCGATCGTAGGTGACATTGCCCACCGAAATACCCAGGGACTTGAGGTGGTGCTCATTGCGCAGCTCTCGCACGCGGCCCGACGCTGCCAGCAGCGCCTTAGAGGGAATGCAGCCCCGGTTTACGCAGGTGCCTCCCATCACATCAGCTTCAACAATAGCCGTCTTTAACCCCCGCTTCACCGCGTGCAGGGCGGCCCCATGGCCCCCTACCCCAGCGCCAATAATTAGCAGGTCGTAATCAAATGCGTCGCTCACAGCAGGCTCCTGAACAGGTAATCCAATAATCTAAACAGGGTTGATTCAAGCTAGGTCGTAGGAGGATTCTGCCCTTAGCCTAGCGGCAAATGTGGGCTAGAGACAGGGGTCGCAGAGTATGGATGCTACGACAAACAAAGTTTCTTTTCATTCTTGACCACCGAGAGCAATCAGACAAGCCGGGGAGGGTGATGGGGTAGATGGGTGGTCAGTGGTTGGGTGATCAAGCTTACTCTTTCACTCCCCTACTCTCCCACTCCCGCTGTCGCCGCGCCTCATAGAGCAGCAGTGCCGCCGAAACCCCTACGTTGAGAGACTCTACGGCTCCGGCCATGGGGATGCGCACCTGCACCGTGGCCTGACGCTGAAGGTCGGCTGACAGCCCGGCCCCCTCATTGCCCAGCACAATCACCGTGGGTTTGGTGAAATCTACGGCCCAGTAGTCTGTGGTGGCGTAGGAGCTAGTGGCCACCAACTGCACCCCAGCCTGATTCCAGTTTGTCAACAAGGAATTCAAATCATCTACTACCGCCAGGGGCAGCCGAAACCACTGGCCCGCTGAAGCTCGCAGCACCCTGGGATGGTCGGGGGCCACGCTGTCGGCGCTCAACCACAGACCATCGACCCCAGCCGCTACCGCCGTGCGAATAACTGTGCCCAAATTTCCGGGATCTTGGAGGGTTTCCACCGCTAGCCCTATGCCCTGAACGTCGAGGTTGGGCGGGTGCAGGAGTTGGGGTGCGATCGCCACTACCCCATCGGGATGCTGGGTCGTCGCCATGCCCTCTAAAACAGCGTCAGACACCAGCTCAACTCGCTCGGCCCGCTGCTCTAGTCTCAAAGCTAAATCGGGATGGGCCTGCTGCCAAGCCGGGGTGTAGCAGGCAATGTCTAGGGGATAGCTAGTGGCGAGGGCTTCCTGGATCAGGTGGGTGCCTTCGAGCAGAAACTGAGCCTGCGATCGCCGCGCCTTGGCCTGGTGTAGCTTCCTAAAAAGTTTAACCAGGGGATTTTGCAGGCTCGTAAGCATGACGTAATCCCCTGGTTAATCGTTTGACTGTCGCCGTCGACTATGAGATGCGGAACCCGGGACTTGAACCCGGAAGTTATTGCTAACACTAGGACCTGAACCTAGCGCGTCTACCAATTCCGCCAGTTCCGCTGGCCGGGCGTTATTACCGCCGCGATTTGTAATCATGCACTGAGTTTGCACCCAAGTCAAGCGTGTAAAAAAAGATTTCGCGATTTTAAGCGAATCAGCTATCCTGATGTGGCCAAGCCCGGCAAATAAGTCTTGACTACTGTGGCGAAATTGATGATTTCGAGTAGGATCTAGACGAAATTTGGGAAAAGGTGGAGTTATCAGTCGTGGAGGACACCGCTATCGTTACGTCCATTGGTTTACCTAACCCTGTAGCCGCTGCCGAAGCGGATGGTGCTGTCCTTGAAATTACCGGCGGTACTCCCCTGAGAGGCCAGGCCACCATCAGCGGAGCCAAAAATTCTGCCCTGGTGGTGATGGCCGGTACCCTGCTGTGCTCACAGCCCTGCCGCATTCGCAATATTCCTCACCTGATGGATATTGAGCGGATGGGGGAGGTGCTCACCGCCCTCGGGGTAGGCCTGAAGCGCGAAGACGATGCCCTGGTGGTAGACGCCACCACCATCGCCCATACCAAAGCGCCCTACGACGTGGTTAGCCGTCTGCGAGCTAGCTTCTTTGTCATCGGCCCGCTGCTGGCCCGCATGGGGGTAGCGCGCATTCCTCTGCCCGGCGGCTGCGCGATCGGGGCTCGCCCAGTGGAGCTCCACGTGCGCGGGCTTCAGGCTATGGGTGCCGATGTGCACATTGAGCACGGTACCGTGCACGCCTACGTACCCGGCAGCGGTGGCCGCCTGCAGGGGGCCAAAATTTACCTCGACTACCCCAGCGTGGGGGCCACCGAAACCTTGATGATGGCGGCTACCCTGGCTGACGGCGAAACCATTATTGAAAACGCTGCCCAGGAGCCTGAAGTCACTGACTTGGCCAACTTCTGTCGAGCCATGGGGGCGCGGATTCGCGGCGCGGGTACCAACACCATCACTATTGTTGGGGTGCCCAGCCTGCACAGCACCGACTATGGCATCATTCCCGATCGCATTGAGGCCGGCACCCTGCTGGTGGCCGGGGCGATCACCCGCTCTGAGATCAGCCTATACCCGGTAATTCCTGAGCACCTCACCGCCGTGATTGCCAAGCTCCAAGAAATTGGCGGGCAGGTAGTGGTTGATGGCCCCAGTCGCGTGCGCTACGTGCCTTCCCATACCATTGCCTCCACCGATATTCAAACCGGGCCGTTTCCGGGCTTTCCCACCGATATGCAGGCCCAGTTTATGGCCTTGATGGCGGTCTGCGAAGGCAGCAGCCTGATCACCGAAACGGTGTTTGAAAATCGCTTGCGCCACGTGGCCGAGCTCAACCGCATGGGGGCCGACATTCGCCTCAATGGCAACTGCGCCATTATTAAGGGCGTTCATCAGCTCTCGGGGGCTCCGGTGCTGGCTACCGACCTGCGAGCCTCGGCTGCTCTAGTGCTGGCCGGTTTAGCCGCCAAGGGCACCACCACCATCCAGGGTCTGCACCACCTCGATCGCGGCTATGACGATCTGGAGGGCAAGCTCCGACTGCTGGGGGCCAACCTGCGTCGCTATAACGACGGCTCCGTTCCCGCTATTTAGCGCTAGGCGCTGACGGTGATCGCATAGGGGGCCAGGGTAGGAATCTGCCTTGGCCCTTTGCTTTTAGGGCAATGGATTGGGGCGGCGATCGCACTCTTTTATACAGATCAGCCACCCGATCGGCACCTTACACTAGCAACAGCAATCTTCTACTGGTTGACCCGCCTATGACCTTGGCTCGCCCCGTTACTGACTGGGATGCTCTAGCCCAAGCCTTTGGAGCGATCGAAACGATTCGCGACCCCAACCAGCGCGAAAAACTCTCCAAGGACTATTACTATTTCAGCCCAGTGCTGCAAGGGCAGCTAGCCAACCTCGTCGCCGATTTGATCGTGCGTCCTACCAGCGAAGCAGAAGTGCTGGCGGTGGCCAAGGTCTGTGTAGAGGCGCGGGTGCCCGTCACCGTGCGGGGGGCGGGCACCGGCAACTACGGCCAGTGCATTCCCCTAGAGGGCGGGGTGGTGCTCGACCTGAGCAAAATGAACGCGGTGAAGCGGGTTGAGCCAGGGGTGGCCTGGGTAGAGCCGGGAGCTAAACTCTCGGCCATTGATAAAGTCACCCGCGAATCCGGGTGGGAACTGCGGATGTATCCCTCCACCTACCGCACGGCGACTATTGGCGGCTTTATTGGCGGCGGCAGCGGCGGCATTGGCTCGATTACCTACGGGCAGCTGCGCGATCGCGGCAACCTCAACGCGGTGCGCGTTGTCACCTTTGAAGACAATCCTCGCATCATTGAGCTACGCGGCGATGAGGTGCAAAAGGTCAACCACGCCTACGGCACCAACGGCATTATCACCGAGCTAGAGATTCCTCTTGGCCCGGCCTACCCTTGGGCGGAGGTGATTGTGACCTTCGACGACTTTATGACCGCCGCCCACTTTGGCCAGGCCCTAGGTGATGCCGACGGGCTGATCAAAAAGTTGATCAGCATCCACGCCTGGCCGATCCCCAGCTACTTTGCGTCTCTGAAACCCTACCTGCCCGAGGGCAAAGCGGCGGCGCTGCTGATGGTGGCCGAGCCTTCCCTCGCCCTGTTTGGGGAACTGGTGAAGGAATTTGGCGGTACCATCACCTACAGCAAATCGGCTCAGGAAGCCAGTAAAGGCGCGCCCCTGGCGGAGTTCACCTGGAACCACACCACCCTCCACGCCCGCAGCGTTGACCCATCGCTTACCTATCTGCAAACCCTGTTTCCCTACGATCCCAAGTTGGAACGGGTGCAGCACTTCTATGAGCACTTTGGCGACGAGGTGATCATGCACCTGGAATACCTGCGCATGGGGGGCAACACGATTCCGGCGGCGCTGCAGATTGTGCGTTACTCGACCCCCGAGCGGCTGGCGGAAGTTATTCGCTACCACGAAGACAACGGGGCGCTGATCGCCAACCCCCACACCTACCTGCTTGAAGACGGCGGTATGAAAAAGGTAGATGCGGTGCAGGTGAACTTTAAAGCTGAGGTTGACCCCTACGGGCTGCTCAACCCCGGTAAAATGCGCGGCTGGCTAGAGCGAGGTAAGGCGTTGCCCCATGGTTCTTCCCCCGCATCCAACTAAACGTTTAGGGTTGTCTGCCGCCGCACAACTTTGCCGTTGGCTGTTTTTACCGACCTATTGCTTTCGAAAAATCGGTATTTTTTAAGTTCCCCTGATCAAATTGAGCATTGGTTAAATTGGCCCCTCGAAACGAGGTGCCAATCAGCTGGCTGACCCCGTGGCCCACTGCCCGTAGCGAGCAGATGGCAAACCATACATAGACCAGCGACAAAGCGCCTAAGCAAACGCCCCAGATGTACTGTCTAGCGCTCAAATGGGCGATCGCCGCAGTCCATATTAAAAAGGAGAACCCATAGGCAGCAATTGCGCCCATGGCAGGAATGAAAACTCCCATGGGCCTCTTAGCCATCAAACTAAAGACGATCGCGAGGCCGGCTCCGGCAACTGCACCTGCGATCGCAGCCTTAAGATTTTGGTCAAAGTAGCTGCCAAGGTAGAAAAAGCCTAGCAACGCCGCCGAACAAACGCCAGATAGATACAGCCCTGCTCGACTAGCGCTGACATCCCGCCCGACTAGAGCGTGGCTCACCGAACCAACCCCCGCCACGCCTGAAAAGATGTGCAGCATGACGACAGATATCCAGGCCGATTGCTCTGGCGTCTGCCCCAAAGCGCCGAAAACCATATGGCTCAGTCCATAGGCAAGCGCTAAAGCAAATGCTCCAGCCACCACAAGCGGTAGAAACACTTGGCGACGGGTTTGTCCTGTTCGAGAGTGCTCAAAATTAGCCCCTACTAGTTGGGCATGGCCAAAGTCACAGCCTCGAATATCAGAACCCCTAAAATCAGCACCACTCAGGTTTCTGCCCCTAAAGGAGCGGTTGCGTAAATCTCGATTGCTAAAATCGAGGGAATCCAAACCACCCATACGCTATCTGTGCTGAAACGAGTAGGACGACAATGGCAGTTAATCGTCGCAACAGTGCTACTGCTGCCTTTGATTTTATATGCACAGCTCTGTTTTCAACGCCCCCCTCAAACGCTTGCTCAGCAAACCCTTTTCCCCGGAATTAACTATCAGCGGAGCGTGCATTCTTCTCCTCGCCCCTACATCCTGCATCTCATTACCCTTGATTTGACAACCCCTGGCATCCGAGCCTTCACTACTCCGGGCAGGCCTACAGAAAATCGGGGCGAGACCACGGCACGGACAACGTCAGAATTTTTGCAGGAATTTAACCTGCAGCTGGCAATCAATGCCAATTACTTCTATCCGTTTCGTGAAAAGGCTCCTTGGGACTTCCATCCCCACAGGGGCGATCGCGTCAACGTGGTAGGCCAAGCTATTGCCGATGGCACTGCCTATGCTTCTGCTGAAGCAGATTGGCCAGCCCTCTGTATTTCCCCAGCTAATCGGGCCCAAATTTCGGAGACAGGCGAATGTCCTGTCGGTACCGCCCAGGCCGTTGCAGGCCGAGATCTGTTAATCCTTAACAACAACCCGGTTGCCCTGAACGGTGAGCCCGAGTCGGATCAGCCCTACTCTCGTACGGCAGTGGCTGTAGATAAGACGGGGGAAACGCTATGGTTGGCCATTGTCGATGGCAAGCAGCCTCTCTACAGTGAGGGCATTACCCTGGCAGAGCTAACCGAAGTCTTCAAGCAGCTTGAGGTTGACACGGCGCTCTGTTTAGACGGCGGGGGTTCATCCACTTTAGTCGTCAAAACCGGGTCAAGGCCAACGGTTCTAAATGCTCCCGCTCATACCAAAATTCCAATGCGGGAGCGTCCGGTGGCTAACCATTTAGGGTTTTACGCTCAAACGTGATGGTTCTGCCCCAAACCCGCAGGAAATTTTGGCAGCGGTGCAATCCATCCTGTAGCCTCAATTCTGTTGCCATCTAAACGTCCTGTGCTCATAGAACGTCCATTTACTGATGAAGACCGAATTGAGTCGCTGAAGGCCGCGGTGCTGGCCGGTGTTGCGGCGGGAATGGTTGCCGCTGGGCTGCTGTTGGCCCACCGAATGCCTGCCGTAGGCTTTGGCGCAGCTTTAGCATCCCTTAGGGCAGGACTCAGCGGCAGCACCTTTTGGATCAGCGCGGCGATCGCGGGCTTCTCCGGCGGTCTCTTCGGTATTACCTATCGCTACGCCGTGCGGCAGGATGATAACCCTCAGCTAAAAGCCGGGGTGGTGCTGGCCTTTAGCCTGGTGCGGGGGCTGGCCCTGGTGAGTGTGGCGGCGGCGGTGAGTTTGCAGGGCTGGTCGTTTGCGGTAGCGATTGCAGAAAGCCTGCTGATATTCGCCACCGCCGCCGCTAGCTTGGAACTGGCGCGGCAGCAAAAATGGATAAAACCTGTGAAATGAGTCAGGAATTTTAGGAGTCCATGCCCAGAATTTTTTGAGCGAGGGCCAAGGCCTGGGGACGACTGAGTTTGCCCTGGGCGGTTTTAGGTAAGTCGCTGACGAGAATCCACTGCTTGGGCAGTTTGTAAGCGGACAACAGCGATCGCAGTCGCTCGGGTAGACCTGGCAGCAGTTTTGGGGAATTCATCACCACTAGAGCACAGAGCCGCTGACCCCAGCGATCGCAGGGCAACCCCACCACACAGGCATCGCTCACCCAGCCCGTCGCCAGTAGCACCGCCTCAATGTCTTCAGGGAAAACATTCTCGCCGCCGGTAATAATCTTGGTGCTGCTGCGCCCAACAATATATAGATAACCTTTGTTGTCGAGATAGCCAATATCATCGGTAACGAAGGGTACTCCCCCCATAGGGTGGGCACTGCCCACTACTGAGGCCTGTTCGCTGAAACCACCACGATATTCCAAGGCTAAGGATTTGGCCTGAATAATCACCCGTCCCGCTTGCCCCGATCGCTGGGGTTGACCTTGGTCATTAAGAATAGTGAGCTTGACGTGGGGCAGCGGTCTGCCGCTGCTGCGGTGCCCGGCCAAAAAATCCTCTGGCAGCAGGGTGGCGACCTGGGCAGCGGTTTCGGTCATGCCGTAGGTGAGGGCGACGGGAATTTGAGCGACTTGGGCCTGATCGAGGAGTGATCGACCCGCTGGAGCGCCCCCCAGCAATACTGCTCGAAAACTTCGCAGCCAGAGAATAAATTCATTACCCAAAGCCAGCAGTTCTTGCAGCTGAGTTGGCACCAGCGAGATGAACCCGCCGGGTTTCAGCAGCAACCGCTCTTCGCTTTTGAGTTGGCTGTAGGATTGCAGCGCCAGCTCGCCCCCCGAAGTAAGCACCCGCAGAGCCTGCATCAGCCCGCTGACGTGGAACAGCGGCAGCACGCAGTAGGCATTTACGACCTCTACTCCAAAGTGAATCCGAAATCCTTCAATGGAGACGCTCAGGGTCTCCCAACTGTGCACCGCAAATTTGATCTGTCCAGACGAGCCGCCTGTGGGAATGAGAATTTGCCCCGGCTGACTTTCCACAACTTGGCAGGGATAGCCTTTGATTCCCGGCCAGATCGGAGCATCCCATCGAGGGCTGACTAAGGCTTGTAGCTGCTGACGCTCGCGATCGCCCCAGCGAGGGTTAGCCAACACCACGGTGCAACCCTCCGACCAAGCCGCCAGACAGGTTGCTAAAAACTGAAGTGGGTCAGGCTCGGCAAGCAAAACTCCGGAGCTATGTGAACCGCAAGATGATCTGTACGCAGCAAAAATAGGAATCAGTTCGCTCAAACGTTGCCAAAACGACCGACTGCTGGGGCCAATTAACCAGTTGTCGCCCCAGCGAGTTTGAAGCAGCGCTTTTAAAGTCTCTCCCATAGCTCGGCCGGGGTGAGGGTATCCCAGTTGTCGGCAAACCACCCCTGGGTGCCAAAGCCGAGGGCTGGGGCCGGAGCTGGAGAACAACGGGCGGCGATCGCCAAGGCAGCTCGTCGTCCGATTACAGTTTCAAAAGCAGAAGAAAAGACGAGTCGGGGGAGATTCTTTTGGCAAAATGCTTCTAGTTCCTGGGGCGAGCCAGCGATCGCTGGTTTGACCACAAACACCCCCCGCCAGCCTTGATCCCAACAATTCTCTAGCTGAGCCACCGTAGCGACCGATTCATCGAGAGCGATCGCCGTTTGATAACCATTCCCCAGTGCTGTCATCTCCGTTAGCTGATCGGGCGGCAGCGGCTGCTCTAAATATTCAATAGTAGCTAGTTGAGGATTGGTGTTGACGCGATCGCAGGCCACCAACCATTGCTTGGCTTGGGCCGAACTCAGCCCCCCATTGGCATCTAGCCGCAGCCGAGCGTCGAGAGGAAGGGCTTGTACCAGCTGATTTAACCAGTGAATTTCATCAGTGATGGGGTGCACGCCAATTTTCCACTTCAGGGTGCGATGGCCCTGGGCAAAGCGCTGGGGGGCGATTGCTAAAGCCCTCTCACCAGCGGGCAGGAGGCCGCAAATGGCTGTGCTCGACGGTTCCTGCCAAATGTCAAAATTTTCTGCTGCTAACTCTGCCATTGCAGATTCCAACCCAAACTGGGTGGCAGGCAGCTCAGCAGGAACGGGGTGCGATCGCCACTCACTCCCCTGAGCCTGGCAAAACGCCAGCGCCTCAGCCACCGATTCACTGCCAAACCAAGGAATTGGAGCCACCTCGCCGTAACCCACGCGACCCAAACTATCCTCAAGGCGGATTAGCAGACCCTCTCGCCACATCCAAGGGCCATGAGCCGTTTGCAATGGCTGAGCAAACCGCCGTCGGTAGGGCTTAAGCGCTAGCTCAACCCCCATAGGCGCTCAACCAAAACCCTAGGCTCAATAGCACCCCGCTCCAGGAGTGAAAGCCAATGGCAAAAAACTTGGCGTTGAAGACCCGCTGGGGCTGGTCGTGGTAGCGGGTGACGTGGCGACTCAGCCGCCAGGCCGACAGCAGGCTGCCAAACACCAGCGCCGTCCAGATGGGGAATAGCCCAAGCAATAGGCCAAGGGCGGCAATCGCAAACACAAGCCCACAGGTCCACGGAATCAGCGCCGCCCCTCGCTTCGTGCCCAGACGCACAATGGGCGATCGCTTGCCTGCCGCAATATCATCATCCACCTGGTGAAAGTGGGAGCAAAACAGCACCAGAGTCGTGGTCAGCCCCACCATTACCCCTGCCATTTGGCTGCCCCAAGACCAGCTCTGGGTTTGGCTATAGTAGGCCGCCCCCATCGCCAGGGGGCCAAAGCTAAAAAAGCACAGCACTTCCCCCAGCCCCTGGTAGCCCAAACGAAAGGGCGGTCCCTGGTACATGTAGCCCAGCCCGCAGCAGAGCAGGACGATCGCTAGCACGGTGGGGTCTTGCTGGGCCAGGGCGATCGCCACAATGCCAGCAATGCCTAAGCCCAAACACAGGTTTGCCAAGGCAAAAACCAGCCGCCGATTGCGCGTCAGGTTAACGACAGAATGCGCTTTATTAACATCAATGCCGGTCTCCGAGTCAAACACATCATTACTGAGGTTTTCCCAGGCCAAAATAAGCACCGCCGCCAGCAGAAATAGCGCAAAAATACCGCTGTCAAACTGGCCTGTTTCAGCGTAAGCGATCGCGCTGCCCACCACCATCGGCATGATGGCAACGCTATACATAGGGGGCTTTATAGCCGCTAGCCAGAGTTTGCGGTCAGCTTGGTTTACCGATTGGGTGGTCATAGCACTGTAATTCCTTCAGGCCTAGCATATCGCTAAGCTGGGCCATGGCCGAAGCCAGCTTTACAATCGCCACTTTTCTAACGCTGCTAAATATACGTAGGCACTAGTCTAAAAAGTTACGTGAAAATCCATAGCAAATTGTGAATTTAGCTTGTGCATATTAAAGCCACAGGCATCTGTCGCGTCGGGCGGGGTCTAGTGCATCTACTCTAAGGAGGCCCCAGCTATGTCCAGTCGCGGATTAAATCTGTGCACCCTATCCGGCAATGTCGCCGCCGACCCTCAGGTGCGTCACGTTGAGCGCAAAACCGGCGGCAGCGCCCAGGTAGCCGAAATGACTATCTACGTCGATCGCATCCCCAGCCGCAAAGATAACGACAGCTTTACCGTTGACATCAGCGTGTGGGAAGGCTCCCCCGCCTGGCGCAAGCTTACCCACGTGAAAAAGGGCTCGCTAATTATCGCCAGCGGTGCGATCGACGCCTCTCCCTACGTCAGCAAAACTGACTCCCAGGCGCGGGCCGGGCTTCAGCTCAAAGCTACCGACATCTTTCTGGATTCTTCTCCCAAAGTTGAAGAACCTAAACCAGAAAGCGAGTTTTAACTATTGAGTTATTCTGCTAGCCTTTGGCCAAGCGGCAACCCTCACGCCACAGGTTGCCTTCGCCAACGTCCCTAGCAGAACCAAGATCCACGGAGAGAGCGCCGTGGGTTGAGAGCGAGGATGCGGGTTTAACCGCATCCTTTTCTAATTTTGGGCTGTTAATTTTGAGCGATCGGTGGCTGAACCGTTGATAGCTGAGCGAAACCGTTCAGGCATTGTCTTTAGCAGCGAAGCCGTCTGTGGCCTGCTGCTGGCGGTAGCTGAGCAGCCAGCTCACCATCGTTGCCCGCCGCGTCAGTCGAGGCACTAGCTGGTCGATGCTATACCCCTTGAACCCCAATTCTTCCTTAAGCAGCTGCTTGTACTCCGGCGGAATCGACCGAGTTAGTTGCACCGTTGCTGGGCGGCTCTCGATAAAGTTTGGCGGCTCTGGGTATTTCTCGGCCCAAGCTGGCTCTACCGCCGAGCTATCCCAGCCATCAGAAATTTCTTGGTAGCCCAGGCTGCGCCACACCAGACGGTTCACGGTGTCGTCATCCAGCTCATCGTTGAGAATGGCCCACAGAGTATCGTCGGTCAATGGAGGCATAGAAAGTTGTCCACCTGGCTAACTGCCACTGAGGTTGAGCTAATCCCTACCAATTTTAAGCCCTGGCTCAGCAGCCCTGAATTGCGCGCTGTGACTGGGATCACGTTGCTTTGGCCTACTACTCACTGCTTTTTGTGCCCATCCACTTCTCTATCCCGTCACATCCTGGCCCCAAACCACACCTAATGATCACAACCATTGGTTAGTAACTGTGCTACCGATCGCCATGCCCTTAGCCTAGAGGACCTTACCATGCAACGCCCCCGTCGCCCCCATCACGTGCTCAGCCTCACCTTCAGCCTGATCAAGTATTTCCTATTTGGGCTAGCGGGCTGCACCATTGCTTACGTTATCGCCCTGGTGCTCGACTTATCCTTCGTAGCTGCGGCCATCGTGTTCTTTCTAGAACAGGTGTTGGCGCGATCGCTCGTTTTGCTGGGCTGTCTGTGGGCGATCGCCGTTATCCACGAGTCGGCCCGCTCCTAGCCCTGGTCGAACCTCCAACCTTTTCGCTATTGTAAAGGAGTATTAAGCTGCCTTTTTCGAGAGCTACTGCTGTGACCACTACCCTGGCGATTCCCGACGTTAAAACCTGGCAATGGCAGGGGTTTTCCATTCGCTACCAGCACATTGGTGGTACGGGTGCCCCGGTGCTGTGCATTCACGGGTTTGGGGCATCGAGCGATCACTGGCGTAAAAACCTGCCGGTCTATGGCGAAAGCTTTCAAGCCTATGCGATCGATCTAATTGGTTTTGGCTTTTCTGACAAACCCACTCCCAATCAACCCTTGCCCTACACCTTCGAGACCTGGGGCCAGCAAATTCTGGACTTTTGCCGCGAGGTGATTGGTCAACCTGCCTACCTGGTGGCCAACTCCATCGGCTGCATCGTGGCGCTCCAGGCCGCTGTGGATGAATCTGAGTGGGTCAAGGGCATAGTGATGCTCAACTGCTCTATTCGCCTGCTGCACGAGCGGCGGCGGGCCGAAATTCCCTGGCACCAGCGCCTTAGTACTCCTATAGTGCAGCAACTGCTGGGCTATTCCCAGGTCGGCCGCTTCTTTTTCTCCCGTATTGCCCAGCGCAAGGTGATTCGCAATTTGCTGGGGCAGGCCTACCACCGCCCTGAGGCCATTACCGACGAGCTGGTTGAGGCCATTCTTGGTCCCGCCCTCACCGAGGGAGCTGCCGACGTGTTTCTGGCCTTTGTGCGCTACTCCCAAGGCCCGCTGCCCGAAGATCTGCTGCCCCAGCTTCAGTGCCCGGTGTGGATTATCTGGGGCCAAGACGATCCTTGGGAGCCGGTAGCTATGGGTCGGGGCCTAGCGAACTATCCGACAGTTCAAGCGATGGAAGAACTGCCAGGCGTGGGCCACTGTCCCCAAGACGAAGCCCCCGAGCTGGTCAATCCACTGGTGCTAGGCTGGTTGAGCCAGGCTGAATTGCCCGCTGAGAGAAAAAATTCCTAAGTACTCTGCCTAGGAATGCGAGAAACATTTCGCCACTCCAGACAGATCGGATTTGCCCGATCGCACTGTTACCAATCTTGAAATAGTCCTGGGTCTGAGGCCAATTTTGGTGCTCAGCGTTGTCCCATTTCTAAAGTGTCTCTAAAGGTTGGCCATCGATCGCAGTCTGCCTTCTTACCATGGAGAAAGCCTGTAGACACAACACTAGGGGATTGTCGCCCTCGCTAGACGCCACAGCCCTATCCCACCGAAAGGAATCCTACGATGGCCGACTACCAACCCGCCGACTCCGCCTTTGCCCTCGATCGCGACTGCACCACCCTCTCCCGCCACGTGCTTGAGCAGCTCCACAGCTTTGGCCCCGAGGCCCAAGACCTCAGCGCCCTGATGAACCGCATTGCTCTGGCCGGTAAGATCATCGCCCGCCACCTGAGCCGCGCCGGGCTGATGGCGACGGCCCTGGGCTTTACGGGCGACACCAACATTCAGGGCGAAGCCGTCAAAAAGATGGATATCTACGCCAACGACGTGTTTATCTCGGTCTTTAAGCAGAGCGGTCTGGTTTGCCGCCTCGCTTCCGAAGAGATGGATCAGCCCTACTACATTCCTGAAAACTGCCCGATTGGCCGCTACACCCTGCTCTACGACCCCATCGACGGGTCATCCAACGTCGACATCAACCTCAACGTCGGCTCTATTTTTTCGATTCGCCGTCAACAGGGTGACGACCTCGACCAGAGCGGCTCTGATTTGCTGCAAGACGGTCGCCAGCAACTGGCGGCGGGCTACATTCTCTACGGCCCCAGCACCGTGCTGGTGTATTCCATTGGCCATGGGGTGCATGCCTTTGTGCTCGACCCCAGCCTGGGCGAATTTATTTTGGCCACTGAAAACATTCAGGTGCCGGCCCATGGCCCCACCTACAGCGTCAACGAGGGCAACTTTTGGCAGTGGGAAGAGGCCATTCGCGACTTTACCCGCTATGTGCACCGTCACGACGGTTATTCAGCCCGCTACACTGGGGCCCTGGTGGCTGATTTCCACCGCATTTTGACCCAGGGGGGCGTGTTTCTCTACCCTGGCACCACCAAAAAGCCCGAGGGCAAGCTGCGGCTGCTCTACGAGACGGCCCCCCTAGCCTTTTTGATTGAGCAGGCCGGTGGCCGGGCCAGCACTGGCACCACAGACATTATGGGGGTGGTACCCGGCGAAATTCACCAGCGCACGCCCTTTGTAGTGGGCAGCCGCGACGACGTGGCTCTGGTGGAGTCCTTCATTCAAGACCACAGCCGCCGCCAAAGCACCCTGCTGGCCAATTAAATCTGGGGCAGGGCGGGGGACTGCTCACTTGGGCGTTGGCGTTTGTGAAGCGTTCCGAAGGAAAGCCTCTCTGGATGAGAATCGCCCCAGCCCGTTAAACCCCATTTAAACTGGTTAGGTAAAGCTAAACCGGTAGCCTGGGCTACGGCCTAAACCGCAGATTGGTTTTATTTAATACCTTTCTTCAGGGGTTAGTTAAGACCGTCTATAGTCTCACTAGATTTGTAAAATCTGCTGTCAATATAGATTTCGATTTCTGTTATTTGTAGGTGGCTGCCGCGATCGCCAATCCAGCCATTACCAGCCTTGTCAGTGCGTCGTTACTAACGTTTACTCCCCACGCTTATGGTGTCCTTACTTGAAAATCCCCTGCGCAGTGGTCTCCAACAAGACCGGATTCCTGAGCCGCAGATTTTGGTCATCTTTGGGGCCTCGGGCGACCTCACCCAGCGCAAAATTGTGCCCGCCATCTACCAGATGCGGCGCGAGCGGCGGCTGCCCCCCGAGCTGACGATCGTAGGTGTCGCCCGCCGCGAGTGGAGCCACGAATTCTTTCGCGAGCACCTGCGCGAAGGGGTCGAAGAATTTGGCAACGGCCTCGGCTTTGAGGCCATTTGGAACGACTTTGCCCGGGGGCTGTTTTACTGCCCCGGCGACATTGACGACCCTGAGTTTTACCAGTCTCTCAAAAAATTCTTGGCTGAGCTCGACCAGGAGCGAGGTACCCAAGGCAATCGGGTGTTCTACCTCTCGGTGGCGCCACGCTTTTTTGGCGAAGCGACCGAGCAGCTGGGCGCAGCGGGCATGCTCGAAGACCCTGATAAGCAGCGGCTGATCATCGAAAAGCCCTTTGGCAAAGACCTCTCCTCGGCGCGGGTGCTCAACCGGGTGGTGCAGAGCGTGTGCAACGAGCGCCAGATCTACCGCATCGACCACTACCTGGGCAAAGAAACCGTTCAAAACCTGATGGTGTTTCGCTTTGCCAACGCCATCTTTGAACCGCTGTGGAACCGGCAGTTTGTGGACCACGTGCAGATTACCGTGGCTGAAACTGTGGGCCTAGAGGGCCGGGCGGGCTACTACGAAACCGCTGGGGCACTGCGCGACATGGTGCAAAACCACCTGATGCAGCTGTTTTGCCTCACTGCCATGGAGCCTCCCAACTCCCTCGACGCCGACAGCATTCGCAACGAGAAGACCAAGGTGCTTCAGGCTACCCGCCTCAGCGACATCGACGATATCAGCCAGGCGGCAGTACGTGGCCAGTATTCAGGCGGCTGGATGAAGGGTCAAGCGGTGCCGGGCTACCGTGAAGAGGAGGGTGCCAGCCCTCAGTCGACGGTGCAGACCTTTAGTGCCATCAAGCTAGAGATCGACAACTGGCGCTGGAAAGGGGTGCCCTTTTACATGCGCACCGGCAAGCGCATGCCTAAGAAGGTCAGCGAAATTTCCATCCACTTTAAGGAAGTGCCCCACCTGATGTTTCAGTCGGCCGCCCAGCAGATGAACCACAACGTGCTGGCTCTGCGGATTCAGCCCGATGAGGGCATCTCCATGCGGTTTGAGGTAAAAACCCCCGGCAACTCCCTGCGGACGCGATCGGTGGATATGGACTTCCGCTACGATGCCGCCTTTGGCCAGGCCAATACCGACGCCTACGCTCGCCTGATCGTTGACTGCATGCTGGCCGACCAAACCCTATTTACCCGCGGCGACGAGGTCGAGGCCTCGTGGCGGTTGCTGACCCCCCTGCTCGAAGCCTGGGACGCCCCCGCCGATCCAAAAGCAATCCCGATGTATGAGGCGGGCACCTGGGGACCGGTTGAGGCCGAGTTTTTGCTGAACAAAGACGGGCGGCGCTGGCGACGGCTGTAGACGGCGATCGCCCCTAGCTGAGCCTAATTTCTCAAGTCTTATACACCACTGCCCCCTTATTCACCGCACTATGACTACTACTCCTGTCGTTGCCCTTCAAAAACCTAAAGACATTTCCCTCGACGAGATCGAGTCAGAGCTGCACAAGATCTGGCACCAGCAAGATACTGGGGCTGCTACCCCGATGGCCACTCGGGCCACCACCTTCACCATGGTGATCTACGAGCCTGAAGAGGTGCAGCAAATCTTGGCGGCCCTGGGGCACTACACGGGCTACATTGACGGCAACCACGGCCCCCAAACCCGCGATGCCATTCGCCATGCCCAGATTGCCTACGACCTGCGGGTGACCGGCCGTGTTGACCCCCCCACCCTGGCTCGAGTGCGCCAAGAATACGCCCAGCTTTCGGCAGCCCAAAAGCTTTACCCCAACCTTGATCAGCGGGGGTTTAGCCTCAGCGAGTCGATTTCGGCCCACAACCCCTGCCGCATCATTAGCCTCTGCCCCACCTTTGGGGAAGATACGGGGGTAACGGCCCAGGTGTCGGTATATTGCCCAGTACAAAAGAAAAGCACGGGCAACCTGATTTGCTGCGAGTACATCAATCTGCGGGGCACCAAGGCTGCCCTAGAGCGGGTGAGCGATTTGGTGGCGTCGCTGACCCTGCCAGAGCTGCCCAAGTTTGTCTGGTGGAAGGCTACTCCCAGCCCAGAGCAGTTAATTTTTCAAAACCTAGCTCGGGAAAGCAACTGCATTATTGTCGACTCCAGCTACTTTAGCGATGCCGAGGCCGAGCTGCACAAAATGCAGGAGCTGATTGAGTCGGGCACCTACATTGCCGACCTCAACTGGCACCGGCTGGCCCCCTGGCAAGAGTTGACCGCCGCTGCCTTTGACCCTCCCGAGCGACGTGAATCGCTGCTTGATGTAGACCGCATCAGCATCGACTATGAGCAGGGCAACGCGGCGCAGGCGCTGCTCTACCTAGGCTGGTTTGCCAGCCGTCTGGGCTGGCATCCCATCGGCTATGTCGAAGAAGGTGGCATCTACAACATCAAAAAGATTCACTTTAAAGGACCCAACGACTTGGCCATTGAGGCTGAGCTGGCGGGCATTCCGGTGGCCGATTTGGGAGAAGTCATTGGCGACCTCACTGGGCTGCGGCTGTTATCCACCGATAAGAATGCCAACTGCTGCACTATTTTGTGCTCTGAGACCTCGGGCTGTATGCGCATGGAGGCCGGTGGCGGTGCCCAAGCCTGTCAGGTAGAGCAGGTGACCGCCCTGTCTGACCAAAAGGCTGACTTTATGCTGGGCCAGCAGCTTCAGCGCTGGGGAGAGGACGTGCTTTACGAGGAAAGCTTGGCGATGGTGGCGAAGATCATGCATCTGCTTTAGGCCTCCGATACAGGTTCCTGAGCCATTTTTGGCCCACGCAGTCGAAAGGGCAGAGACTCTGTAGATCTTCTACAGTGGCAAGCAGTGTCTATCCTGTTGTTGATGCCACCCCAAGCTGCTGTAGAAACGCTTACTGTCGGTCAAACCCAGCTGCTGCTCCTGCCGGAGTGGGCGGTTTACGTCGAGACGCTGGGGGCGCTGCTGGTGTCAGATGTGCACCTGGGCAAGGCAGAAACGTTTCAGCATTACGGGCTGCCCGTGCCTAGCCAGGTCAACCATGGCACCCTTGGGCGACTTGAGGCCCTATGCGCCCAGCACAGGCCCAATTCACTGTGGATTTTGGGCGACCTCTTCCACGGGCGTGTGGGCATGGACGATGAGGTAATTGACGCCTGGCTGAAGTTTTTGCACCGCACCCAGGTGAGTGCTCATCTCATTCTCGGCAACCACGATCGCCCCCTGGAAGACATCCTGACCCAGCTCTCAGTGGAATGCTTTGTGGAAGCAGTGGAGGTCGGGGGCGTCTTGTTTAGCCACGAGCCCGACCTGGACCCAAACCGGCTGAATATCTGCGGGCACATTCACCCCTGTTTTCGCTTGAGCATGGGGTGCGATCGCCTGCGCCTACCCTGCTTTCACTGGCAGCCTCGGCAGAGCCGGCTGACGCTGCCCTCCTTTGGCGAGTTTACCGGCGGCTATGACATTGCTCTGGCGGCGGGGGAGATGGCCTACGTGGTGGCGGAGGGGGCGGTAGTGGGTTTTGGTAGGTGATAGGAGTAGGGGGTTAGGGAGTTAGGGGTAAGGATTGTTGCAGAATCGGAACTCTCACAGCTAAACGTCAACCGCTCTGGGGGCAGGCGCTATGCTATATCTCTGATTTCCTGGAGGGAGTGGTTATGGCCTGGGGCAAGCGGTGGATGACGTGGGGACTCTGCGGCGTGCTGAGTTTGACGGTGCCTGGCTGCTGGTGGCGCGATAACGATGCGGCGGTCGAGGTGCTTCCCATTGATGAGGAGCCGTCGGTGGTGAGCGACCCTGCCGCTTCGACCCCGGGCACTACCCCCGCCCCCCGTCCTACGCCCAACCCGCCGGAACCTGGGGTGGGTGGAATAGGGACAGCGATGAACCCACCCCAAGCGGCGCAGCTGATCGCGGATCAGCCCGAGGCGCAGATCAATCTGCGCTCGCAGCCTTCCGCCGACTCCACGGCCAAGGGCTACGGCCTGGTGGGCGACCCGGTCGAGCTGCTGCGATCGACCGAGGGCAGCGACGGCACCTGGTACTTCGTCAAATTTGACAAGTCTGGGGCCGAGGGCTGGATTCGCGGCGATTTTATCAACACTGCTGGACGAGCTACCCCTCTATCCCAGCAGGCTGACGAGAGCAACACCTGCGAGGGCGTAATGGAAGGTATGGCTTTCACTGCCTTCTACGACGCCAGCGGCTTTCACCTAGTGCGCTTCGTCAACCTAGAAACTAAAAACACCTTCGATGCTACCCTCAACCGCCAGGGCAGCAGCAACGACGGACAGCCCCTATACCAGGGCAGCGCCAGTCCGCCCGCTGGCGGCAGTTATCCTGTGGCGCTGACCGATCTCTCGGGGGGTAACCCCCGTAGCGGTTCTCAGGTGAGTCTAAATTACACAGGGATTGAGGGGAGCGCGACCTGTAAGTAGGGCGCGGGGATTGGGGAAGTAACTTTGATAAAACCATCACTCCATCACTTCCTGCCCCATCACTCCTTACCGCAATTTAATTGAGTAACCCATCCCAGAGAGAAGTGCGCTGATAAGATTGGAGCGCAGAGCCGCCACCCAACTCAGCCTGGAACCATGGAACTGTTAGTGCATCGGCCATGGCTGATAGAGCGCTGCGATCGCCCCCAAGCAACCTTTCGACTGCTTCCCTTACCCCCAGGTTAAATGACTTCTGAATCTTTACCTGCCACCGTCGCGATCGTGCACGAGTGGCTCGTCAGCTGGGCGGGATCAGAAAAAGTCGTCGAGCAAATGTTGGCGGTGTGCCCTCGGGCGGATGTCTTTAGCTTGGTGCAGTTCTTAGAACCCGAGGCGGTATCTCTAATCCCACCAGGGACTCGGGTTGAGACCTCCTTTCTGCAAAACCTACCCGGGGCGCGGCGGCACTTTCGTCAATATCTGCCGCTGATGCCCTTGGCGGTGGAGCAGTTTGACCTCTCAGACTATGACCTAGTGCTCTCCAGTAACCACGCCGTGGCCAAGGGAGTGCTCACTCGTCCCCACCAGCTCCACGTCAGCTATGTACACACACCCGTTCGCTACGCGTGGGATTTGCAGCACCAGTACCTCCAGCAGGCGGGGCTCACCCGAGGTGCCAAAAGCGCCCTCACCCGCTTGATTTTGCATTACCTGCGCCTGTGGGATCTCGCCGCTGCCCACCGAGTCGACTGCTTTGTGGCTAACTCCCGCTACGTAGCTCGCCGCATTTGGAAAACCTACCGCCGCCCCGCCACCGTGATCTACCCGCCGGTGGCAGTCGATCGCTTCTGCTGGCAGCAGCCCCGCGATGACTTTTATCTCACGGTGTCGCGCTGCGTGCCCTACAAGCGAGTCGATCTCACCGTGGAGGCGTTTAACCGCCTCGGGTTGCCCCTGGTGGTGATTGGCGACGGGCCAGCTCTGGCCGAGCTACAGCGATCGGCCAAACCGAATATCACCTTTTTGCGGAACCCTGCGGACGCGGTGGTGTCAGATCATATGGCGCGTTGTCGAGGGTTTATTTTTCCGGCGGAAGAAGACTTTGGCATCACCGTAGTCGAAGCCCAAGCGGCGGGGGCACCCGTGATTGCCTACGGTCAGGGCGGCTGTGTCGAAACCGTCCAGCCGGGGAAAACTGGGCTACTGTTTAGCCAGCAAACGGTGGATCACCTAGTGCAGGCCGTGCAGCATTTTGCCCAACACGGAGTCGAGTTTGAAGCTGAAGCCATTCGCCACCATGCCGAAACTTTTTCCGAGTCAAGATTTCGCCAGGAATTAACCACCTATATGGCAGATAAATGGCTGAAATTTCGGCAGGGCAATGAATTAGAGTAGTGTCGGTGTTTCAGGAGTGTTGGGGAAATTTATGTTTCCTCTTGAGCGCACGGTTCATCCAGTAATGTTGTCCTTGAGGATGTCAACCCGCTCCTTGCCGATGGTTGCCCTCCTCAGTCTGTCCGATTTACTAGCTCTGGCCCTGGCTGGCGGCGCTGGGGTTTATTTGCGGCTGGCTTTCGACGGGCAGTATTCGCCCGGTCTTTACGGGCAGCTATGGCCAATTTTGGGCGTGTTTTTGCTGGCCTACGCTGTGGCTGGGCTCTACCCAGCGGTGGGCTTGAGCCCCGTCGACGAGCTGCGGCGTATTTGTCTATCCACCACCTTTACTTATCTAGTGCTGGGGGCGGGGCTCTTTTTAACCCGTGAAGGCGAGACTTACTCGCGCGGGGTGTTTTTGCTGGCTTGGCTGCTGTCGTTGCTAACAGTGCTGACCGGGCGTTTGCTGGTAAAGCATTTATTTGCTCGCTACCCCTGGTGGGGGTATCAAGTTCTGATCTTGGGTGGTGGGCGTACTGGCGAGCTAGTGATTCAAACCTTAAAGAATCAGCCCGCTTTTGGCCTGAAGCCTGTAGCCGTTCTGGATGACAGTCGGGTGCATGAGGGCAGTTTGTGTGAGGTGCCCATTGTTGGGCCGCTGTCGGCCGCACCGCATTTGGCCCTTCGTCACGATATACACTACGCTATTGTGGCGATGCCTGGAATGCAGCGAGAAAAGCTGCTGCGGGTGCTGGAGCTGTATGGCCGCACCTTCCCGCACCTGTTGATGATTCCTGACCTATTTGGGGTTGCCAGCCTGTGGGTTAGTTCTAAAGACTTGGGCGGTATTTTGGGTCTAGAAATTCGGCAGCAGCTGCTGCTACCGGGGCCCCGTCTGCTCAAAACCCTTCTAGATTTGGTGCTGACCCTGGTGATAGGGCTTTGCCTGCTGCCGATACTGGTGGTGATTGCGGTTCTAGTTAAGCTCGATTCGCCGGGGCCAGTGTTTTATGGTCAGCCCCGTTTGGGGCAAAACAACACGACTTTTGTCGCCTGGAAATTTCGCTCCATGGTGCCCAATGCTGGGCTGGTATTGGAGCGCTACCTGACCGAAAACCCGCTTCTGCGGGAGCAGTGGGAGCGCGACCATAAGCTGCGCTACGACCCACGCATTACCCGCGTGGGTCGTTTTCTGCGTCGCACCAGTCTAGATGAGTTGCCCCAGCTGTGGAATGTGCTGCGAGGAGAGATGAGCCTAGTGGGGCCGCGACCTATTGTTAAGGAGGAGATCGTTCGCTACGCCGACAAGTACAGCCTCTACACTAAAGTGCTGCCGGGCCTAACGGGGCTGTGGCAGGTGTCAGGGCGCAACAATGTGTCCTACGACGAGCGGGTCAACCTGGATGCCTACTACGTGAGAAACTGGTCGGTCTGGCTAGACATCTATATTTTGCTGAGAACAGTGTGGGTGGTTGTGATTGGCGATGGAGCCTACTAGGGTGAAAGGGTTTGGGGTTGGTAGCCCAGCCTCGGCGCGGTTGGTTTTAGCCAGTTTGGTAGCGTTGCCCTACATCGTCTATGGAGCGATCGCGGGGTTAGTCTGGTTTTTGCTGGTGAGCCTGTACCAAAGCTGGCGGGCGATTGGGCGATTGCTCTACACCCAGGGCTGGCTCTGGTTGGCTCTAGGGCTTGGGGTCAGCGTGGCGCTTTCCCAGGCGCCAGGAGAGTCGGCCCTGCAGGCGCTAAATTTTGTGCCATTCTTCGTGCTCTACGGGGCGATCGCCATCGCTGTGCCCCAGTTTCGCCAGCCCTGGGCGACGCTGCACAACTGGGCCGTGGCGCTGCTGGTAGCGACTGTACCGGTTAATCTGACGGCGATCGCGGAGTTTTACCTGCGATCGCCCGGCGGTCTGGTGCGCTGGGGAAGCCATCCTGGCCTGGCCTGGCTCTATCAGCAAACCAACTACGGCCATCGCGCCAGCGCGATGTTTGGCCACCCCAACGCCTTGGCCAACTATATGGTGATTGTGTTTGGTCTGGGACTAGGGCTCTGTGCCTACTACCTCAATCGCCCTGAGCTGAGAGCTAAAAGCGTTTGGATTTGCGCTGCTACCGCCTTGGTGCTGGTGGGCATTTACTGCTCGGGCTCTCGCAACGGGTTACTGATCGCGGGCATTCAGCTGCTGCTGTTTGGCGGCTTGCTACGGCCCTACCGCTATATTTTTTGGGCAGGGCTAGGGGCGATCGCTCTACTCACCGCCAGCGCCTTGATCTGGGGCGTGGGTGGGCGCAGCCTGCCTGAGGCTTTTGCCACCGTTTCGCTCCGCTTTAGCGTCTGGGGCTTAGCCCTCGACATGATTCCGCATCACCCCTGGTTTGGCACGGGCCTGGGTACGTTTAAGCAGCTCTACGACCCGGCCGACTTTCCGGTGGCCGGCGACTTCTTGCCCCACGCCCACAACCTGTGGCTGATGCTCGCCGCCGAGGCCGGCATTCCAGTTACTTTAGGGTTTACGGGAATAGTGGGATGGGTCTTGGGGCGCGGTACCTTTACTCTGGTTGCGGTTCCGCTATCCCCCGATGCCATGGCCCTTTTGGCGGGCTACCTTACCGGTTTTGGCGGTACTGCAGCCTTTGCCATCTTTGACCTAGCCTTTTACGACGGCCGCATCAATATTTTGGGATGGCTGCTATTAGGCTGCATTCAGGCCATGGCGTACCTAACGTTGAGCGCTAAATCAGCTTCACGAGCCGGAGACCAAGGTACAGTCCAATAGCTGTACCTACCATGACCGACAAAAACAGTACATAGGCGACTACACCACCCATAACTTCTTTCTCCACAACGGTTACGACTCTATATTGAACCACGGCGGGGGGGAGCGTGGGGCAGTGGGGGAGTGAGGGAGTAATTGAGACAATCCATTACCCCGTCACTCCCTCACCCCGTAACCCCCAGGCGCTAAAGTTTTAAAGCACCTCCTCCCCCTGACCATCCCTATGAAGTCCGTCATCCCCGTCCCCTTGCCAAGTCAGCCCTACGATGTGGTGGTGGCCGCTGGGGGTATAGACCATTTGGGCACCTGGCTGGGAGGTGGCGGCTCACCGCTGGTGAAGCCGGGGCAAAAGCTATTGCTGGTGTCGAATCCGGCAATTTTTAAGCGGTACGGCGATCGCACTCTAGCCTCTCTCACCCAGGCGGGCTATGCAGTTGAAACCTGTCTGCTGCCCGCTGGGGAACGCTACAAAACCCCTAGCTCCCTACAAAAAATCTACGACGCGGCCCTTGACTTTCACCTAGAGCGTAAGTCGGCAATGGTCGCCCTGGGGGGCGGTGTGGTGGGCGATATGACGGGTTTTGCCGCCGCCACCTGGCTGCGGGGGGTGAATGTGGTGCAGGTGCCCACCTCGCTGCTGGCCATGGTAGACGCCTCGATCGGGGGCAAAACCGGCGTCAACCATCCCCGCGGCAAAAACTTGATTGGGGCGTTCCATCAGCCGCGCCTAGTGCTGATCGACCCTACGGTGCTGAAAACCTTACCCGTGCGCGAATTTCGGGCAGGCATGGCAGAGGTGATCAAGTACGGCGTGATTTGGGATCGAGACCTGTTTGAAATGCTGGAGGCCACCCCCCGCCTCGACCAGTACCGCTATCTGGGGGATGAGCTGCTGCACACCATTCTGACGCGATCGTGCCAGGCCAAAGCCGATGTGGTCTCCCAAGACGAAAAAGAGGCGGGGCTGCGGGCAATTCTGAACTACGGGCACACCATCGGCCATGCGGTCGAAAGCTTGATGAACTATCGCGGCGTCAACCACGGGGAGGCGGTAGCGATCGGCATGGTGGCGGTCGGTAAGATCGCCACCGCCCTCGACTACTGGACCACCGCTGAGGAAACGCGACAGCTGAAACTGATTGAAAAAACGGGGCTACCCACCCAGATTCCGGCCCAGCTGGCCTCCGAAGACATTCTCTCGCTGCTGCAGGGCGACAAGAAAGTGGAGGATGGCCAGGTTCGCTTTGTCATGCCAAACGGCTTAGGTGCGGCTAAGGTGACAGGTGACATTACCCGTAAGCAAATTTTGGCAGCTCTAGAAAGCTAGTAGTGCCGAGGCACATGGCCATTGTCTGTCCTCGACAGTTAGAGCCTGTTAGTAGATACAGACTTCGGTAAAATGAGACATTATCTGTCACCAACCTGCAATGCAAACCCAAGACCGTCCAATTTCCGTTCCTGCTTCTGGTCTGGCTTACCCTAGCCGCAGCGCCAGCGTGAGCCGCACCACCGGGGAAACCGACGTGCAGGTGAGCCTCAATTTGGATGGCACTGGGCAGTGTGAGGCCAAGACAGGCATCCCCTTTCTCGACCACATGCTGCACCAGATTTCGTCCCACGGGCTGATTGATCTGGAGGTGCGGGCTACGGGCGATATTGAGATCGACGACCACCACACCAATGAGGATGTAGGCATTACCTTAGGCATGGCGCTGCACCAGGCTCTGGGCGATCGCAAGGGCATTACCCGCTTTGGCCACTTTGTCGCGCCGCTCGACGAATCGCTGGTGCAGGTAGCGCTGGACTTCTCGGGTCGGCCCCACCTCAGCTATGGGCTGGAGATTCCAACTCAGCGGGTGGGTACCTACGATACCCAGCTGGTGCGAGAGTTTTTTGTGGCGGTGGTCAACCACAGCCAAATGACCCTGCACATTCGCCAGCTTGATGGCATCAACTCGCACCATATTATTGAGGCCACATTCAAGGCCTTTGCTCGGGCCATGCGCATGGCCACCGAGGTAGACCCCCGCCGAGCGCACCTAATTCCCAGTTCTAAAGGGGTGATTTAGGCAAAATATTTATCCTCCCTAAGCAGACTATTGCTAGCCATAAAACACGCATCTTGGCAGAGCGTAAACATTTAAGAAGCCGTCTAGACTATGCCTTCAACCCTATAGAAGGACAACGAAGATGGCTAAAGGCAATTCAGATTTGGGTGAGCAGGCCCTGAGCAAAGCATTCGAGGTGGGGCTGTCTACCCAACTTGATGCCGCAGACGACCTAGATGCCGAAATACGCACCAACCCGATCGCACTGATGCAGGGAGAGCTAGAGTCGGCCAATATTGAAGGGCGCGGTCTAGTGATCAAAAACGAGCTGCGGACCGAGCAGCTTTCGGTCAAAACCGATGGTATCTCCATTGACCCCCTCAAGGCGGCTTTTGGCAATATTGAGCTAACTCGCCCCACCAATGCCAGCGCTGCGGTTGAGCTGACCGAGGTCGATATTGAGCGGGCCTGCAATTCTGACTATATTCAGCAAAAACTGAAGTCTTTGGATGTCACCCTAGATGGCCGTCCGGTGCGGCTTAGCGCTGAGCAGATTGACTTTTCTCTGCCGGGGAATGGTCAGGTGGCGATCGCTGCTAGCGTCGTGCTAGATGAAACCGGCGAGCGGCAGCAGGTGGCCTTTCGCGCTACCCCAGCCATGGGGCCTCAGGGGCACGAGGTGGTGCTGAACGATGTTCAAATTGAGCCAGAAAACACCTCAGAACCTCTGACTCAGAGCCTGCTGGCGGCCGCCAAAGACTTGCTCGACCTGCACAATTTTACCCTCAGCGGCATGACGCTCCAGCTGCAAAGCTTGGACGTTCAGCAAGGGAAGATCGCCCTACAGATGCAGGCCTATATAGAGAAATTTCCTGGGGGAAAATAGCATAGGCGGTTTTGCTGGGTGGACTCGCAGCAGGGACGTACTGCTTTACTAAAGCGTCCGTCCCTGCGATCGCTTACGTACAGCCAATCTTCCTAAGTCGGTTAGCCTCAGCGTCTGGAGCTAGCCCGCGCTAGCTCCAGACGCTGAGGCCACAAACTGGGTCGGAATCAGCATCGCAATTTTCGCGCAAGCCTCCGCATCCGACAGTGCATCGTGGTGGTTGAGGGGAATGCCCAGGTAGTCGCACACGTTGGGCAGCTTGGTGGGGCGAAGATTCCAAGCTTGGCGGGCCAGCTTGACCGTACAGACAAAGTCGGGCACCGGGGGCAAAATACCGTAGGCCTTGCAGCAGGCGTAGAGCACGCTGCGATCGAAGGACGCATTGTGGGCCACAAAGAAGTCGGCCCCTGTCAACATCGCCGCGATGTCGGGCCACAGCTCGGCAAAATCGGGTTCATTGGCCACCTGCCGCCAGGTAATGCCATGGATGTGGGTGAACTCAAACAGCCGCCGCGGAGGCCGAATCAGGTAGTGAACCTTATCTACCACCTGCCCCTGCTCAACTCGAACTAAGCCAATAGCGCAGGCGCTGTCGCGGTAGCGATCGGCGGTTTCAAAATCGAGGGCTACAAAGGTCGTCATGGCAAAATCTTACAGGCATGGCGGCGCGATCGCAGCCCAACACCGCCAACCCAGGGCTAGCTCTGCCTCAATCGTGTCGCCTCGTGGGTACTTTAGGAGTATTGAACTGCCGATAGTATAGCGATGACCATTGCGCTTAAACCCAAAGCTGCCTTGGCAGAATCGGGGCAGTGACTTTGGCTCAGGGCTACGGCTTATTAGGGACAGGTAAAACCATGCGTGGACTCTCTTTAGTCGGGCTATTGGTAGGGCTTGGGGTAGTAGGCATGCTGATGTTTCATCAAAACAAGCCCGCTGAGACTAGCGAGACCCCGCTTCCTACAAAAAATATTGAGAAGGCCAACGAAGCTGCTGAAGTTGTAGAGCAACAGGCGGAGCAGCTTCAGCAAGATCTGCAAAAACTGCCCTAGTCGCTGCTCCAAGCGCCACTCAGCGATAGAAATGACAGGATTGTCCTAGGCAGCCTCGGCACGCCTGGGGCGATATTGGCCGCTGTAATTACTGGGGCAGCTCCTTCTCGATGTCGTTGCGGCCCCCAATGTAATGCTCGTACCACTGCATCAATGGAGTCGAGGTGACGCCGTGCAGCGTTACCGAAATGGTGACTGTAATGATCGTCAGCCAGGCAATCATCTCGCCGGCTTCGTCCTGCAAACCCTGACCCAGACAGTAGGTGAGATAGTACAGCGAGCCCACGCCGCGAATGCCAAACCAGCCAAACAGCAAGCGCGTGGCCGGGTGAACCGGAGAGCCAATGGTGCTCACCCAGGCTCCTAGGGGGCGAATCACAAGGATCAGCAAGCCCGCTATGATGAGGCCCGGAACCGCAAACTTTAGCATGGGCTCAACGCGCAGCAGCGACCCCAGCAGCAAAATAGTGCCAATTTCGGTTAGCTTTTCGAGCCGTTCCATAAACTTGAGGCGGGAGAGCGATCGCTCATCGCTTAGGCGATGGTGGTACATAGCCACTCCAGCGACAAAAACGGCTAAAAAGCCGTAGCCGTGAACTAGCTCGGCTACTGAATAGGCGAGCAAGATGGTGCTGAGGCCAACAAAATCTTCCATTACCTCATCGACACTATTTCTTTTGGCGAGATGTCGCTCTAGCCAGCAGATCCCCTTAGCTACCCCAATACCAACCAGCAGGCCGGCGGCGATCGCCCACAGCAGATCGACAGCTACCCAGCGCCCAAACCAGCTCTGCCAGTTGTCGTCTTTTATCCAGTGCAGCCCAAAATAGACAAAGGGAAAGGCTAGCGCGTCGTTGAGTCCGCCCTCGGAGGTTAGTCCAAAGCGCAGCTCGTCCTGGTCTTGGGGGTTGGTGAGCTGCACCTCAGAGGCCAAGACCGGGTCGGTGGGAGCCAAAATTCCCCCTAGCAATATGCCTACGCCCCATTCCAGCTTGAGAAAAAAGTGGCCGATGGCGGCGATCGCAAAGATCGAAATCGGCATCAAAAAGCCGATCAGCCGAATCGTTGAATTCCACGCCCAGGTCTTTAGCGGCCGATTCATTTTCAAGCCGCAGCTAAAGAGAGAGATCAACACTACAAACTCGGTCAGCCGTTCTAAAAGGGCGGCGTCGGGTCGCGTTTGCACGAGGTTAACGCCGTAGGGACTTAAACCAATCCCCACAATTAGATAAATTAGTGCGTAAGACAGGGGCAATCGGCCAATCCAGCCTGAACCCAAAGTTACTGTAAGCAGCAACAACCCTATAACCAGTAGATCGAGAATGTAAATATCCACAGGTTGTCAAGGCCAAGGTATAAACTGCCCTTCTACTCTAGGAGCTAGACTCAAGGGCTAAGTGCAACCTGCGGTAGATTTTCCCCTTGCTTGGGCTTGAACCATTTAAGTTGGTAAGCAGACGGATGCGCTAAACCCACAAGCACGAGGGTGAAAATGAATCAAACCCAACCACCAATGATTGTTGCTGTTGGCGCGTCTGCTGGGGGCATGCATGCCTTAATGAAGCTGACCGCGCAGCTGCCAAAAGATTTCCCGGCTGCTGTCTTCGTGGTCAACCACATGAGTGCAGACATCAAGGGAGACGTGCTAGTCAGAGCCCTGAGTGAGAGTGGTGGGCTAACCTGCGAACAGGCCCACGACGAGCAACCCTTCCAAAGTGGTCACATCTATCTGGCACCCCCCGATCAACATATTTTGCTCGTAGAAGAAAAAATTTTGGTCACCAAGGGAGCACGCGAAAACCGCTACCGGCCGGCCATTGACCCCTTATTTCGCTCCGCGGCAGTGGCCTACGGCAATCGCGTCATTGGTATTATTCTGACCGGATACCTGGACGATGGCACTAGCGGCATGATGGCGATCAAGCGATGTGGCGGCGTCTGCATCGCTCAAGATCCGCTGGATGCGTCCTATCCAGACATGCCCCAGTCGGTGATCACCAATGTGGGAGTTGACTACTGCTTGCCCATCGCTGACATGGGAACGCTGCTGTCGGAGCTGGTGCGCCGAAACCTGCCCGATCGCCAGCAGCCCCCCAAAGACATCGTGATCGAGGCGGAAATTGCCCAGCGCGTTTTAAGTGATTTGCCTTCGGTCGAGGCGCTGGGCGAGCAGGTGCCGTTCAACTGTCCCGATTGTGGTGGGGTGCTGTGGCAAATGGCGGAAGGCGATCTTCTCAGGTATCGCTGTCATACAGGCCACGCGTTTACCTCGGCGGTGCTGCTAGCCCAGCAAACGGCCAAGATTGAAGAAACGCTGTGGGTGGCTCTGCGGATGTTTGAAGAGCGTCAGAACTTGATTGCCACCATGGGTCAGAAGCAGGGCAACTCTTCTTCAATCTTGCAGCGGGTGCAAGATTCTCAGATTCACATTGAGCGGATTCGCGCCATGTTAAAAGCGACCCACGAAGGCGATCGCGATGATGAGACGAAATAGCTCCCATGCTTTTAGGTTCGGCTTCAGGTGGGCTGCTGTAAAATTGCTAGGCTTTGCGCCCAAAGCAATCTTCATAACCGTTACCGAGGCCGTTATTAAGCATGAATGTGTCTAGTCGCTGCCGCCCCAGGTCCAGCGAGGATTGCCATCCCGCAGACCCTTAAACAGAATGACCGTGGTAAACCCGTTGGGGTCGCGCATCCCCGTCATGTCGAGAATGGCCTTGACCTGACCGTTGATCAGCTGAATGCGGATGTAGGAGTTGCCCTCGTAGGCGGCGTCATCGACGCTGACCATGCCGCCCGAGGCTTGACAATTGCGGTATTCGGGCTTGAGGGTGCCCACCCAAGTGGCGCTAAACTGATCTGACTGGGACAGTCTAATGTCGGTGGCAATGTCGCGCAGCTTGACCATACCCTCGGTCGAAAAGCTACCCTCAGCGTAGGGGCGGAGGGTTTCATGGGCCGTCAGCCCCTCAGGACAGCGGGCCTGTGGGCTACTGAGCAGGGGCAGCACGCTCAGGTCCATTGTGTTGGCCAAGGCCGCCGTGCCGCTCAGCAGACAGATCGGCAGGCTGCCCAACAGCGCCCCGGCTAGATTTAGTTTCATTCTCGGTCTCTCCTTGGTTAACATCGGCTCGATCGCTGAGCTGATATCCCCAGCTACAGTGGTTAGGGCGGCGATTCCTGACGGGCGATCGCCCAGAATGGTAAGACCCCAGACCAATGTGGCATGATGATCCTCTGCGCCTCACTGGGACTTTGCCCCACTATTTCGTATGCTACGCCTCAGCCAAATTAAACTGCCCCTCGATCACCCCGAAGCCGCCCTTGAGGAGGCCATTCTTAAAAAGCTGCATCTGACAGCGGCGGATTTGACCAGCTTCACCATCTTCAAACGCAGCTACGACGCCCGCAAAAAGGGCAACATTGCTCTGGTCTACATCGTCGATGTGGAGACGCCGCAGGAAAAGGCCCTGCTCAAGCGGTTTAAGAAAGACGCCACGGTGACCGTGACGCCCGATCTGACCTATCGCCCGGTGGCCCAAGCTCCCGAGGAATTTCAGAATCGCCCCATTGTGATTGGCATGGGGCCCTGCGGCATGTTTGCGGGGCTGATGCTGGCGCAGATGGGGTTTCGGCCCATTATTCTCGAGCGGGGCAAGTCGGTGCGCGATCGCAGCGTTGACACCTTCGGCTTTTGGCTCAAAAAGGCCCTCAACCCTGAGTCAAACGCGCAGTTTGGCGAAGGCGGCGCGGGCACGTTCTCCGATGGCAAGCTCTACAGCCAGGTCAGCGACCCCCACCACTACGGCCGCAAGGTGCTCACCGAGCTGGTGAATGCCGGTGCTTCTCCCGAAATTCTCTATATCAATAAGCCCCACATCGGCACCTACCGCCTGGTCAAAATCGTGCAGAATATGCGCGCCATGATTGAGTCTCTCGGCGGCGAGATTCGCTTTCAGACCCGCGTCGCCGACATTGACATCGACCAGGGCCAGGTGCGCGGTGTGCGGCTCGACAATGGCGACTACCTAGCCAGCGACCACGTGGTGTTGGCCGTGGGCCATAGCGCCCGCGACACCTTTCACATGCTCTACGAGCGGGGGGTTTACATCGAGGCCAAGCCCTTTTCCATTGGCTTTCGCATTGAGCACCCCCAGTTGCTGATCGATCGCTGCCGGTTGGGCGACCAGGCCGGGCACCCCCGCCTGGGCTCCGCTGACTACAAGCTGGTGCACCACTGCGAAAACGGGCGATCGGTTTACAGCTTTTGCATGTGCCCCGGCGGCAAGGTGGTGGCGGCAGCCTCAGAACCGGGCCGCCTGGTGACCAACGGCATGAGCGAATATGCGCGGGATGAGTCAAACGCCAACAGTGCGATCGTGGTGGGCATCACCCCCGAGGTCGATTACCCCGAGGGGCCGCTGGCGGGCATTGCGCTCCAGCGGCGTTTGGAGGAATTTGCCTTTGAGCTGGGTGGCGGCACCTACGAAGCTCCCGGCCAGCTGGTGGGGGATTTTTTGGCCAGCCGGCCCTCGACCGCCTTTGGCGAGGTGCAGCCGTCCTACAAGCCGGGGGTGAAGTTGGGGGATCTGAGCAGCAGTTTGCCGGACTATGCGATCGCCGCTATTCGTGAGGCCATCCCGGCCTTCGACCACAAAATCCACGGGTTCGCCATGGATGACGCTGTGCTCACTGGCATCGAAACCCGCACCTCATCGCCCATTCGCATCAAGCGCAATGAGCAGTTTCAAAGCCTCAATACCGCTGGGCTATACCCCGCAGGCGAAGGAGCCGGCTATGCTGGGGGCATTCTGTCCGCTGGCATTGACGGCATTCGGGTGGCAGAGGCCGTCGCCCTAAGCTTGGTGAAGGGGCAATCTCCTCAGTAGTAGGGGCACACGATGGCCCCCCGACTCATCCTCTTGGGGCCGATCGCCGGGCGGGCAGTCTGCGTCGCGAGGGTTTGTTCTCTGGCTCTAGCGAATCGGGGTGCTGCGCCTCCAGCAAAAACACCCGCCGCCCGTCGGTAATGCGGTAGAGCGTGGTGCAGGTGCAGGTATGGCCCTCCGCTTTGAGCTGGGCGGCCCGCAGGTCGCAGGCGGCCTGGGCTTGCTCAACCTCTTCCCAGTCGGTTTCGAGAAAGATTTCTTGAATTAAACTCATACAGCTAAAGAATGAAGATTAAAGAACGAAAAAAAGAAGTGTTTGACGTGCTCAAATGATGACGTTTTAGATCCTTTCAGCAGACACTTCACTGCCTGGGACAGAGATTTGAGAGGACTTTTGAAAAGCTCTATTTCTAATAGCGAAAGTGAAGCTTTCACTTCATTTCCCTTAAGAAAGGGGCTTTTACTGCCCTCTTAAAAAGGCAAGGGGGATCGGTAGATGCCCAAAGCTACAGCAAGGCGCTTGAAAAGCGCCCTCTAGTACCTTTGATTAAAGAATACTAAATTTGTACCTATAAATGCTGCAATTGCCCTACCGCCGGGTTTTAGCGGGGGCAGAGGCTCTAGATTCGATCAGAAATTCAGGGATATCCCACAGAGCCTCGGCATCGAGACAGTACTGTTCGCACACCAGGCTGAGGCGACTGCCCGCGCTGGCCATAGCGTTGACCGAGTGAGTCAGATCGCCCTGGAAGTGCAGCAGCAGGCCGGTTTGGGGCCGAATCTGGGCCACCCGCTGCCGCCCTCGCTGCAACACCAGTTCGCCACTGGTCAGGTCGGCGGGCACCTGCACGTAGAGCACGCTGACCTGCTCGGGGGGCTCGATAGTTTTGCAGTACGATCGCAGCGATCGGTCAATATGGGGGTCAACCCGCGACCCCTGTTTCAACATCAGCGGATTCAAATAAAATGCGTTGCAGCTGGGCAGCAGCGCCTGGTCGAGGTAGGGCTTAAAAAAGGGAAACTGGCGATCGACCTCGGCTCGACCCGCTTGCTTAAACACTACCGAGAACCCTTTGGTGGCGACAAAATCGCGGTTGAGGTTGTTGGTTGCAAAGTAGCGGCACGACTGAATTGCGCCCCGCAGGTTGTGCAGGTAGGCAGCAGAAAAGGCTTCGGGCTGACTGCGGTAGTAGGTCATAGCGTGACGGCGTGACCTACAGCAGGGTAGGTGGCGATGCTCACAGGTGTTCGGCAAAGGTGGCAGTGTCGCCATTCGCGGAGAAGGAGACCACAGTGTAGGGGTCAACACGATCGCCCGTTTCCATTCCCGGCGAACCCATTGGCATCCCCGGTGCGGCAATTCCCAGAATTGCGGGGCGCTCACTCAGCAACCGCTGCACATCCGACGCGGGCACATGACCTTCGATGACGTAGCCTTTAACTAGAGCCGTATGGCAGGATGCCAGCGCCTCTGGCACACCGTACTGATCCTTGATCGCATCCATGTCGTCTGTCACTACATCCTCCACGGCAAACCCGGCGGCTTGCATGTGGTCGACCCAGTGGCCGCAGCAGTTGCAGGTGGGGCTGCGGTAAACCGTCAGCTCCGTCGCCGCTTGAGCTGGGGCGGTCAACGGGCCAAAGAGGGCGATCGCAACCACCATCCCCACGGCCAATAGTCTGGTAATCAACCCACGACGATTCATCTAGCAGTTTCCCCAGGGTGTCGATTTAGTTTGCCTTACCTTAAGGATACTGAAATCCAGGGCTTGCCTGGGCTGATTGTGACAAGCTCTAACAGGCCGGGGGCGGAGGTTCAAGGTTCAGGGTTTAAGGTGTAAGGTCGGCCTTGAGCCTTAAACCCTGAACCCTATACCCTCTTAGCCTTTCGCGTCGCCTCAAGCCGACAACCAAGTCTGGCGCAGATGGGCGATCGCCAGCTCCTTGTGCTTGGCTTCCACCTCAATCCAGGGAGCCTGACGGAAGGAGCTGGGCATGGCGGTGATCAAGTCGCTGTGGCGAGGGTCATGGAGGGCGCTAGACCCGTTGGAAATATGCACCAGCTGCCAGGCTGGGTCGGGCCAGGTGGTGCGAGCCGCCGTCAGCATCTGCTCGACGCTGGGATGGTCGTAGCTGTCGAGGCGTTCGTGGATCAGGTGGTGGTGAGCGTCAAACACCATCGGAATCTGCGTCGCTCGACAAATGTCTAGGATGGCGGCGGCGCTGTAGGTGTGCTCGTCGTTCTCTAGGGTGAGGCGAGAGCGAATCGGCGTCGGCAGCTCGCGGATTACCTGGATGAGGCGATCGTGGCGATCGCCCTTGCCGCCGTGGATATTCATCAACGCCCAGGGGGATTGCGGTAGACCCATCAGGTCAAACCAGCGGGCGTGGGCCGTCAGGATAGTGATGCTGTTTTCGATCACCGTGGGGTTGTCGGAGTTGAGCACCACAAACTGATCGGGGTGCAGCACCAGGCGAATGTTGGCGGCCTGGGCGCGATCGCCCAGCTGCCGCAGAGCTTCGGCGAACTCCTCCAAAATTCTCGTGCCCAGGGGGGTATCCGAAAACGGAAAAATGTTTGATATCAAGCGGTAGAGCTGAATCTGGTTGGCCTGGCAAAATGCGATCGCCAGGTTGAGCCGTCTCAGGTTCTCGCTGTAGAGCGATCGCACTGCCTGCTCCTGCGCCTCTTCATCTAGCTGCAACAGCCGCTTGCGGGTCATGGTCTTAAAGCGCACCTCGGGCGAGGTCGTGATGCAGACCAGCCCAAGATTTGGGGTATCGAGGATCGATTGGGCGGGGGTTTGAGAAGGCATGAGGCTGGGGGCGCTGGAACTGCGCTTGCGGGTGTGGGCAAGAGAGAATTGATCAGCTTTTTTACTATGACAAGCAGATTCAGCGGAGCAATCCTCTAGCGGGCATGGATTTCCTCACCCTTTGAGGAGTATCTTCCGACGGTAGAAACCCGCCCTGCAACGGGCGGCAGTTACCCCAGTCAACTGGTTTCCTCCGTCACATCGACTCGCTACGGTAAAAGCAGATGCGCAAGCACTGTAGACATCACCCGCTAAGGATTTCTGCACTTTGACCTCAACTCCCATCGCCCGCCCAGCAACCCGCGACGAGCAGCGACTGGCCCCTCAGATTCACCTAGAGCGACTGCTTAACATCCAGGAGATTTATCACGAGCCCGATGCTTTTCAGTACGCCCGCGGTCAAGAGATTTTGTCCCAGCATTCCAACGCCTCGCTGATCGAGGTACCGTCCCACTGGAACATTCCCGACCTGCACGGCAACGAAGGCTCGGTAGATGACTGGACTCGTATCAAGCGCACCGTACTAGTGCTGGGGGTGAAGAAGTCTCTTCAGGCTCGTCCTAACAGCCGTTCTTCAGATTTTGTGGCTCCTTCCCACGCCAACGGCTGTGCCATGGCCTGCTCCTACTGCTATGTGGCCCGACGCAAAGGTTTCGCTAACCCGATTACCGTCTTCGTCAATATCGAGCGAGTGTTGGGCTACCTAGAGCGCCACGCTAAGCGCCAGGGCGACAAGCTAGAACCCAACCAGGTTGACCCTCAGTATTGGGTCTACGAGATTGGTGAGAACAGCGATTGTTCGGTCGATGCGGCCATCTGCGACAACGTGAAGGACATCATCACCCTGTTTCGCCGCATTCCCAACAGCAAGGCAACCTTTGCCACCAAGTGCGTAAATCGACAGCTGTTGAGCTACGACCCCCAGGGCAAGACCCGAATTCGGTTTAGCCTCATGCCTGCCGCTAAGGCCCAAATCATCGATGTGCGAACGTCGCCTATTTCAGACCGCATCAACGCTATTAACGACTTTGTCGAAGCTGGGTATGAGGTGCACCTCAACTTTGCGCCTGTTGTTTACTACGAGGGCTGGCTCGACGACTACACCGATCTCTTTCGTCAACTCGACGACACCCTCAGCGATCGCGCCAAGCAGCAGCTCCAGTGCGAGGTGATCTTTTTAACCCACAACGATCGCCTCCACGATGTCAACATGGGTTGGCATCCCAAGGGCGAAGACCTGCTGTGGCAACCCGACTTGCAAGAGACCAAGTTTTCGCAGACCGGCGGCAAGAACGTGCGCTACAAACGAGGGCTGAAGGGTAGTCTCGTCGAGCAGTTTCAGGAGCTACTGCACCAGGAGATGCCCTACTGCACCGTCCGTTACGCCTTTTAGGGAACTGAGGCGACATAGCTTGCCACGACGCCAAACACGGGTGCGGCGTCGTGGTTGCATTCTTTGAATCTTCTCAAGGCATAAGGTTCCGTTTACGTAAGCGACGCCTAACGTTCCCAATCAACCCGCTCCAAATGCTCAACAAGTTACCTCTCAACCCCAAAGGGGTCAGGTGCCTTCTAGTCCATGACATATAACCGTCATGGATTAGTAAGGCACCTGACCCCTGATGCAGAAATTGATGAGCTATTACCTGGGGTGAGGGGCAGCCAACACAAGCGGACTGCATGGCATTCTGGTGGCAGTCCTGTGGTGAGGTGGCCCGATGCAGCAGATCCTAAAACGGCTGGCCCAAACCTGGATGCAGCATATCCATCCGCGGCTGATGTCGTTTATCGCTGCCGTTGGGATGCTTTGGCTAGGGACTTGCCTGCTGATTCTGCTGGGGCTGGCCAACCTGGCCGAAGAAGTGCTAGAGCGAGAAGCCTTTTTCTTTGACGAGTCGGTTCTGCTGTGGATAAATCAATTTGCCACACCGACTCTAGACCGGGTGATGCTGACGTTTACGCGCCTAGGCGACCCCAGCACGGTAGTGCCTTTGACCTGCATAGGGTTTAGCGGACTTTGGTGGCGTCGCCACCGGTCGGTTGCGATCGCCTTTGCCATTAACTGCGTAGGCGGGGCAGTGTTAAGCACAGGGCTGAAACTGCTGTTTAGCAAGGATCGACCTGCGCTTTGGCCCCAAATCATTACTGAGACCACCTACAGCTTTCCCAGCGGCCACGCCCTGGGGTCGATGGTGCTTTATGGCTTTTCGGCCTACCTGCTAGCGCGACGCTTCCCTAGGCAAAAACTAATAATTTACGCAGGAGCGGTCTTTTTAATCGGCGGCATTGGCCTGAGTCGTCTTTACCTGGGGGTGCACTGGCCAACCGATGTGCTGGCGGGCTATGGTATTGGCTTTTTGTGGATTAGCGGGTGCATTGCTCTCCTACGATTCAAGCTCTCGACGCCACCCTGGTTGAACTGAAGTTTGTCGCTGCTAAAGGGAATCCCCTGCCAAAGATGTTTGCAACGGCAGGGGATTGACCAGGGTTTGCCTAGCCCCCGACGCGCGAGGGGGTGAGCTGGGGCTGGGCCACAGGCTCTCCTTCTAGCAACAGGTTGCGAATCAGCCGAGCCAGGCCGCGCTGAGCCAGCTTGGCCACTACCTGCTGACCCATCGCCTGGGTCTCGGGCTTAAACAACAGCGTCGGAATCCGGGTTGCTACTTGGGCGGCATCAAAGCCGGGAGTGTCTTTGAGAATGTCAAGAATGCGACGCAGGTTGTCGAGGTCGTTGGGGGCAGCGGCGGCCGCAGGCGGCAAATCCTTCTTGAGGCCAAAGCGGCGCTGTACGGCGGTTGTCAAGTTTTGTACGGTGCTTTGGCCAAAGTTGTCGAGGCTGTTGACCAGTTCGCCGACGATGCGATCGCGCAAGAACGAGCCCCGGTCTGAGAACAAAAACTCTAGCGTCTGGTCGATCAGCCGATCCATGTCATAGTCGTCGCTGCTGCGGGCGTTGCGCAGCAGGTTTTCCAGCCGGTTCCAGCGGAAGCTGCCATCCTTGAACAGCAGATCTTGTAGAGAGGCCCGTAGCTCTGGCGATTGGTCGGTGAGCAGCCGCTTGGCCACATAGGGGTAGGCCTTGCTGAGCACCTTAAACTCGGGGTCAACATTGATAGCGATGCCCTCTAGGGTCACCAGCGATCGAATGATCAGCGCGTAGTAGGCCGGCACGCGGAACGGGTACTCGTACATCAGCGCCGAAAATTCGTCGGTGATGCTCTTAAAGTTCAGCTCGGCGACGCTGGCCCCCAGGGCGTTGCTAAACACGTTGGCCAGGGCCGGAATGATCGGCGTTAGGTCGGTGTCGGGGGTGAGAAACTCTAGTTTGACGTAGTCGTTGGCTAGCCCCTCAAAGTCGCGGTTGACCATGTGCACCACCGCCTCAATCAAGCCGTAGCGCTGGTAGGGCTTGACCTCGCTCATCATGCCAAAGTCGAGGTAGGCCAGCTTGCCATCGGCCATGGCCAGCAGGTTGCCGGGGTGGGGGTCGGCGTGAAAGAAGCCGTGCTCTAGCAGCTGCCGCAGCGAGCACTGCACCCCCACATCAATTAAGTGGGTGGCGTCGATGCCTAGGCTGTCTAGCTTGTCGACGTTGGTGAGCTTGGTGCCCTCAATCCACTCCATGGTCAACACCCGGCGAGCGGTGTACTGGGGGTAGATGTGGGGCACGTAGATATCGGGAATGTGGTTGTAGAGGCTGGCAAAGCGTTGGGCGTTTTCACCCTCGTGGGTGTAGTCCATTTCCTCGAAGATGCGCTCGCCAAATTCATCTAGGATGGCCACCAGGTCGCTGCGGATCTGGCTGATGCGGTTGGTGGCGAAACGGGCCAGCCCGCGCAGAATGTGCAGATCGAGGGCAATGTTTCGAGCTAGGCCGGGGCGCTGCACCTTGATCGCGACGTCTTCGCCGCTGTGCAGTTTGCCTTTGTAGACTTGGCCTAAGGAAGCCGCCGCGATCGGGTTTTCAGAAATCTCGGCGTAGATCTGGCTGGGGGGTGCGCCTAGCTCTTCTTCGATAAAGCGGTAGGCGGTGACGTTGGGAAAGGGTGGAATCTGGTCTTGCAGTTTGGTCAGCTCTTCGAGAAAGAGCGGCGGCACCAGGTCGGGCCGAGTAGAGAGGGCCTGGCCAATTTTGATGTAGGCGGGACCCAGATTGGTGAGCATGGTGCGCAGCTGGGCCGCCCGCTTAATCTCGTTTTCGGCGCTGCGACCGGCGCGGGCATCGAGCCAGAGCTGGGCAAAGAAGCTGATCAGCGGCAAGAAAATGCCGACAAACCGCGCCCAAACTTGAAACGGGCGGCGACGGTAGTGGGTGGCGATCGCCGCTGGGTCATAGCCAAATGACTCGAAGGGGTCTTGGGCTTTGGTAGCCAGGGTGCGAGGTCGGGGCGCAGCCAGGACGGGCTCAGGTATAGCAACCACGGTCGGCTCGGTCATCACCTCTCCGGTTACCGTAATGGCTTCAGCGTCGATGATATCGACAGACTCACCGTAGTGCTGAGCCGAATCCTGGGTGGTATTTAAAGCCATAGCGCGCTCAGAGAGAGGATTGAAAACCGAGGGATTGATAGTCGGGGAGGCTGAGGCGATCGCCTGAATCGCTCCCGTTAACTATTGTAACGGCTTAGTCTCCGAATCCTGAGTGGTGACCTCCCTACTTCCTCCGATCGGCTTGTGTCAATGGGGGGAGCTTGTGGGCTCTCACCCACGGTTGGCCGGTTTTGCAGTTTGCCCACTCTTCGAGAAGAGCAAGCTCTACATCCCCCAACCCCTTCTCCCAAAACGGGAGAAGGGGGCCAGATTCAAAGTCCCTCTCCCGCTCTGGGAGAGGGATTTAGGGTGTAGCTTGCTTCCCGTAGAGTGGGCCACAGACGTGGGACGCACCCAATGGCATGCCCCCCAAATCTCAAAGGATTTGAGGGGCAGCAGTTTGAACCAAAATAAATGACTAAATGACTACGCAGCCGATCGCCGAGGGCGCTTGCGCTCAGACTTTTTCTTGTAGCCGATGGCCTGGGCCTCGTTGCTGTCGGAGCCGTAGACCCCCCGCACCAGTTCTTTCATGGCCAAGACGTTTTGGTGGAACTGCCACTCGGCCTGGCGGGCTCTGTCGGCAGCAGCTTTGGCACGCACCATGATCGCAGTCTCTTCATCCTGGGCGGCAATCATCTCGGCGTAGCTGCTTTGGAGCCCTTCGATGGTGGTCTCGGGGTGGGCGGAGGTGTAGCCGGCGATGGTGCGCGCACCGCGCAGGGAAATGACATCCTGGTCGAGATAGTCGGGCCGCAAACGGCGGGTGGTATCGGTGCTGGGCATGGGTGTAGTGCTCCTTGATGGCAATACAAAAGGGTGGTTAAAGCATGGGGGTGGCGGTAGGGCTGGGGAGGCTTGCCTGTCGCTCAGGGCAATGTGCCCGCTGCGATCGCCGACCCGGAAAAAACGGGGCAGCTTTATGGAATAGATATGGACAGGCGCCGCTGAATGAAGTGGCGATGATGGTGAAGCATAACCACCCCTGTACTTAGCTGTTACCAAGGTGCGATTGCCTGTTATCAGGGTGCGATTGTTTGTTGCTGGGGCGCGATTGCTTGTTACCGGAGCGCAATTGTTAATCACTGGGATGCGATTGTTTGTTACTAGGGCGCGATTGCTTCGCGTGGCTGGTGCTCATGCTCTGCCTGGGTATCAACCTGTAGGGTGGGCATCGCCCACCTTTTACCTATGCGATCGTAAGATAAATCAAACTTTGCCCAAAGACCTGATTTTTTATTGAGTAGGGTGCATTCGCGCAGCAATGCACCACCACTCCCGCCACCCACCAATCTCCCCCGCAGACAAAACCGCCCAAATTTGGTGCGATCGCCTCCGATAATGCCCATTGCGCTGAGGTGCGACATCGCCTCCGAAGTAATACACAACCCGCCCCCGCCCAAGATCCCGACCACAACGCGGGCACCCTAAGCAAAATTCTTCGCCTCACGTTAATGCCCAATTACCGACGCCTATACCGATCTGGCGGTAGCTATTTTTTTACTCACGTTACCTATCAGCGCCACCCCTGGCTTTGCACTGAGCTTGGCCGACAAGCCCTGCGAGAAGCCATCATTGCCGTACGCCGAAAACACCCCTTCGCGATCGACGCCTTTGTGCTGTTGCCTGATCATTTTCACTGCATTTTGACGCTGCCAGAAACCGATGCCGACTATGCCAAACGCTGGCGATTGATCAAGCTCATGGTGACGAAAGCCTGCGCCAAGGATCTGGCGCTGCCGTTGGAGAAAAGCGCATCAGGGGAACGGCGGAGGGAGGGGAATTTATGGCAGCGGCGCTATTGGGAGCATGCTATTCGGGATGAGCGAGATTTTGTTAACCATTGTGAGTACGTTCATTTCAATCCTGTAAAGCATGGGTTGGTGAAGAGCCCAAGGGATTGGGCGTATTCGAGTGTGCATCGATATTCGTGGGAATAGAGATGATGGGTGTTCGGTGTTGCCTGAGGAGTGGTGCATTGCTGCGCGAATGCACCCTACGGGCGATCGTACTGGTGGCAAGTTAACTATTATTTATATGAAAACTCCTTACTCTAGCTTGAGTTGATTTAACCTATCGCGATTAATATTATTCCCTTACTGTTACCATTCGTTCTTCAATCTCTGCCCAAAGTTCTGGCGTCACCCGCACAGCGGCTTCTTTACACTTCACCATTAATTCATTGGCGTAAAAATAATTCTCTAAGGCTCTCAATTCTTTGTCCTTGAGTATGAGTGAAGTAGGATCGATTTGAAGTGTATCCCACCAAATTTTTAAGATACAATTTACTGGTTCACCGAATATCTTGTGAGACTGGCTTTCATCCTTAGAGTCAGATTCAGAAGCAGAGACTTTTGCTATCAAGTCTGTAAAGTTTGCAAATTTGAAGATTTTAAGTTTATCTAGGGACAAGGCAAGATCAATGGTCAAATCGGGTGCAAGAGCCTTTGCACGGTAAAGATCTCGAGCACGATTAAGCGCATAGGATTGGGCAAGCTGAGGATCAAGTGCTCGTGCTAAGTTGCGAGCAGCATCGAGTTGGGAATGGGTAATAGCGATACCGAAATTACTGTCGGACTGGGAATGAGCAAGGGCAAGGGCAAGGGCAATGTAAATTGCCAAAACCCGCTTTGCTGCTGGCTTAAATCTTCCCGATGAACCGTCTGTTGCCTGTTTAGACCAATCTAGGAAAGCTTGAAGCTCTGGAATATTGAGTTGAGCTGATGCCTCCGCTTCAATTTGAAGGAGTAAGTCATTCGATCCACCACGCATTAAGCCTGGCACAAGTAAAAACACCTCGCGCCATCGATTATCAAACATGTGCTTAGTAACAAGCTCCAAGGTGCGCTGATGATCAACTATATATTGAGCTACCAGATATTCTTGCAGGGTTAGATGAGAAAACGTATAAGCATCATCCGCTCGTTCTATAAAAACTCCCTGCTGAATGGCTATAGCATTTAATACTGCCTCGCCATCCAAATGTTGTGGTGCATTTAAGTTGCTGGCTAGAAAGGTTTTGATTCCAGCTACAAGTTCTCGACGACTAAAGAAGAATTGATCTTTTATAAACGCTTTGCAAGCAATCTCAGCGAGCATTACTTCTTCTAATTCTGTGCTTAACCCATCATAAATATCACGTTGCATAATGGCTTTCTCAGCAGCCCACTCCTCTAGTAAAATTCTCAGGGCTTTGCCATAGAGCTGGGCTCGGTTTTCGGGGAAACGCTGCGCCCGTCCATAGACCAAACACAGAAATGTTAGCAACAAAGGGGTTTGGGCTAGCTCTTTGGCTGCTTGGTTTTCGGGTTGTTCTAGTACCTCCCAGCAAGTCTGGGCTTTGTTAGTTCGCTTGTCTTCTGGGTTGCTAAACCAGTTAGTAATAAACTGCTCCATCTGAGCGTTATCAAAGTTGGCCATAGCCACATCAGTAAACTGCCTAAAACTGGTACGATAGGCAGCAGTGCGGCAGGAGGCAATGAAGCGGTTGGCTTTGTATTGATCTACAAAGTCTTGAATTGTGCGAATTGCGTTGTTGAGATTATCCGTCGGTACTTCGTCTAAGCCATCAAATAGAATAAGCAGTCGTCCCTGTTTGAGGGCACGGTTGGTAAATTCTTCTGCTTTAGGGAAGCTACAGGTTTGAAATTCCTGCACAATCAGCTTTTTAATGTCGATAGTTGACTCAGTTAATCGCTTGAGTTCTATAAAAACTGGAATGCAGCGATGTCTCAAATCGCCTTTATTCCCTTTGAGTGCTTCCAAACCTATTTTCCGTAAGAAGGTCGATTTTCCTGCGCCTGGACTGCCTAATACCATCAAATACTGTTTTTCCCGAGCCAGCTCGATTCCAGGCTTTGCTTTTTTCTCGGAGTCACTCGATGCCCGTCGCCCTTGCTCTCGGTAGGCTTTTTCTAGCGCCTCAATGGACTCTAACTCCTTGATGTCTTGGGTATTCAGCAATCGAACCGATGTGTATACCTCCTCTAGATCGACCGGCTGACGCATTCCTAAAACCTTCAATTGGCATTGGCGATACCGATAACTCTCAACGTATTTTTGCAGTGCTTGAAAAATGAACGTCCGAGTTCGTTCATCCATGCCACCCCTCAGATGCTCAAGAAAACCACCACTGGTATCTCTAAAAACATCAATCGCAATTTTGGTTAATCCAGAAGCAGCAGCAGTAATGGCAGTCGTGGTAGCGATTTCGATTCCCGTCATTGCATCAGCTCTAAGAAGCAGTACTTAAGTAATATCTCAATTCCTTTCAAATAGTCCTGCTGTAACCATATTGGGCTCCACTCGTAAGGCAGCTATTAAGAACGAACGGCGGGTGCTCCACGCGTAGGGTGCATTCCCGGCCTACAAATCCGCGCAAAGCCTCACAGATTCTGCCTTCGGGCCGCAATGCATCACTCATAATATTGAGCTACTCCTTCTAACTCTGCCTCTCTATGGTGCATTGCTACGCGAATGCACCCTACGATATGACGAAAGCCTCAATCTAAGCAGCAGCCACCCTACTTCCCCACATTCAGAGGCGTATCGACAGTGGTTCCAATTAAAATACGTGAGTACTAGCTCATTGCCCCTATGCTAACGACCCTATGCTAACCGCCCTGCACATCGAGAACTTTGCCCTGATCGATCATCTCGATCTGCGGCTCGAGGCCGGGCTAAACGTGCTCACGGGCGAAACCGGAGCGGGCAAATCGATCATTCTCGACGCCATCGATGCCGCACTGGGGGGCAAGGCCAACCAGCGACTAGTGCGATCGGGCAGCCAAAAGGCTCTAGTAGAAGCCTCCTTTGATGTCCCCAAAGAAATCCACACCTGGCTAGCCGAACAGGAATTCCCCGCCGCCGACGGTGCCCTCGTGCTGCGGCGCGAGCTGACCCTGGGCAAAACCCTGCGCAGCCGCTCATTTCTCAACGGCAGCCCCGCCACCCGGCCCCAGCTCGAGGGGCTGCGGCAAAAGCTGGTCGAAATCACCGCCCAAGGGCAAACCGTGCTGCTGGGCTCGGGCGATCGCCAGCGAGAGTGGCTCGATGGCTTTGGCGGTGCCCCCCTGGTGACCCAGCGCCAGCGAGTCGCCACCGCCTACGACGCAGCCGCCCAAGCCAAAAAACGCCTAGACACTCGCCGCAAGGCCGACCAGCAGCGCCGCGACCAGCTCGATCTGCTGCGCATGCACCGCCAAGACCTAGAGCAAGCCCAGCTCGACGACCCCCAAGAACTCGAAAACCTCGCCCAAGAGCACGATCGCCTCAACCACAGCGTTGACCTGCAGCAAAACAGCTACGCCGCCTACCAAATTCTCTACGAAAGCGATGCCGGGGAGAGCGCCTGCGCCGACCTGCTGGGCAAAGCCGAGGCCATCTTGATTGACATGGAGCGCTACGACCCAGCCATTACCTCGATATTGGGCATGGTCAGCGAAGCCCTCACCCAAATCGAAGAAGCCGGGCGCGCCATCAACGCCTACGGAGCCAGCGTCGAGGCCGACCCCGATCGGCTCGAAGAAGTGGAAGAACGCATGCGCCAGCTCAAGGCCCTGTGCCGCCGCTTTAGCCGCACCCTGCCCGAGCTGGTCGCCTACCGCGACGAGGTCAACCAAGCGCTGGCCGAACTTTCGGGCGAAGGCCAATCCATCGAAGCTTTGGAGGCCGAGGTCGAGAAGACCCAGACCGCCTTGACAGAGGCCTGCGCCAAACTGACCCAGCTGCGCCAGGGCGTAGCCCAGAAGCTAGAGACCCGCCTAGTCGACGAACTCAAACCCCTGGCCATGGATCGAGTGCAGTTCGAAGTCGAGCTCAAGCCCATCACCGCCACCGCCAATGGGGCCGACGGCATTCGGTTTTTGTTTAGCCCCAACCCAGGCGAACCCCTGCAACCCCTGGCCGAGACCGCCTCGGGCGGTGAGATGAGCCGCTTTCTGCTGGCGCTGAAGGCCTGCTTTTCCCAGGTAGACCCAGTGGGCACGCTGGTCTTTGACGAAATCGATGTGGGGGTGTCAGGCCGGGTGGCCCAGGCGATCGCCGAAAAACTCTACCAACTCGGTCGCCAGCACCAGGTGCTCTGCGTCACCCACCAGCCCATGGTGGCGGCCCTGGCCGATGCCCACTTTCGAGTCGGTAAGCAGGTGGTGGAAGCTGCCTTGGCCAAGGGAGCCAAAGCGGGGGAGGCAGAGCGCACGGTGGTGCGGGTGCTGCCGCTGTCGCTGAGCGATCGCCGCGAAGAGCTGGCCCAGCTAGCCGGGGGCGAGTCGCACCAGCAATCCCTCTCCTTTGCTGAGGCGCTGTTGTCTCAGGCCGATAGCATCCGCGAAAAACTGTAGCCGCCAGCAGGGGTAACGTAGACCCTACACCCAAAACCCTGCACCCTTATACCCTGTTCACCCCACGCTATCCAAATTCTGGTGCCAGAGCTGTTCCTGTAGCGCTTCGTTTTCCAGTTTGAGGGCGGTGGCTTGCTGCCTCAGGCCGTCGCGTTCGGCGGCGATCTCTTGGCAGCGGTACTTGAGGCTGGTTTGCTGGTGAAACTGCTGGCCGAGCTGGTTATTCAGCTCGGCAATTTTCTGCCGCTGGGCTTCAACTATGGTTTTGAGGGCAATGGGGTCGTCGTCCAATGCCTCGGCTGTTGGGGGTAAGGCGAGGGGGTCGCTAGACGGTTCGATGGGCTCGCCCATGCTCTGACTATCGCCTTTGGCGTAGGCCTGCATGCGGGCCAGGGTTACCTGATGGCGGGTGAGGGTGTTGTCGAGGTGCTGAACGTGCTGCTGGGCCGCCTGGAGCTGGCTGCTCAAGCTGACCGTGAGCGATCGCGCGATCATCACCTCAGAGTTCAAATCTAGGTCTTGGCCGGGGGCGCGGCCCATGGCCAAACTCTGGTAATAGTTCTTCAGCCGCACCAGGTAGTCTTGTACCTCGGCTTGGCCCTGGTGAATGCGCACCCGCAGCCGCTCTAGCTCAAGCTGCTGATCAACTACTAGCCCTTTAACCCCCACCAACAGCTGTTCAAACACCTGATGTTGCCACTCGTCTTTGGCATCCAGCTGCTGCTTAAGGTTGACAATAATTTTTTGCTGAACGTTTGAATATTCTTCGGTCTGGGCAAGGTGGGCCTGGAGCATCTGGTGGTTCTCCACCTGCTCCTGCATCTCTTCTATAGACTCTTTAGCTTGGTCAAGGGCCTGCTGCAACAAACAGACGCGCTGAACCAGCTTGAAGTCCAGCGAACTTTCCTGGAACATGGCGAAACCGATGAAGAGGAACTCGGGGCAAGGTGACGACCTGGAGGGACCGACCGACAGACGGACGAGCGCTATAGAGCGTGTGCTGAGGTTTATAGATGCGTGTGCTGAGTTAGCAGTACCCTACCAGGCTTGACCAGGGGGTGACTGTGGGTGGCACTACCTAGAAGGGATTCTACACTGAACTTTACATGGCGGGTGCGACCAACTCGACCGGGGCTACAGCCCTAACTTAATCTACTTAAAATCCTGGAATTAGCCACCATAGGCTTAGCCCTAGTAGCCCGGTGCAGGTGTGCTGAATCCACCGCTGGGGGCCAGACTGGCGACAGATTTTGACTGTCAGCCAAACCGACAGCGCCATGCCCAACAGGAGCGTTACGCCCTGGAGAAAAGCTACCACTGCGGGGTGGGCCACCCAAACCGGCAGATTGACCCCCGAGGCGCCAAAGGTGGCTAAAGACACGGGCAAAATGCGCCCACCTTCCCCTAGACCTAGGCGCAGATAGTGGGCCAGGTTGGCTGCCCACACCAGGGGTAGATAGCCGTAGGCCAGCCTCACCGCCGGTCGCCGGGGCAGCCCCTGGGTTTTGCGCCAGAGCCAGTGTGCGCCTTCGACGCTGAGGGGTAGCAGGGCGGGCAGCGCCAGCACGCCAAAGGCCACCAGGCTGTGCCCAATGACAGTGTCGATCGGCAGCTGAATACCCAACTGGGTCTGTAGCTCGGGCAGGCGATGCAGGTACACCGCCCCCAGCAGCAGAAACATCAACGCCACCTCAGACGCGCGGGGTCGGTGCGTCGTCCACAGCTCAATGCCGGGGGGCCGCAGGTTTAGCTCGACCGAGCGGTGGGGGCAGGCCTTGAGGCAGGTCATGCAGAGTACGCAGTCGCGGTTGTCTTCGAGCTGGGCCGGGTGCGAGTAGAGGGGGCAGCCGTTGGTTTCTTGGCCTTCCCCTTTTTGGGGACCGCCCTTGTAGCACTGGTAGGTGGTGCACTCTGCCGAGCAGGTGCCCTGCTGTGCCCGCAGCTCAGTCATCGAGAGTTTGGCGAACATGCCGTTCATGCCACCGATGGGGCACAGATAGCGGCACCAAAACCGCCGTTCAAACAGGGCCGAGAAGATCATCGCCCCGGCGGTAATCAGCAGCAGTAGGCAGGCAGAAAGGTAGGCCGCATCCTCTAGGTGCCACACCTCTTCCCACACCAGAATGAGGGTGAATAGGCTAAAGAGAAACCAGCCCCCCCAGTGCTCGGCCGCCTCGCGGGGCCAGCGTTTGAGCCTGCCGGGGAACAGCTTTTGTGAAATCCATTGGGTGACTTCGCCGTAAATCATAAAGGGGCACACGGCGCACCACAGCCGCCCCACAAAGGGGAAGCTCAGCAGCACCAGGGGCCACCACCAGGCCCAAAACACGGTTAAGGCTACATTCTCGTGGCGCTGCTGAGGGCCAAACCAGAGTACGGCGATGACGACGGCAAACAGGGTAAGGGTAATGCCGTAGTTGATGCGATCGGGCCACCAGGGGCTGCGCAAGAACCGCCGCAGATCGGGGTAGCGGTTAAGCAGGTTGAGCCGCAGCTGTTTCTTTTTGCTCTGGGCGGGCCAGATGATCTCTTCGGTGATCAGACCGCCGCCCGAGAGCTGAGCCGCCGCCCGCTCCACTAGATTCCCTAGCTCGCGCAGATTGTCGGGGAAGTCGTAGGACTGAAGGCGGCGGACGGCCTCCGGGGTGAGTGTCAGCCGCCCGGTGCTGCGTCGGCGGCTGATCAGTGATAGGTAGTAGTTGACCCAATCTTCGATGTCAGCCTTGCGCACCCGTAGAGGGGGCACCTTGATGGTTTCGCCGACCACATCGTCCAAAACTGGCACGGCTTGTTCCGCCAGCAAAATAATGCGGGCTTCGGCGGTGACCGGTGGGACAATTTCGCCATCGCGGCTGACGGGGCGATATTGGCCGGTCTCTATGAGCTCGGCGATCGCCTCCGCTAGCTCAGCCCCCAGTTCTCTGGGGTTGTTGAGCACCAGGGTGCCTGGGCCCAGAGCCGCCAATAGCCCCATGCGCCCCCCCGCCCGGCCAAACAGATCGGCCCCGTTGGCCTGGAGCTGGCCGCAGTTGACCTTGATAATTGGCAGCTGCCGCTGCTTAGAGCCAAAGTGAATCAGCGCTGCCAGGTTGTCTTTCTCTAGCCCCGGCTCGCCAAAGATGAGCACCGATTTGCGATCGCCCGCCGCTTCGCGCAGCTGAGCCCGCAGCCGAGTGGCGTAGCGGCTGCGGCCAATCACCCCCCGTCGGGCCTTGGCCACCAGGTAGGGGCGCAGGATAGCCTGGCGCTCTTGCTCTAGCTCAGCCTCAGACGACAGCCGCTTGACTACATCCACCAGCTGCCGGGTAAAGGTTTGCAAGATGTCGGGGTACTGCTGCACTAGGGCCTGAAACTGGTCGCGATCGATAAACCAGAGGGTGCTGTCGCAGAGGGTTTGAATGGTTCGCTCAACGGGCTGGTCCAGTAGCAGCGGTTCCAAGTTCAACACCGCGCCAGGCAAGAAGCTGGCACCGCCGAGGGTGGCCTCGGTGCCGAGCTTGCCCTCCCAGAGAATGTAGAGACCCTGGGGTGGTTGGTCCGCTTCAACGACGGTCTCTCCGGCGGTGAGGGTGATGGTCTGGAGTGCTTGGGCGAGGGGCTCTAAAGTAGGCTCGGGCAGCACGCTGAGGGGTGTGCGTTCCTGCAAAAAGATCACCCGGTCGGATACAGTCATGGCAGTTCACCCACGCTCTACACGGTGTAGCCCCCATGATGATGGCAAATGACCTCTGGGTACCTTTGGCATTACTCAGCTTAATTATTGCAGCAGCGATCGCCTTTAGCCGCGCCAAGTAGGGTCAGTGCGGTGGGCGAGCCGAGAGCTAACTTTCGAAAAGAGAGCGTGCTAGCTGCGATTGTCGAATAATTGACAACAGGGTTCCTGTTTTGAGCTGCTTATGGTCAGGTACAGGAACAGTGATAGTTGTCTCTTCGGTGCGCTTTTGCATGACAACATGACTGCCCTTTTGACGCACCTGAGTGAAGCCCTGCTGTTCTAGAATTTTGCAGACCTCCTTGCCAGAGAGGGTTCTAAGCTTACCCAATGCTGACCTCCAGCCGAGTAATAAAGACCTCAGACTTGAGACGCGACGCAATTTCAGACGGATCAGCAACCTCAAAAAATAGCTCGATCGCTTCAATCAAATTGGTTCTAGCTTCTTCAACGGTGTCGCCCTGGCTAGCAATGTCTAGCTCTGGACATAGCGACACATAGGCATCATCGTCTCGTTCAATTAGTGCTGTGAATTGCTGAATCTGTTTCATACCCATGGCCTCTAGCGATGTAAGACTAGGCACGTTTGCCTCTAACCCAGTTCTTGGGCTAGAGCAAATCAATAGATTAATCGTATGTGGTGCCGGGGCCGACTGGACAAACGCGATCGCCTACCTCAACTTTCCTCTAAAATCACTCCCCACTCACAAAGAGGCGGAGGATCATGACGCTGGTATATTCACCACTGCGTCCGGTAGGCAAGGGGGCGGGCATTCACCCAGTACAGACACCGTAAAAACTGCGTGATGCTTTCCTGGGCTAGCAGTTCAATGTTGCACAACCACGGGTGTCCCCAGGTCCGCCCAGTTGTACAACCACTGGGCATGGTCAACCGCAACGTTCACACAGCCATGGCTTACGGGCGTACCAAAATTGTGGTGCCAGTAAGCCCCATGAATGGCGTAGCCCCGGTGAAAATACATCGTCCACGGCACATCGGGCACGTCATAATCTGCACCCCGCATTCTAGTCGTTCGATGCATTGCCTGAACTTCAAACACTCCCGTCACCGTGGGCGTTGAGCGCTTTCCCGTCGAGACAATGACGGCATAGACCGGAGTACCCCCCTCCCAAGCCGTCAGCCGCTGGCTCGACAAATCTATCTGAAACCAGCGTTCGTTCGACTGGCGAAAATTTGCCACCCGCGCGGCTATTTCTTCATTTGTAAGGGCCATGGCAGGCTCTACGCCTGAAGCCAAAAATAGCCCCGCACCGCTAACTATTAAACTCAAAAAAGCACCTGCTCCGAAGCGTTTGAGCCAATGCCGCTGAGAGGCTAACATCACTTCACCTCAACTGTCTAGATAACTATTACTTCAACCCCTTCAGCCAAAATCCTGGAGATGGTAATGATTCTTTAGGCTGCACCATACTTATACAGCCGAGTTTGACGAGCCCCCTAAATTTTCTCCGCCAAAAACTCCACTAGCCGAGTCACCTTCGCTGATAGGTGGCGATTCACTGGGTACAGCGCATAGATATTGATTGGCGGAGGCGGATAGTCGGCAAGGATGGGTCGCAAGCGTTCTACCTTTAAATCCTTCTCCACGATGAAATCGGGCAGCATGACGATGCCTAAGCCCTCCAGGGCAGCGGCTCGCAGCACCTCGCCGTTGTTGCAGCACAGCGGTCCACTGATCGTGACCGTATGCGGCTCATCCCCTACCAGAGTCCAGCTGTTGTCTTGGGCGCGGTGGCCGTAGTGTAGACAGTCGTGCTGTTTGAGATCGTCTGGATGAGCCGGGGTGCCGCGCTGCTGTAGATAGTCGGGTGCCGCGCACACCACCAGCGGGCAGGGAGCCAGGATGTGAGCGATCAACCCAGGGCTAGGCGGCTGGGCAGCAATGCGAATGGTGATGTCAAAGCCTTCTTCAATCGGGTCGATGCGGCGATCGTTGAGCACCAGCTCTACGTAGAGGTCAGGGTACTGGGCCATAAACTCCACCAGTAGGGGAGCTAGGTGCAGTGTGCCAAAGGTCATTGGGGCGTTGATGCGCAGGCTGCCGCGCGGCTCTTGGTGCAGACGAGTGAGGGCCAGCTCGGCTTCTTCGAGGTCGGTGAGGATGGCGAGGCAGCGATCGTAGTAGGCCCGGCCAGCATCGGTGGGGGAGACCTTGCGGGTAGTGCGCTGCAAGAGCTGGGTTTGCAGATGCTCTTCCAGATTGATCACCAACTTGTTGACCTGCGATCGCGACAGATCCATTTTGCGAGCAGCGGCAGCGAAACCGCCTGATTCAACAACTTGGGTAAAAGCGCGCATGCTTTCGAGTTTGTCCATTTTGCGGAGGGGAGGGGAATAGGGGAGGTGGGGAAGTTGGCGTTGACTAGAGCGTGGCCGCCAATTATTGTCCTAATTCAAGCGACAATGCGTCTTTAATATTGAGTATTGTCCTTTAATTGGATTCAGTATATCTTTAATTTATTCGGATGTTTCCAATCCATTGACGCTAATAGGAGGTGTCTCTAATGATTAAGGTTCGTCCTGCTAATGAACGTGGTGCCGCCAACTTTGGCTGGCTCGATTCTCACCACACCTTCTCCTTCGGCAACTACTACGACCTTAAGCACATGGGCTTTGCCAGCCTGCGGGTGATCAACGAAGACAAGGTGACGCCCAGCCAGGGCTTTGGCACCCACGGCCACCGCGACATGGAAATCATTACCTACGTTTTGGATGGCGCACTGGAGCACAAAGATAGCCTTGGCACTGGCTCCGTTATTCGCCCTGGGGATGTGCAGCGGATGTCGGCAGGCACGGGCATTCGCCACAGCGAGTTCAACGCTTCAGACACCAACCCGGTGCACTTTCTGCAAATCTGGATTTTGCCGGAGACTGAGGGCATTGACCCCGGCTACGAGCAAATCTCGATCGCACCGGAAGCCAAACAAGGTCAGTTGCGCCTGGTCGGTTCTCGCGATGGCCGTGATGGTTCCGTCACCATTCACCAGGATGTCAGTCTCTACGCCACCACGTTGAGCGATGGCGATGCAGTGGCACATACCCTGGCTCCGGGCCGAGTGGCCTGGGTGCAGGTAGCCCGTGGCGCAGTCAACCTTAACGGCCATGACCTCACCGCCGGAGATGGGGCTGCTGTCAGCGACCTCGACACCCTGAGCTTGACTGGGGCTGCCGATGAGGCCGAGGTGCTGCTATTTGATATGGCCGCCTAACAAACTTGCGGCGGCAGAGAAAACTTCCTCTGCCGCCGCAGAATATCCGCAACGAAACCTGATCTTAACGAGAGGAAAGACCGATGGCTGAGCCTGTAATTGCCGATACTAAGCCCGTAGTGATGGAGTTGGAGGCGGGCGACTACTACTGGTGCACCTGCGGCCAGTCAGCAAATCAACCCTTCTGCAACGGTGCCCACAAAGGTACCGAATTCACGCCAATGAAATTTACCCTGGAGGAGAAAAAGCAGGTGGCGCTGTGCGCCTGCAAGTACACGCAAAACGCGCCTTTCTGCGACGGTAGCCACGTCAAGCTATAGATAAGAACTGCCCCTGTCGAGCCAGGGTGGGGGCGCGATTCTTCTTTGGGGACACTGCGCGATCGCCCTGCCTATGGCAGCCCTAGCTGCCAAGACAAAACCCACCGCCCGACTTCCCCAGGTCCAACAGTTGAGGCCATAGAAATTTGGCGATGGGCTAGTAGTTCTGCTGCAAACGTCCTCGGGTGCGACCGCTGAGGCGCTCAGACACTAGGTTGCGGTCCTTATCGCTGAGACCGCTGATCCGCTGCTGGGCCTGATTGAGCTGCTGGTTGTCCGACAGGCGGTTGATCAGGTCGGCTTCGTAGGACCGCTGACGGGGGCTAAGGCGAGACTTTCCCATAGAAGTGCTCTGCAAGAAATCAATAAACGAGATTGACCCTAGTCTAATTTCAAACCAGGCGCCTGGGCAGTCAAATGATTTCTAGCAAGGAATTGTTACTGGGGCGGTAGCGGATCCCTTTGCAGATCAGTGGGTATGTAATTGCCCAGGGAATGCAATTCTCCTTTGGAGAGACAGTGCCAAAGCCTCTCGGACTGGTCTTTGACCATTGCGCTAAATGCCGCTCTCGAGCGCCTCAGTGAGCTTGTCGAGATACATCATCATGAGATTGCTCTGGTCGCTGGGGAGCGTAGTGCGTACTTCTTCTTTGAGCAGACGGTAGGCCACCACACAGGCCGTCTGACGATGGAAGGCGCGGATAATATTTTGCATCCACACCAGATATTCTTCCATGAAGCCATCTTCGTCGTGGAGCAAAACACCCTTGGCAACGTACTCCAGGGTATAGGTCATATCGCGCTGGCACTGCTGGGCGTGCTCTTGTACGACCTGGCGGTGAGGGGTTTGCATGAGCCGCCGCAGGGTGTTGAGCACTATATCTTTGCTGTGGTCTCTAACGTGGTTGTAAAGATTCACCCGGGTTTGAAAGGCCTCCATCATTTGCTCGAAGGGGCGCAACTCAACATCACTCAGGTAGCGACCGTCGGCTTCACGGACAGAGGCAAGCAGGGCATTATTCATAGCAGCTAAAGGCGCGATCGCGCGGCCTGGATGGGTTCCCTCCCAAGATGCCCAGGGAACCTGTTGTAAGGCATGATACCTCAATAATTCTTCGCACTGAGATGAGGTGCCCTGCCGTCGCCGCTTACAGCCTCGTGAGTTGTGCCTACCAGCGAGCTACCCTTTCTCCACCTAGAGCGGTGTAGACGCTCGATTTAAGGCATTGCCAGTCCCGCTTTCGTCGTGGCAAGTCGCTGCGCGCTAGTTTAATAGGCTGTGGATTGGGTCTATTCTGGTAAAGATGCCGAATTTTGCCCAGCCGTAGCCATGCACAACTTTTTACCCGTCGCTTACTTTGAAGGCCAGTTTTGCGACTTTAGCGACGCCAAGCTTTCCATTGCCACCCACGCCCTGCACTACGGCACCGGGGCCTTTGGCGGGCTGCGCGGCATTCCCGACCCGACGGGCAGCGGACGCATTTTGCTCTTTCGCCTCGATCGCCATTGCCAGCGCCTTAGCACCAGCGCCCGGCTGCTCAACTACGACCTGCCCGCCGACAAAATTCAGGCGGTGATTGAAGATTTCGTCCGCAAAAACAGCCCCGACAAATCGTTCTACATTCGTCCCTTTGTCTACACCTCAGACCTGGGCATTTCGCCCCGGCTGCACAACGTCGAGAAAAGCTTTTTCGTCTATGGGCTAGAACTGGGCGACTATCTCTCGCCTGAAGGCGTCACCTGCCGGATTAGCTCCTGGTATCGGCAAGAAGACCGCAGCCTACCTCTGCGCGGCAAAATTAGCGGGGCCTACATCACCTCATCGCTGGCCAAAACCGAGGCCGTTGAGTCGGGCTTTGACGAATCGATTTTGATGAATGCCCAGGGCAAAGTCAGCGAAGCCTCGGGCATGAACGTGTTTATCGTGCGCCATGGCAAGCTGATCACCCCTGGCTACGAGCAGGATATTCTCGAAGGCATTACCCGCGACAGCATTCTCACGGTGGCCCGCAATTTGGGCATTGAGGTAGTCGAGCGCCCGGTCGATAAGTCAGAGCTGCTGATTGCCGATGAGGTCTTTCTCAGCGGCACGGCCGCCAAAATCACCCCAGTGCGTAAGGTAGAGTCATACAACCTGCCCACTAATCGCCCCATCACCGATCGCCTGCGCGAAAAGCTCACTGCCATCACCGAAGGGCGCGATGACGAGTATAAAGACTGGATATTTGCGATCGATTTGGGGTAGATTTCCCCAACTCACACCTCTAAAACTTTTCGAAACGCCACTTTGTCGTAGCCCGTCCCGTAGAAGTCGCGGATCCGCCCTTCCTCTTGATAGCCGCAGTTAGCGTAAAACGTTCGTACGCGCTCAAAGTCAGCGGAACCGGAGGTTTCGACTATCAGCATGCGCCCACCCCGTGCCACGAGCGTTTGCTCAGTGTGGCGTAGTAGCGCTGTCCCCCGCCCTTGCCCTTGGCGGCTAGGGTGAATAGCAATCAGCTGTAGATTCCAGGTCTGATCGGTCATGCGTTCTAGCTCACAATAGGCCATCCCCACCGGCCCACTATCGTCGTCGGTTAGCCAAAATGCCTTGCTAGCGGTGGTGTCGTCAAAGGAGTTGGCCAACAGGGTGCTCAATTCCTTGAGCTGGTGGGGCTCAAACAGGCCGGTCGCGCCAGCTAGGGATATCAAATTGCTGGCGTCAGCGGCAACAGTGGGGCGAATCATTTAAAGGAGCTTAAAGGAGTGACTAGAGTTGAATTTGCACCCGCCACAGCTCTATGCTGTAACGCTTACAACTCATGCTACAAAATACTACAGCCGCTTGCCTGGAATATTCTGAGTTTTGGAGCCAGCCTCTGCGGCTGGTTCGGAGAGACCGACAATCGCGATCGCCCAAGCCTTAAAGCAATTGCCTAAACAGCAGCGCCATTTGGCCCTTGATCTTTTCGGAGGTGGAGCGGTTTTGCCAATCGGTGTGGGTGATGCAGTAGCTGTTGGCCATGGCATCAATAAAAAATTGCTCGACTTTGCGGGCCAGCTCGGGATAGGCACCTGAGATATTCAGCTCGTCGTTATGAAAATAGCTGCGGGGGTCAAAGTTAGCGCTGCCAGTACTTACCCAACCATCATCCACCAGCACAAACTTAGCGTGCATCATGCTGGGCTGATACTCACAAATTTTGACGCCGGCTTCAAGCAGAGGGCCATACAGGCCGCGGCTGGCCATGTGCACCATTTTTTTGTCGGTAGAGGCTCCCATGGTGAGAATGCGAACGTCCACACCTTTTTTGCAGGCGCAGATTAAGGCTTGGGTAGTGTCATCATCGGGCACCAGGTAGGGGCTGCCAATCCACAATCGCTCTTTTGCCGCCAGAATGTGGAGCTGCATCAGCAGCCGCATGGAAGATTCGTTGAGACTGGAGGTGTTGTCGGTAATGTAAAGCGGTGTAGACCCATGCTTTTGTACCGAATGTAGACCTTGCTTGAGGTCGATACACCCCCCAGCACAGGACCAGTTTTGCAAAAATTTGCCCTGGAGCAGGCTTACCACTTCGCCTTCGTAGGCTACTTCAAAGTCGAGCCAGGGGCCATCATCGTGATCAAAGGCGACTCCATCCCAAAAGTCCGATACGCCGGCCCCACCAATAAATACCCGGCAGCCGTCGATAATCAGCAGTTTGCGGTGCGATCGCGAGTTGTATTCCAGGGGCGCGCGCCAGTCGAGGGGCCGAAAGAACTGAATTTCAACCCCGACGTTTCTCAGCCGCCGCCAGTATTTTTCGGGCATCGCCTTGGTGCCCTGGTGGTCGAGCAGGAGTTGCACCGTCACCCCGGCCATGGCGCGATCGGCCACCACCTCAGCAAAGGCATCGGCCCGGCGTCCCGGCGTCATAAAGTAGGTTTCGTATTGAATTAGCTGCTCGGCACTGGCCATGGCGGTATCGCGAGCGGCATAGACATCGTCTATTTCACTCCAAAAACCAACCAGGCGCCCGGTAGTGTCCGCAGAGTTGGCCAACCCTTCTAGACAGAGGGCAAAACAGGGGTCATCTAAGCTGGGTACGTTATCGATCGTGCAGGTTGAGGCTTGGCGAAAGCTGCCCCTGAGATACCCATAGCTGACCACCACTAGCACCAGCAGCAATAGCCCTACCGCTAACCACCACAACCACACAGGCGGAGGCTCTCCATCAGAATCCGAAACTTCAGTCGGGGTAGGCATCGCAATTGTTACCGTGACGACAATGCTAAGCTCCCAGCATAGTCACTTGGCTGCGTCTAATATCTCTATCCAGAGGAACAGCCCTATGACCGTAGACACTTCCGCGACAATTGCTTATGCAGATCGCAATGACGGCAGCACCCGACTCAGCACAACGTAGATTGCCAGGGCTGACACAACGCCATTAATAGGAACAATGCCCCAGCCAATTTGGCCGGTAAGGTGGGCGATCGCAGAAGACCCTAGGTAGGCAATCACCCCCGCCCAGTTAAACGCGGACTGACGTTCATCTAGCGATGGAAACTGGCCTCGACGGTTGACCCAGTAGTCGGCCATAATGATGCCGCCGATAGGCGGAATGAATGTGCCCAACAAGATTAGATACTGTACCAGCCCTTCGTAAATGCCGCCCCAAGCCATGAACAGCGCGAGCGTTGCGCCTCCCAACACAAACAGAGTGCGGCGGCTGGAGCGAAACATATTCGACCCGGCGATGGAGAAGGCGTAAATAGTATTGTCCTGGGTGGTCCACATATTCAGCAAAAAGAGAATCAGACCGCCTACCACCAATCCTTGCTGGGCCATCACTTTGACGATGTCGGGCTCGCCGTAGACCTTGGCACAAAACGCTCCCGAAAAAATCAGCAGACCATTGCCCAAAAAGAACGCGATCAGCGTGGCCACAAAGCCGACCTTCCCATTTTTAGAAAATCGACTCCAGTTGGTGGCCTGGGTGCCTCCGGAGACAAACGTGCCGACAATGATGGTGATGGCCGCCCCTAGGGGTTAGGGGATCTGCGATCGCCAGATCCTGCAAGCCCGCAAAGCCACCGACATCCCGCGAAGCCACCGACAGACTCATGGCCATTAGCAGCACCATAGCCGGCACCGCCACCCGGCTCAGCCAGTCCATCGCCGTATAGCCAAAATAGGCCGTGGAGCAAAAGGCGTAGGTAAAAAACAAGATGATTAGCCAGTTCCAAGACTCTGATACCCCGGCCAGGCTGTTGAACAACTGCGCCATGAGCGCCGATCTCCAGGCGTACCAGCCAATTTGCGTGAAACCCAAAATAAAATCGACTCAGCACCGGGTCGGGCCAAAATCGAAATGAAGGACCAATCAACCCGCCGGCAAACAGAGTGCCAGAGTACAGCGTAAAGCCTACTAAAATGGCCGCCAGAGAAACAAATGACCGGCGAGCTGCCTGGGGAACCGGTTCGAGGGGATAGTCCTCGTTGACGCTGCCTTCGTGAACAAGGGAGGGTTCGGTGGTGGTAGACATGGGGGTAAAAAAGCGCCTTGGGCCGCATTGTAGAGACAGTCCAAAGCGCAAACAGTGTTTTGAAGAACATTCAGCCAGCCGTAATTGCTGACCGTCTGCTGGATGAACAAAATTCGTAGAGAGCAGAAGCCGAAGAAGTGCTTTCTCAGTTCAGGTCAATCCCTAAGATTTTGAGCTGTGATGCCTGACCAGCATGGTCTAAGGTGCTGGCGGTAAACCTGGGGTGCCCCCCTGGCCTGCCAAACGGTTTTTCATCGCCGCTAGCTCGTTATCCACTGTGGTCGACCCACCTTCAAGGGCAGCAAACTGGCGTTCTAGGGGGTCGCCGCTGAGTTCTTCGAGGGCTTCAGACTTAGCTTCTAGCTCCATCACCCGCTCCTCCATCCGCTCAAAGGCAGCGATCGAGCCACCCGTGCCCGTCTGCCCCAGCATGTCTTGAATGCGCTGGGAAGCTTCGGCAGAGCGGGCGCGAGCGATATACAGGTCTTTCTTCGTGCGGGCGTCAGAGATTTTGGCCTCTAGCCGCCGCATGTTGTCCTTGAGACCGTTGACCACGTCGCGCTGCTGGTTGAGCTGGGCGTCCATAGCCTGGGCCGATTGCAGGTAGGTTTGGCGACGGGTGAGGGCCTGGCGGGCTAAGTCTTCTTCACCCTTTTGAATGGCTAGCTCGGCGCGGTTGTACCACTCCTGAGCGGTCGATTTGGCTTGGGAACTCTGGCGCTCGGTGCGCTTTTGGGTGGCGATCGCCTGGGCTACCGCCTGGCGCAGCTGAATCAGATTGGCCTGCATATCGGCCATCGCCTGTTCCAACACCTTTTCGGGGTCTTCGGCTTGGTTGACGGCGCTACCTAGATTAGCCCGCAGAACTCGCCATACCCGATCAAACAACCCCATCGAGTCTCTCCCACAACGGTGATTTGCTTCAGCATAACAGGCGGGTAGAAGGGTGGTGAGATAAGGAAGATGGGGAGGTGAGGCAGGTTAGAAGGACAGCGGCAAAGACTTTAAACGTCCCTAAACTCTAAAATTTTATAATCCGCCTACTTCCTCATCCCCCTCACCTCCCCATCCCCCTTATCTCCTCTAACCCCCTAAGGCGAAATTACCTGGGCCGGAATCCCCTGCCCCTGGAGCTCATTTACGAGATTTTGGGCCGATGACGGCTGAGAAAATGCACCCATCTGAATGCGGGTGCCGTTGGAGAAATTGCGTACGTAGGCATCACCCACCGCACTGCGGGCTGACTCTAGCGACTGGGCGCCGTTGTAGTCGGTCACCACGTAGTAGCTAGGAGCTGCCGCCTGGGGTGGAGCCTGGGTAATGGGGGCCGGCGGTGCTACAGCAGGCGGGGCTATCGGGGCCGGGGGCGCTGCTGGGGCTCGGTTTGCGGCTAGGGGCCGTGGTGGCTGAGCACTGGCGGCAGGGGGTGCTACCCGAGCAGCAGCAGGCGCGGTGGTTGGGGCCGGGGCCGATCGCGCCGGGGCAGCGGTTGCGACCGACCTAGGGCTGACTGCGGCTCTAGGAGCGCTGACTGCGGCTCTAGGAGCGGTCACAATTTCGGCTCGCAGCACCCCACCACTACCCCCCGCAGGGGTAAGCACGCCAGGGCGAGGGCCTGTGGTTCTTGGCTCACCAGGGCGCTGGCCGCTGATAGGCAAGGGCTGCCCCCCGACCATCGTGGGTGAAGTAGTTCCTGACGCGGCTGCAGCGGCGGGTGACTTGGGCGAATCGGCGGAGGGTAGGGTACTGATGTTGTTCAGATCGAGGGAGGCAAACTCTTTTTCTGACAGATCTGGACCGAGGGGCTTGAAGCCTGATTCGGCCTGACTTTCTAGGCCGTCTAAGGCTACGGAGTCGGCATTACTATCCGCTGGGATGGGGTCGCCCTTAAGGCGGCGGGTGATGGCATTGTCAGTCAGGTGCTGTATGGCCTGAGGTGACGTGACCAGGTAGCCAAACCCAGCGCTGGTTACTAGCAGTAGCAGCAGAGCACCGACTCCTAGCGGGGTGGCTAGCTGGCGCCCAAAAGAGGGCACGTATGCTGGTTCGCGGTGCTGTTGGCCGGCGTTGGGCAGGCTGCCCAACAGCGCTTCAGTACTTTCTAGATAGTCTTCTGGGGACGGGCGATAGGTGGTTAGGGTGCCGCCGTGGCTCATGCGCACTTGGTTGACAGTGGCCTGCGGCGGGTACGCCTGCACGCTAGGTGTTGATGACTGCCCCAAAATCTCTTGCAGACGGGCGTTGGGGGGTGGGGGTGGAGCGGCGGCTGCCGCCGTTGCTGCCGCCGCTGTGGATTTGACAGTGATCAGGTCGATGGGCTTGCGCTGAGTCCGCAGCTGTAGGCGAGCCGGGGTGGGAGTAACCTGACCCGATCGCGCTTGTCGGTAGCGGTGCAACTCGTCATCCAGGTTGAGGTTGAGACTTTCTACCGCCCGCTGCAGGCGAAGGTTCGACTCGCTGGCGGGGGCAAAAGTCTCGGGTCTGGTGGATAGACCAGAGGGCAATTGCGTCATGGTTCTCATCTCCCTGGATGTAGCGACGTAGCACTGATTAATACTACTGATTTCTCAAAAGTTGGCAACTAAAAATTGAGAAAAGCAAACTACGGGACTTCCTATGGCTCAAGAGCAAAGCCAGATTTAGCCGGTGGCAGTGCTTGTGGAGCTGTGAGTCAGAGTTGGGGTTCGGGATTTCTAAAGGTAATAGCCAGGTGCAGAGTGCAGAGAAATTTCTATGGGCGGAATTGCGGGGTTGCTGTGGGCTAGCGCATACTGCGTTGGCCTACTCTGGGTCAGTCTTTGGGTGCGTCATTTAGGATTGAACCTTTGGGTTGGGGTGGCTGTTGCCGGTATCGGGGCGATCGCGGCAGCGAGTTTGGCGGCACTGGTGCTGCCCCGTCGCTGGCGGCGAGGGCCGACGGCGGCTATGTGGCTGGGGGCGGGAGCGATCGCCCTTCTAGCTACCCTCAACTACGGCCTACGCTACCCAGTCCCTGGCTCTCTCGATATCAGTTCCCTGCTGAGTCAGGGCGAGGCGGCTGGAGCACAGCAGATCGTCTGGGGCGAGGTGCAAACCCTTCCTCGCGTGACCCGCAGTGGTCGAGGGCAGTTTTGGCTGGCCACCAACCAAGTGCGTCGGTTGGATGCCGAAAACAATCCCCTTGGTATTCCCAGCCTGGTTCGAGGCAAGCTCTACGTCACCGTGCCGGTGGAGCGAAGTGAAGGCTTGTTTCCAGGGCAGCGGGTGCAGATACAGGGCAATCTCTACGAACCGGCCCTGCCTAAAAACCCCAACGCGTTTAACTTTCGACAGTATCTAGTCAGCCAGCGCTGTTTTGCCGGGTTTGCGGGCGATCGCATTCTGCCTGACCAGGGTCAGTCGCCGCCCCGATGGGCTCTGTGGCGACTGCGGCAGCGCATCGCCCGCGCCCAAGCCGACCGGCTGGGCAGTCCGGTCGGGCCTTTAGTCAGCGCTATGGCCTTGGGCCGCCAGGCGGTGAATGTGCCCTACGACATTCAAGATGCTTTTATGCAAGCTGGCATGGCGCATGTTCTAGCGGCCAGCGGGTTTCAGGTGTCGCTAATCTTGGGGGTGGTGCTGGCGATTGTGGGACATCGAGCGATCGCCTCCCGGCTGCCCTACCCGGTGACGACCAAGGTAATTGCTGGGGGAACAGCGCTGGTGGTGTTTGTGCTGTTGACCGGCGTACAGCCCAGCGTCATGCGGGCGGCGGTTATGGGGGCTGGGGTGCTAGCGGGCCTTGCCCTAGAGCGCAGCATCAAACCTCTGGGCTGTCTGCTGTTGGCGGTCACCCTGCTGCTGCTGTTTAACCCAACATGGATCGACGACATTGGCTTTCAGCTCAGCGTCATGGCCACCTTGGGGCTGATGGTGGCGGTGACGCCAATTACAGAAAAGCTGGAGTGGCTGCCGACCACGCTGGCAGCAGTGGCAGCGGTGCCCCTAGCCGCCTACCTGTGGACCATCCCCCTCTCGTTGTTCTATTTCAACACCCTCACCACCTACAGCATTTTGTTGAATATCGTGACCACGCCCCTGGTGATGGTCATCAGCTTGGGCGGTATGGCCAGCGGGCTAGCGGCAGCGGCCTGGCCTTGGCTGGGGAGCCTGCTAGCCTGGCCCCTGTGGCTACCGACCCAAATTCTCATTGCCCTGGTGAAGTGGGAGGTGGGTCTACCCGGCAGTGCTCTGGCGACAGGCCACATTTCGCTGGTGCAGATGGTTGGCCTCTATGGGCTCTTCTGGATTTGGGGTTGGGGTGCGGTGCGGCGGCGGGGACTGGTCGCCCTGCTGATTGTGGTGGTGGCCCTGGGGCCGCTGCTCTACCGAGGGGCAACGCTTTCTCAAGTGACGGTGCTAGCGGCGGGCAATGACGCGGTAATGGTGGTGCAGGATGGGCGTTCCCCATTGATGATCAACAGCGGCACTGACGACACCGCCTTCTACACCGTGCTGCCCTTTCTGCGACAGGCGGGCATCAACCAGCTCACCAGCGCCATTCACGGCGACGATAGTGACAGCGACAACTGGCGCACCATTGCCGACAAAACCCCAATTCGCAATTTCTATGGAGCCAGTTCAGCTTTGGCAGAGGCTCCTGCAGTTAACCAGTTTCATCCGCTGATCGCAGGCCAGATGCAGCCAGTAAGCCGTCAGCGAGTGCAGTATTTGCAGGATGGTGCTCGAGGGCTGCGGTTAGATCTGCTGAATCGGCAAAACTGGCTGTTGTTGCCCAAGCTATCCACCGAGCAGCAAATGCCTTGGGTGGCGGCGCACCCAGGGCTGCAAAGCGAGGTGCTGTGGTGGCATGGGGAAGCCCTAACGGCAGAGGTGATTGCTGCCATTGGGGCGCAGGTGGCGATCGCCTCTGCCCCCCGCATTGACGAGACCACTGAGCAGCTGTTACGCGATCGCGGCATTCAAGTTTTCTGCACCGAGCGCGACGGCGCCATCACCTGGAGCCCGCACCAAGGCTACCGAGCCTACCTAGCGACGCGACAGCATCCTACCGCCGCGCTGGAGTAGAGTTCTACCAGACCAGCCGTCCCACAATATTGACCGCACTTACTGCACCAGCAAATTTAGCTGGTAGTTGATACGGCCAGTGCCGCCAGTCTGCTGCTGCACCACTGTATTGGGGCCATTGAAGGCGATCGCCACTGAGGCTGAGGGAGGCGAGTAGCTGCCCACAATGGTGACACGGGTAATCGCCTCGCTCAGATAGGGGCTGACGTCGATAAATTCTGAATTGGCACCTAGAGGTACCCGAGTGTGACCGTCAATTTCGATATAACCTTGGAGGGACGAACCCGTCGGTATGCTCACCGAAAGCAGATGGGGCTCATCTAAATTGGCGCGATCTAGACTAATCGTGTTGGTTTGTCGTTGGTATGAATCCATAACATCCTTTGCGCTGGCCCTAGACAAGATGGCGCTGAGAGCTTGATGGGAGACCCCAAACGACTGATTACCGTTAGCCGAGGAAGGCCCCACCGCTGCGGTAACCGCCACTAAGATCAACAAGGAAACCCCAAGGGCTGATGGATGTTTCATAACAATGACATCTCCAGGAAAAGGGGAAAGCCGTACTAGAGCTAGCCCTAGCAGCGGGTTCTCGGCCAGGGTAGCACGGCCAGAAACAGGCGAGACAGCTTTCAAAAACCAGCGCTTGCGCCCTGACCAAGCCAGGCTAGATAGACACCGTCTCTGGCCCACAGGTTCCCTTTCCTAGACAGTTACTACTGCCGCAGGCGTTCGGCGGGGGTATACACATTGCTCTGCACATTGACAGGCACCGCCACTTTAGGGACATAGACTCTCTGTCCGTCCCACTCTGAGCCTTGCAGAGGACCCACAGTCTGTAGCGCTATTTCACGGATTTGGTATTAACGAAATCGTTTTGCCAGCTGAGCCATGGGCTGAAATAAAGCAGCGGGTATTGCCAAAGCCATCAGCGACGAGAGCTGAAAATTGCCGCGAGCAACACAGGTTAGCAAAGCACGACGATGGTGACGAATTTCCTTCGCTTGATTACTCCACTTACTGCCTAACAGCAGCAGTTCATGAGCTCGGTATTCCAACCCGTTTTGGCGATAGACCTCAAAGTGCTTTTGAGCAACGCGATACCACGACATGGGGTTGACCTTGCGGCTGTTGCTGCCTAAGTATTTACGCCAGATGTAAATCACCTCTGGGGTGCTGTAATAACCACAGGGTAAGGCCATGGCTCGTACCCAAAACTCTAGGTCGTGCAGGTCTTCGGCACCCAGATCTGGGTCGCTGTGACCCACCGCCTCCCACAGCGACTTGCGTAGCGGAGCAGTGCCAATCAGCGTCCAGTTGGTGCTGAGCGAAAATCGTCTGGCCCGTAGCAGAGAGTTCAGCGAAATCGGTGCTGCTTTGACCACGCGGGTGTCGCCAGGGTGTCGCTGACACAGGTAGCTGCCGTAGATAAACCCGGCATTGGGATAATCCAAAAACGCCTGCTGAATGTGACTTAGAGCGTCGGGGGGCAGCAGGTCATCGGCATCAAGGGGCACCAACACCTCTCCTTGGGCGGCGGCGAATCCAGCGTTGCGTGCCACTGAGGGGCCGCCGTTGACGGTCTGCCAAACCAGGGTAATATCGGGCTCAGTCTCTAGCTGGCGACAGATCTGGTTGGTGCGATCGCTCGGCGAAGCGTCATTGACAATCACGATCTCCAGAGGCGGCTGAGTCTGCTGACGCACGCTCTCCACCGCCTCCAGCAGTAGGTCGCCTTCGCAGTAGCAGGTGATGACAACACTCAGGGTTGGTGAATTAACCATTGCTCGTCCCTCAGATGGGCTGATTGGAGGAAACTTGTCCCGGCCGAAAGAGTCGCTGGCGGGTGGCAACGGGCAGTAGCCGCAGCAGGGTAATAGGGAGAACGGAGAGATATTTTTTGAGGAACATCACCACACCCCAGGGGCCGTAGGCTAACCAGTTGAGCCGCCACCACACCCGCCAGCTCAACCCTGAGTAAGGGTTAAAGGCCAGCCGCAATAGCTGCCAAGGGTCGCCGGGGGCCATTAGCCAGTCGGCGGGGCAGAGCCGTGCCTCGGCGGCCTGATTGAATACTGGATAGTGACTATCGACAAACAGCCGAAATCCGGCGTTTTGGGCGCGCAGCAGGTACAGCGAGTCACCGCCGTAGTGGGGGCTCGCTGCCACATCGGGATAGCCAATCGCATCGACCACGGCTCTGGGCATGCAGACTAGGTTGCCACTGAGCAGGTCGCAGGGTGCCGTTTTATCGGGAGGCAGAGTGAGAAAGCGGTAGCCCTGCCAGGTCTTGCGTTTGCCGCCAAAGGAGAGGCGATCGCGGTCATTCTGCTCAAACCCTTGGGCACCAACAATAGTTTTGGGATGGTTATGGCAAAACTGCACAAACCCATCCAGGGCGTTGGGGGCCAAGCGGCAATCGTCGTTGAGCCAGACTAAATACTGTGCTCCTTGGGCGATCGCATACTCCATCCCCAGGCGAATTGCCCCCGTCCACCATAGGTGACCGTCGCCTGTTAGCACGGTTATGGTGGGGAAACTGGCTTGAATGGCTGCCCCAGTGCCGTCGGTAGAGCCGTCGTCGATCACCACTACCCTATGGCGTGTCAGGTCGCCGTTGCGATCAAGATCCTGCAAACAGCTTAGAGTAGTCGCCCTACGGTTGTGCACCGGAATTAAAATATAGGCCTTATTATCCATAAGAAAACTAGGTATTGCTAGGGTGGCTAGTGCTGTTGGGCCAGCAGTAGCGAATGCTCTCAAACTCATCCAAAAGCGCGATTAGCCGCCTCGCATAGTCTTGGGGTTGCCAACTTTTCGCCCTCGTCAAGCCCTTTTGAATCAGGTTGTGGCGCAGGGCTTCGTCTCCGCAAACAGATTTCATCGCCCATGCCATCTGGGCCGCATCGCGCTGATCGACCAGCAGGGCCGCATCACCCAACTGTTCTGCCGCCCCTGGCACCTGGGATGCAATCACCGGACAGCCTAGGGAAAAAGCCTCCAGCGGTGGCAGATTATCTGGCCCAAAATGGGTGGGAAACACCAGCGCCAGGGCGTACTTGTAGAGATTAGCTAGTTCTTCCTTTGAGACAAACCCTAGGATGTGAACCTTGGCAACGAGATCTAAATCGTGAATTAGCTGCTTGACATAGCTCGCGTTGCCCTTGTCTGAGCCAGTCAACACCAGGGCAACATCTTTGTGCTCGCTAACTAAGGTTTTGAATGCCTTGAGCAGATTGTAGTGATTTTTGTGGGGCCAAAACTGGGCCGGATAGAAGAAGTATTGACTGGGTAGACGGTGCTGGGCTAGGAATTCTTCTTTTGTGGAGGCGTGATTAGCAATGGCATCCCCCAACCTCGGCGTCGGGAATGGAATCACCTGAATTCGCTCCGGTGCGATTTGGTAAAAGCGCTCGATCTCAGCCTTGCCTCGCTCAGTGCCGGTGACCACATAGGTTGCTCGAGGCAGGTTCGCCCGGTAGAACCGCTCGCGCTTGCCCCACTCGCGCCCCTGGCTCACCTCGGGAAAGTAGGGCTGAAGACGGTGCTGTAAATCCCATAGAGTTAGGGCATAGGGAATTTGTCTAGGGCACTGGATCAGCGCGGCGGGGGCCAGTACCCAGGCGAAGTCAAAGCGGTTTTGCAGAATAAAGCGTCGCACAAAGGCGGCCTGAACTTTATCGGCTTGGTTGGCCAGCTTGGGACTGCCGCTAGCGTGGGCCAGACTCATCCCCTGCCGTAGCACAGCAGGAATAGCTCCCGCCATCAACTGGCTGGGCGGGTGAAGGATAGTGAGATTGGGGTGTGGTGTCTCCTGCCCGTCGCCTTTGGCCCCGCTAAAAATCGTGACCTGGTGGTGTATTTCTGAGGCTAGGTCGATCAGCGCTGCCACAATTTCTGACTCAAAGGTGTAACCACCGCCGGCTGACGGAAATGCGGCAGAAACTGGGATAGCGACCTTCATAACTTCACAGCGACAAAGTAGACGCCCCAGGTGTCTAGACTGGCGGGGCGATCGCTCATCCATTCGCCACAGGTTACCAGATCCATCCCCGCTTGGTGAAGCAGTAGCTCCAGCTCGGGCTTAAACAGATAGCGCATGCGGTGCAGCTCGCGCAGCTCTTTCCAGGTGTCGGTGCCCAACTGCTGTAGCAGAACGTGATAGTTCACATCCACCACGTTGTCATTGGGGTGTAGCACCGGCTCGGCTATGCGGGTAATGGCCAGGTTCTCATTTTGCAGGCGCTTGACCCGCACTTGGGGCTGGTCGTGCAGCACCGCAGGCCCGTACCATACGTCAAAAACAAACACGCCCCCCGGCTTAAGGTGCTGGGTTACGGTGGCAAAGGCCGCCGCCAAATCGGCGTTGCTGGTCTGGTAGCTAATTACGTGAAACAACGACAGCACGCAGTCAAAGGTTTGCTCTAGCCTCACCTTCCGCAGATCGCCCTGAAGGAATTTGAGCTGCTGGGCGATCTTGCTAGCCTGCTCGGCCTGCCGTTCACCACAGCGAGCCAGCATCTCTTCACTGCGCTCGACCCCGGTGACCTGATAGCCCCGTTCCGCTAGACATTCGGCATGGCGACCGGTGCCGCTGCCCAGCTCTAGCAAATGCTGAGCCGCAGGGGCGTGGGTTTTGAGCAGTTGATGAATAAAGTCGGCCTCTTGGGCGTAGTCTTTGTCCTGGTACAGCAGGTCGTAGTACTGAGCATAGGCATTAAATACACTCACGCCATCACCTCTCGCACAGTGGTAATTACTTGATCAATCTGTCCGTCAGTGAGGGCTAGGCCGCTGGGCAGGTAAAAGCCGCGCCGGGCGATGCGCTCAGCCACGGGGTGCTTTTCGCCCTCAAACAGCCCCATTTTACGGAACACGGGCTGCTCGTGCATGGGCCAGAAAAAGGGCCGCGTGCCAACGCCCTTGGCCTTGAGGCGCTGCATGGCCTCGATCGCATCGAATGGCACCCCGTCGTCGAGCACCAGGCCGTAGACCCAGTAAACATTCTCGGCGTAGTCGGTGGCGGCCAGCGGCAGTTGCAGCCCCTGCACACCGACTAATCCTTCGGTGTAGCGCTGCCCAATCGCGCGTTTGCGGGCAATAAAGCCGTCGAGCTGCTCTAATTGAGCCACTCCCAGAGCCGCTTGCAGGTTGCCTAGGCGAAAGTTCCAGCCCAGCTCTTCGTGGACAAAGCGCTGCTGGGGCTGAAAACAGAGGTTGCGCAGGGAGCGGCAGCGTTCCGCCAGCTCCGCATCGTCGGTGAGCACCATGCCGCCTTCGCCCGTGGTGATGTGCTTGTTGGCGTAAAAGCTAAAGGTGCTGATGTCGCCAAAGCTGCCACAGGGCTGCCCCCGGTAGGTCTGACCGTGCATCTCGGCAGCGTCTTCAATGATGGCTAGGTGGTGGCGCTGGGCGATCGCCAGCAGCGGCTCCATATCCACGGGCAGCCCGTAGATGTGCACCACCATAATCGCTCGGGTTCGGGGAGTAATGCAGGCCTCGAGCTGACCCACATCCATATTCCAGGTAATGGGGTCGACATCGACAACGACTGGCTTGGCTCCGGCACGGACGATCGCCGCCGCGCAGGAAATAATCGTAAACGTAGGCAAAATCACCTCATCCCCGGGCCCTAGTCCTAGGGCAGCTACCGCCACGTCGAGGGCGGCAGAGCCGTTGGCCACCGCGACGCCGTGCTGGCGACCTACCCGCTGGGCAAACTCTGCCTCAAAGCGATCGACAAAGGGGCCTTCCGACGAAATCCAGCCCGTCTCTAGGCATTCCAGCAGATACTTTTTTTCGTTGCCGTTGAGGGCGGGCTCGTTGACAGGAATAAACGCCATGGTGTTGCCTAGCCTGCAATAGTGGCCTGGCTAGACGATATCCCAGAGAAGCGGGTTTTGTCCTGATCGCCCATGTAGGGGCCTTGCTTGACCTCGACCATCTCTAGGTCTTCCAGCACTTCAAAACCATGGCCACCCGTCACCAGTAGGATCACATCGCCGCCTTCCAGCACGCGGCTCTCTAGGTACTCCTGCTCCTGGCTATAGAAGTCAACCCGCAGCTTTCCCTTCTTGATGAACAGCACTTCCTGGGTGTGAAACACGTCGCGGTGTACGGGGTTGTGGACGTGGGCCGGAATGGTTTTGCCGGCGTCGTATTTCATGTAGGCGAGCTGCTGCGATAGCTCGTTGGGGGTAAAGAAGTGAATACCCGGCTCCGCAAAGCGATGGGAGAGAATCAGCGCCAGCATTTCGCTATTGTGAACAATTTGCTGAACGGGGGAGAGCTGGGCGGCAGTGACGGTGGAGGAGGATGGCATGGGGGCAGCGCCTTTGGGTAAAGGATAGAAGGAGCAGCGCCTGCGGAAGGGCAAGGCGGCCTGCTGCTTTTAGTCTGCCCAGGATGGCTGCGATCGCGTAGCCTGTTTAATTAAATCAACAGATGGGGCTACCCCTCGACCCAAGGCGGCTTTTCGACAGGATCTTGGGCGCACTTGCTACTAAACGCCTCAGCTGAGGGATGCAACAACGATGTTGGGCAGCTGATAATCCCAGTAATCCTCTTTTATGACCCACTCTAAAAGAGCTGGGTGCTGAGCTACTTGCTGTTGATGAAACGCAAACCCAGCGGTATAGGCAACCTTGCAGCGCCGCCGAATGGCTCTGTACTCGGCGCTGCCCTTAGCCAAACTGGCCAATCTTCCTTTGATCTTGCCAACGTAGTAATTTAACCGTTGGGCTTTGCCAATGGCGTCTGCTCCGGCATCTTGGCTGCGATAGCGATCGCGAATAGCCGTGTACGAATCGCACACCCCTTGATAAAAGTAGCGCGACTCAAAGTACTCAGGCGTCAGGCGGGCGGCGGGCACCACGTGGTGCAGCAGGGCCAACGGTTCGTAAATAGCTTTGTAGCCCTGTTGGTTGGCCTGACGGGTTAGCCCCGTTTCGCCATCGCCCTGGAGGTGCTGCAACCGTTTGGGAATGCAGTCGGGATGGAAGCCGCCTAGCTCGAACAACGTGCCCTTGCGGATTGAGAAGTTCAACCCCCAGACATAGTTGGCGTCGATCAGGTGGCTTTGGTTGCCCAGGTCAAGTATGCTTAGCTCGGTGCAGAGCTGCCCACCAGGACATTTTTGCCAAAAATACTGGAGCCAGGGGGGCGGTTCGCTCTCATAGTGCGGTAGGTTGCGCCCGCCTACTAGATGCACAGTCGCATCGGTGAAGGCATTTTGGATAGCCGCTAGCCAGCCTGGGTCAAGCTCTACATCATCATCTAAAAACGAGAGGATGTCGCCCTGGGCCTCCTGGGCACCCCGGTGTCGCCCCGACAGCAGCCCCGGCTCAGGCTCAAAAATGTAGCGCAGATGCGCCCAGGCCAGCTCATCCGCAAAGGCTTGGACAACTGCCTTGGTGTGGTCGGTAGAGCCATTGTCCACCACCAAAACCTCAAAGTCATTACCTGGAGCTTGCTGCCGAGTCATTGACTCAAGCGCCAGAGCTAGGCTGTCTGCACGGTTAAGGGTGGGAATGATGACCGAAATCATGGTCGAAGTTACCCGTAAAGCTTAAAAACACTCTTCAAAACTGATTGAATCTATCGTCTTCGCGAGTTGCTGTGCTCACCAAAGAAAATTACTGTTAGAGTATTGCCTCAAAACTCTTCTGGAAATTTGCAAATAGATTAGAAATCCTAGAACCGACACTAAAAAATAAAGTATTGCGTACAAAATACTCGAACAGCAAAGAATTGCGAACGGTATTAGCGTAACGAACGCAGCCGTTGAAAAGAGAAAGGATCTAAAAGCCAATCGATACGAGGCTATGATAAATCTTGGTTCTTCTTTGCCTATGTTGAAATTAAAGATTTGAGAACCTTCCAGTTCTTTCAGCTCTTTTTTTATTTCTAATTCATAAGCCTGTAAGTTGTGGACAAAATACCATGAATAAGACTGCTTAATTAGATTTGTGAATGCCACCAATCCTAAGATTGTAAGCAAGCTTAAAAAGCCTAGAAATAAAAATAGGCTAGACTCAAGCCTTGGAATTGCAGGTAGAATGATCTCCGAAATGGGTTTCCAAATAATTATGACTGCGCCTACCACACCCAGTAACTTAAAGTTTTCGTAGGTGCTTTTTATGAAATCTTCTGCTTTGTCATTTAATCTCACATACTCTCTGTAAAGTAGTTCTAGCCTTTGAGTAGGAGCTGTATCCATGATGAGCACCCTTGGAGCAGAGTGAAAGCTTACCTTGCAAACTATTCTGACCTGATAGGCTTTAGTTTTTGATTTAGATAAATAAAATTTGATGCTAAGTGCTTAGAATTTTAGCTTAGCATCAGCCTGAAATCTGCTTCACTATAGTGAACGTTTAGAGGGGCGATCGCTGCAAATACCAGATCTGGTCATCACAGTTAGCGATCGCCTCAACCAGCTCAAAGCCTAGACTGCTAAAGGTTGTTTTAAGGGCCGCTACTTTTTCTGGCCCCAGCACCGCATAGTGCACCTCAACAATGAGCTTGCGTACGGTATTTAGGGTGGCCTGGGCAAACAGGTCATACTCCCCACCCTCAATATCGACCACCAGCAGAGTGGGTTGATTTTTTTCCAACTCTTGCTCAAAAGATTTGACTGGCACTTCGATCACCCGATCCACAATTTCAGTAGTGGGTTGTATTGGTGACGAACTCCAAAAGTCTGGGGTGACGTAGAACTTTTCGGTTTTGCTGGTGTCGTTGGTGTTGGCTACCATCGCGATCGCCACCGTTGGGCTAACCCCATTTTTAGCATGCAAGGTTTGAATAGCCTCTTTCAGCACCGGGTTGGCCTCGTAGGTAAACACCCGCTCAGAACCAACTTTTTTGGCGCAATAGCCCGACAAGAAGCCAATGCCACCGCCAATTTCCATCACTGTATCTTGCTTGTCTAAATACTTTTTCAGCAGGCTGATCTCGCCAAACTCGTAGACACCTGAATTAATGGTCTGCCGAATAATCGGCGAAATCATCTTGCTAGCAGGAATATCGACTCCTTCGAGCTGACGAATATTGCCGGTGAGTGCTTGGTTCAGCCGCGATTTTGTCGGTTGGGCTAACCGCCGCAGCTTTTTCACAGCGCCATGGGCTTTATTGATGGGCCACCGGGCCACATGGTTGGCCCAGGCCTGGTAGATAACCCGGCGCAGAGTGGCTTTGCTATCGGCTTGGCCGAGGCCTAATTTGCTCAGGCAGAGGGCACGAGTGCGCTCGCTGATTGTCACCTCCGCATTCATATCCAGCTCAAATAGATTTTGAAACTCTAAAAAGTCGCGCTTCTCGCGATCGTCTGCCAGATTGTCAACGGTGTAGGTACCGGTTGGGCGGTTGTGGTCGTGGCCGTGGTTGTTGAAAACTGGCGGCATGCCGTGAATAAAGAATGGAATCCCCATCTCGACGGCGTAAAAGGTGTAAGACCCCACCATATTGCTAGTACAGTAGCGGTGCTGCCGCAGGATGGCATAAAAAGTGGTGGCGAAGTCAGGGTCAGCCATATGCCCAGTGGTCACCACCGTCATGCTCCGCTTGATGAACGGGGTATGCCGCCCAGCCAGCAGATCTTTCCAATACAGGCACACTGTGACGGGTTGATACTCGGCGGGCAGGTTGAGCAAATCGTCGGCATACTTTTCCCAGTCGATTACCACGTCAATTAGGTGAGTGGAATGGACGGGAAAAGCGACGGTGCCTCTAGCATTTGGGTCTGATTTAATTTGGTTAAGGATGCGGCAGGCGACAAAGGGCGAACCGCTAACGTAGGCCTGCTTGCCAGTTTGCTTGACGTACTCATTCCGCTGGGCAGCACTGGTGAAAAAGATGGGCTGAGTAGCAAACAGATCGCAATTAGTCATGGCCTCGCTGATGCGAACCCCATGATCCATGTGAATGTGCAGAGGAATACCCTCGCGCAAGGCTAGATGACGCTTGAGCCATTTACCCAAGCCGTAGCACTGGTGCGCATCTGGGGCAGGGTATTTTTCCTCAAAAGTGTTGATGCGTTTGATCTGCTGCTCTAGGTCAGGGGGGTAGCCCATAGGTATAAAACCGCTGGTTTATAAAATCAAATCCCAAGTGACGGGGGTGCCTGCTGGAGTGGCTTTTTTGACGGGTTTGCCAATCAAATCATCAAAATATTTGGGTGCCAAACCAAATCCGGGCCGAATGATGCGCAGGTTATTGGCGGTGAATACCTCACCTGCCTCCATAGGTTGCCCCACATACAGACTGCGCCTAAATCTTACCGATTTTTCTTCATCTTTCGTGGCCCCATAGCTGACCTGGCCCAACGACTGCCAGGCCCGCTCAGTCTCGATGACTAGCTGGTGCAGTTCGTCCGGCTCCATAGAAAAGGCTGAGTCTACCCCACCATCGGCTCGGCTGAGGGTGAAGTGCTTTTCGATCAGGGTGGCCCCCAAGGCAACACTGGCAACAGCAACGCCAATGCCCATGGTGTGATCTGACAGACCTACCTGTACATCAAACAGCTGGCGCAGGTGGGGAATAGTCATAATGTTGGCGTTAGCAGGACTGGCCGGGTAGGTGCTAGTGCATTTGAGCAAGATCAAGTCTGGGCATCCGGCAGCACGAGCAGTGCACACTGCTTCGTCTAGTTCGGCGATGGTTGCCATCCCAGTGGAGATAATCATAGGCTTGCCGGTGCTGGCCACTTTGCGAATCAGCGGCAGGTCGGTATTTTCAAACGAGGCTATTTTGTAGCAGGGGACATCGAGAGTCTCAAGAAAATCGACGGCGGTGGCATCGAAAGGGCTGCTAAAGCCGACTAGGCCAAGCTCTTTGCAGCGATCGAAGATGGGCTGGTGCCATTCCCAAGGGGTATGAGCCTGTTGATATAAACTGTAAAGTGAATTCCCTTGCCAAAGACTATTAGGGTCTTTAATAAAGAACTCACCCTCTTTGATATCGAGAGTCATAGTATCAGCAGTGTAGGTTTGGATCTTCAAACCATGTGCCCCTGCCTTAGCTGCCGCATCCACAAGTTCTAGCGCCCGAGCCAGAGACTGATTATGGTTGCCGGACATTTCAGCAATTACAAATGGCTGAGCAGTGTTACCCAATTTATAATTGCAAATATTTATCGTCTTCATGGGTTTGCCAAACTAAAAATAGTGATTTTGTTTTATTAAATGAATTGCACTTGGCTTGCTATTGCTAGTCTCTGAAGACGGCTTGTCAGTTTGCTTAAATCCTGCCTTTAGGAAGGCTTTAATAGATGCCAAGTTATCTTGCTTAACATATGCATTCAACTGATGCAGTTTTGAGTTTCTCAGCATCTTTGAGGAAGATTTTTCAATGATTGAACTGGCGTAACCCATCCCTCTATATTGACTAGCGATATTAATTGAGACCACGGCTTCATTTTTGGCATCAACTTCACACCGAATTAAACCAACAGGTTGATCTCTATTGTTTAGAGCGATATACATTGTACAACTCTCAGATTTAATCTTGGCATTAAACCATTGGATATGCTCGTGCCAAGAAATCAATTCTGACGAGAATGAAGAAGCTCTAGTTACTGGATCATTAGCCCAATGCCAGAGCAGTGAGCAATCCTCTTCATTTACAGGTCTGAGCCTGATAAGACTCTCCTGTAGAACCATCGCTAATCGCTCAGAGCCATATCCATCTACTAAATTGCTGAATTTTTTCGATAGGCTCGAACGTAACTCCTGCTGCTTAAGGTATTTCTCTAAGCAATGAGCGAAAGAATTTATCTCAAAAGCTTCATGAGAGCTAATGCTAACAACGGCATCTAAGCTAGAGAGAGTTTTCACGATTGCAGTCTGGTTCTCGACCAATGGGATCGCCATGCTTGGCAATCCCATAAAAGCAGTTTCCCAGCAGGTGCTTCCGCCCGCTGTAATTGCCAAATCAGCCCAAGCCATAAGTTCAGGCATGTTGGTCACGTTTTGCTTCAAGGTAATGCTTTTCTCCCAACCTTTTACTGCTTGGGCTAACTCACTACAATGGGGGTTGCTAGCTCCGGCTACTACAACTGCCTCTAGCTCCGCAATCTCAGCCTTTTGCAACGCCTGAATTACGGCCAAAGTAATGTTGCTGGGGTCAGATCCACCCAAAGTAACCAGCACCTTTGATGCTATAGGAGTAATCTGCCGTTTCCAACTGCGCCAGGGCCAAAACTCCTCTCTTAGCAATGCATAGCGAGTGCCCAGCAACAACTTAGTATAAGATTCCCGGTTAGCGTAAATTTCTTCCTCAGCAGTAATATTTTGATTGAGGACTATGTCAGCCCAATAGTGCGTTGCGTGGCCATAATCATCCAGCACTAAAAGTTTTGTCCCTACATCCTTAAGCCATTTTTGGTACTCTGCACCAAAGTGGTAGCCATCAACGATAACCCAATCAGCCTGCAAATCTTTTGCTAGAGCAATGGTGTTTTGGGCATCGGCCTCGCTGGCCCATGGCACAGACCCATAGCTCACTGCAACTCCTTCACCAGTTAGCCGCTGCGCTAGGGTAGCCCCTTCACACCCCATCAAAAAATGAGCTTGCCCCCCTTCAGCAAGGCAGGCTTGAGCCAAGGCTAGGCATCGCATTACGTGACCTGTTCCTATTTGTGTAGATGCATCAGCTCGAAACAAAACCTGCATAGCTAAATTCCGTACAGCTTTTGCTCAATGTGGCCATTAATTGCCGACCAGTCGGGGTGGCTTTCGATCACCCGCAGACAGTCTTGCAAATCGAATTTAGGCGAGAGGGAGTAAAGTTCTTCTAACATGCGCTTGATCAGCTCAAAATCTTCTGGGGTATCTACTGTCCAGCGATGGTGGCTGAGGTCTTCGGAATAGATAACATGGCCGAGAGAATAGCGCTCTGGGTGGTTGTAGATAAACGGCGTCACATGTTCTCGCTCTGGTGGTTCGGTGGCTTCGCGATAGGCTTGCTCTAAGGCCCAAGTCGGCAAAACCTCAGTATCCATGCCCCGTGGATAGGTGCGCTTGAGCGCGTTAGAGACATAGTCGTAGCGATCGCACTCGGCCACATAAACCTGTATGACCTCATCAATAACCTCTGGATCAATTAGTGGGCAGTCTGAGGTCACACGCACCACAATATCTGCTTGGGCGGCCTGAGCTGCCCCGTAGTAGCGCGACAAAACATCCTGCTCAGAGCCTCTAAAATAATCAACCTCTAAGGCCTTGCACAGCTCAACAATTGGGTCGTCAGAATCGTTTTCAGTGGTGGCAATCACAATGCTGTTGGCGGTTTTTACCCGCTTGAGCCGCTCAATTTGATAGGCCAGCAGCGGTTTATCCAGCACGGGTTTAAGCACCTTACCGGGTAAACGAGTTGAGGTCATGCGGGCCTGCACAATAATAGCTGTCGTCATGTCAGGCACGCCCGTAAACAATCGACAATATAATCTTGCTCGTCCAAGCTCATTTCGTAGTGCAGCGGCAGACTTATAGCTTCGCGGTAATATTGCTCTGCTTCTGGAAAGTCGCCGGGCCGAAAACCAAGGGTTTGATAGTAGGGCTGGGTATGCACAGGAATATAGTGCAGGTTTACCCCAATACCCTTGTCCCGCAGGATTTCAAACACCTGCCGATGGCTCAGCTGAAGGGTATTTAGCATAAGCCGAATCACAAACAGGTGCCAGCTGGAGGCCGTCTCAGGGTGCTGAACAGGCAGCATGATCGGCAAACCTTGCAGGAGTTCGAAGTAGCGATCGGCCAGCATCTGACGACGCTGCACAAAGGCGGGCAGCCGCTGCATTTGGCTGGTTCCCAAAGCCGCTTGAATGTCGGTCATTCTATAGTTAAATCCCAGCTCTAACTGCTCGTAGTACCAGGGGCCGTGGCTTTCGCCCTGCATTTGCTCGGGCTCTCGGGTAATACCGTGGCTGCGGAGGTGAATGAGCTTTTCGTAGAGAGCTTTTTGGTTAGTCAGCACCATGCCGCCCTCCCCAGTGGTGACAATTTTGACCGGGTGAAAGCTGAACACTGCCATGTCGGAAAACTGGCAGCAGCCCACGGGCCTACCCCGATACTGCCCGCCAATAGCGTGGGAAGCATCTTCGATCACGGTGAAGTCGTACTGTTGGGCGAGGGAAGAGATCGCCTCCATATCGCAAGACTGCCCCGCAAAATGCACGGGCACGACCACCTTAGGTAGGGTGCCGTCTTGTTGCGCCCGGCTCAATTTTTGCTTTAGTAGGGCAACGTCGAGATTATAAGTCTTAGCATCAATGTCTACAAAATTGACTGTGGCTCCGCAGTACAAACCACAGTTGGCCGAGGCTACAAAGGTATTGGGCGAAGTCCAAAGCGCATCTTTAGAGCCGAGCTCTGCAGCTAGGCAGGCAATGTGGAGCGCTGCGGTGGCGCTGGAGACAGCTACGGCATAGCTAACGCCGCAGTAGTTGGCTACGGCCTGCTCAAATTGGGCGATCGCAGGCCCTTGGGTTAACCAGTCAGACTTCAGCACTGCAACCACGGCATCAATGTCCTGCTGGCTAATGCTCTGCCGGCCATAGGGGATAAAAGGTGCCATCAGTTAAACAGAAAAGTGAGGATCAATATGCAGTTTGATGAGGTTTTGTAGCTCCCCAATGCTGAGAAATTTTTCGTTTTGTCCCGAGTTGTAGCTAAACCCTGGTTCTACAGGCTTAGCATTCATCTTTTTACAGTACTCTTCGATGGAGTACGCCCCCTGAATCGGCAAAATAGCGTAGTAATGGCCGAGGTCTACAGTGGTAAAAGAGTCTGAGGTTGTAATCATCTCTTCGTGAATTTTTTCACCGGGCCTAATACCTACAACTGGGTACTCACAGTCAGGGCCAATGGCCTTGGCCACGTCAGTAATCAAATAAGATGGAATGCGCGGCACAAAAATTTCTCCCCCCCATGCGTGTTTAATCGCCCAAAGCACCATATCAACTCCCTCTTCAAGGGAAATATTAAACCGAGTCATGGCGGGGTCTGTGATAGGCAAAATACCTTCCCTGCGCTTGTCCAAAAAAAACGGTATTACCGACCCGCGAGAGCCCATCACATTGCCGTAGCGAACAACGGAAAAGCTGAGGTTGCGAATACCCTTAATGTTATTAGCGGCGATGAATAGTTTGTCTGAGCAAAGCTTAGTAGCTCCGTAAAGATTGATTGGGGCTGCTGCTTTGTCGGTAGAAAGAGCAATGACCTTCTTAACACCGGTACTCAGGGATGCCTCGATCACATTTTCAGCACCTAAGACATTTGTTCTGATACATTCCATCGGGTTATATTCAGCGGTGGGCACCTGTTTTAAGGCTGCCGCATGGATGACAATGTCAATCCGTTCAAAGGCACGAATTAGCCGCTGCTGATCTCTTACATCACCAATGAAATATCGAATGCCTGGATATTTTGACTGAGGAAATATCTGGGCCATCTCAAACTGCTTGAGTTCGTCTCTAGAGTAGATAACCAGTCGTTTGATATTAGGAAATTTTTCGAGGATAGTGCCAACAAACTTTTTCCCAAAGGAACCGGTGCCGCCGGTTACTAAAATAGATGTATCTTCAGTAATTTTCATGGGTAGATGGTTTCGATATGTAGCGATCTTTTGTTACAGCTCGGTTTGAGCAAGAACGGTCTTGTCTAAATTGTCGCCTTGAAAAGCTTGCCACCGGCTAGGTGTATAGACTTGCGTGTTGGTGGAATACCGCTCGAAATAAGCGTAGCGATTGGTAATTTGCGACTCTTGAACGGCAAATCCTGTTGCCTCATGGACGGCGTCGTCGTAGGATTCTCCTTGCTTTTTGACCCAGACATTGATCAAGTATTCTCCTGGAAACAAATGAATGGAGGGTACAGAAGCCTCAATCGTATATGGACCTGAAGTAGTCACATTCAGATCATCTTCCCAGTTAGAAACTAAGTAGTGCAGCCTAACGCCGTGCAGATTGCAGATGGCAATGCCAATCTCATAGCTGTCGCTTGGCATCTTAAAGTCGATCTCAAGTCTAAAGTTGACCGGTTGCCCCATTTGGAGCGTGGTGACACAGTTGCCGTCACCATCTAGAAGACTGAGGCTTTTTAGGGTTGCATACTGCCTCGGGCCGTACCGCTCTTTTGAGCGGGTTGAGAGGTCAACGTAGGCTGAGGCAACTAGATTGGTCTCAGAGACGTACTTAGCGATCGCAGTACGGGCATCGCCCCGAAACGACACTTGCCCATCGCTCAGCATTAGCGCCGTCTGGCATAGCGATTCTACTGCGGTCATGTTGTGGCTAACAAAGAGAACGGTTCTACCCTCTTGCTTGGCCACATCACCCATTTTTCCTAGGCACTTTTTTTGAAAAGCGGCATCGCCTACTGCCAGCACTTCATCAACCACTAAAATCTCAGGTTCTAGGTGAGCGGCTACGGCAAAGGCCAGTCGCACATACATGCCGCTGGAATAGCGCTTAACCGGCGTGTCTAAAAACCTAGAGACTTCTGCAAACTCTACGATTTCATCGAACCTGCGATTAATTTCTACCCGGCTCATGCCCAAAATTGCGCCATTTAGAAAAATATTCTCGCGCCCAGTTAGCTCAGGGTGAAACCCAGTGCCCACCTCTAACAAACTAGCCACCCGTCCCCATAGGCGAACCCGCCCCGTTGTAGGCTCGGTAATGCGGCTAAGAATTTTGAGCAGTGTGGACTTGCCCGCCCCATTGCGGCCAATAATGCCGACAACTTCGCCCTGTTTCACCTCAAAAGAAACGTCCTTCAGCGCCCAAAACTCGTCGTGTTGATGTTTGACATTGGGCTTGAGCGGATGGCGCAGGCGACGGCTAAAAGATTTGACTCCATCAGCAAGGACATCGCGTAAGGCTACATAGCGAGAGCTGCCCTGTTGCTGCTGGCCAAGTACGTACTTTTTGCCGAGATTCTCGACTTGAATGACTGAGTCTGACATTAAGGGGCTGTGGAACGGGGGCAGTTCACTTAGCTGGCGCATCCGCCATTGTGCTCATTGTGCCCCTAGGCTTTGTGAAAGTTGCATGAGTTTATATAACGTCAGCAAAGGTGCGGTCCATGCGGCAGAAATACAGTGTTTCGATGACCAGCATCAGCAAAAACTAGGCTAGTACCACGATACGTCACGACAAATGCTGACTCAGCGAAAGCTGTCGATTAACCCCTACCAGAGGATTGAGGAAATACGGCGATCGCTAATGATGCTGGTGCTAAAGCCCACCGTGACAGGTAGAGGCTAAACCAAACTAAATAACGGCACCACGCAGCGAAAGCCGCTGTATTGCATAAGGTGAACTGTAAAACAGGCTCTTTACCCCGCTACTACAAAGTTCACTAGCTTGCCTGGCACCACGATCACTTTCTTGATCTCCTTGCCTTCCAGGTAACGCTGAGCGACCTCAGATTCGCGGGCGTAGGTTTCTAGCGCCGCTTTGTCGGAGTCGGCGGGCACCTCTAGAGTGCCGCGCGTTTTGCCCATAATTTGGATGACCAGCGTGATTTCATCGACTACTAGGGCAACGGGGTCAAACACAGGCCAGGGGGCGCGGTGAACCGAGTCGGTGTTATCCAACTGGTGCCACAGTTCATCGGCCATGTGGGGCGCAAAGGGGGCCAGCAGCAGCACTAGCGCGCGCACACCCTCGGCATAGACAGGGGAGTTCTTGGCTGCAGAATCCGTGAGGGCGTTGCTGAGTTTCATAAGCTCTGAGACGGCGGTGTTGAACTGGTAGTCGCCATCGATGTCTTCGGTGATTGCCTGAATGGCGGTGTGGATGGCGCGACGCAGGGTTTTCTCATCTTTGGAGAGATCGGCGGCTGTATCCCCGGAGGGCGAACCACCATTCGCCCCTACGCTGGCGAGGTATTCGGTGACCAGTCGCCAGACGCGGTTGAGGAAGCGGAACTGCCCCTCCACGTCAGCGTCATCCCATTCCAAATCCTTCTCGGGGGGCGCTTTGAAGAGGATGAACATGCGGGCGGTGTCGGCCCCGTACTTAGCCAGCACCGATTTGGGGTCTACGCCGTTGTACTTCGACTTCGACATTTTTTCGTAGAACACCTCTAGGGCGTCGCCCGTGTCAGGATCCACAGGGTTCGTAGGATCAGCGACGTTTTCCGGGGCGACGTATTTGCCGGTCTTAGGGTTTTTGTAGGTGGTGTTTTGCACCATGCCCTGGGTCAGCAACCGCTCAAAGGGTTCATCGCAGGAGAGCAGGCCGCGATCGCGCAGCACCTTGGTAATAAACCGCGAATAAAGCAGGTGCAAAATGGCGTGCTCAATGCCGCCCACATACTGATCCACCGGCATCCAGCCGTTGGCCTGGGCTTGGGCAAAGGCCTGCTCGGGGTTTTTGGCATCGGTGTAGCGCAAAAAGTACCAGGACGAGTCGATAAAGGTGTCCATGGTGTCGGTTTCGCGCCGGGCGGGGCGGTTGCAGGTGGGGCAGGGCACATTCACCCAGTCGCCCAGCTGCGCCAGGGGCGAGGCTCCTCGCCCCGAAAATTCCACATCCTCGGGCAGGGTCACCGGCAGCTGCTCGTCAGGCACCGGCACAATGCCGCACTCGGGGCAGTGCACCACGGGGATAGGAACCCCCCAGTAGCGCTGGCGGGAAATCAGCCAGTCGCGCAGGCGGTAGTTGGCTTCGCCTTGGCCTTTGTCGTTAGATTCGAGCCAGTGAATGGCGGCTGGGACGCTCTCAGCCTCACCTTTACCCGCGGGAATGTCATTGAGCGGCCCAGAGTTGACCATGACGCCTTCCCCGGCCCAGGCGGCAGTCATGGTGTCGCCATCAATGGTTTCCCCTACCGGTTGCACCACGACCTTGATGGGTAGGCCAAACTTGCGAGCAAACTCAAAGTCGCGCTGGTCGTGGGCGGGCACCGCCATAATCGCCCCAGTGCCGTAGCCCATCAGTACGTAGTCTGCGATCCAGATGGGAATTTTGGCATCGTTGACGGGGTTCACGGCATAGCTGCCGGTCCACACGCCGGTTTTTTCACGGTCTTCGGCGGTGCGATCGATCTCGCTTTTAGCGGCGGCGGCCTTGCGGTAGTCGTCTACGGCAGCAACGCGATCGGGCGCAGTCAGCTTCTCCACCAGCGGATGCTCGGGCGACAGCACCATAAAGGTCGCCCCCCACAGGGTATCGGGCCGGGTGGTAAATACGGGCAGGGCATCCCCCGCCTCGCTTTTGAAGACTACCCGCGCTCCGGTCGATTTACCGATCCAGTTGGCCTGCATGGTGCGAACCCGCTCGGGCCAGCCGGGCAGCTTATTCAAATCTTGCAGTAGCTCTTCGGCATAGTCGGTAATTTTGAGGAACCACTGGCGCAGCAGCTTCTTCTCGACGATCGCCCCCGATCGCCACGACTTGCCCTCGCTATCTACCTGCTCGTTGGCCAGCACCGTTTGGTCGATGGGGTCCCAGTTGACCGCCGCCTCTTTCTGATAGGCCAGCCCCATCTGCAGCATCTGAATGAAAATCCACTGAGTCCAGCGATAGTAGTCGGGGGCACAGGTAGCTACCTCGCGCTCCCAGTCGTAGGAGAGGCCCAGTTCTTGCAGCTGCGCTCTCATCTGGGCAATATTTTGGTATGTCCACTTGGCTGGGTGAATGCCGCGATCGATCGCCGCATTTTCCGCTGGTAGACCAAAAGCATCCCAGCCCATGGGGTGCAGCACTCGGTAGCCCTGCATGCGGCGCACCCGTGCCACCACATCTGTAATCGTGTAGTTGCGCACATGACCCATGTGCAGGTTCCCCGACGGGTACGGAAACATAGACAGCGCGTAGAATTTTGGCTGATCGGGATTCTCGATCGCCCGATCTAGCCCTTGCTCGGCCCAAGCCTGCTGCCACTTCTTCTCGATGTCTGCGGGGATATATTTGGACTCCACGTCCTTGACTCCTAATGCTGCACTGGTGCGATGTTCCCCATCATAGCGATCAGTGGCGGCAGGGAGGCAAGTTGGTGTTGTGGAGTGATGGAGTAGGGGGGTGGGGAGTAGTGAGAACACCATTACCCCATTACCCGATCACTCCATTACCCCTTCTACTCCCATCACTCCATTACCCCTTCTACTCCCATCACTCCTTCACTTCATCCGCAAAGCTCGATCGCCGCTTAAACTCAAACGGCCCTGCCAACGATCCCCACAGGTGCTCGTGGGTTTCTGGGTCGCGGCCCCGGTCCCAGCTGACGAATTGGTCGGCGTCGATTTCAAATTCGCTATCTAAATAGGTAGTCTTGCCGTTGCGCTCAACCATGCAGGCTTTGCCGGGTTGAACCGCTCCCTTAAAGCTGTGGCCTGTCCAGTGGACAATCATGTCGCAGCCAGGGGTTTTTTCAAAATGGTCAGCAGTGAGTTTTGAGAGCTGATCGAGATTGCGAGAGGCTCCGTAGAAGGCTTCGGCGTCCTTGAGGGTGTAGTTCTCAATCAAAATGTGATCGCCCTGGGGGATGAGCTTCATGCCTCGGGCGCGGTAGGGCTGCTGGATCATAAAGTCGTAGGCCTGCTCAATGTAAAGCCCTAGGCCACCTAGGGTTTCGGTGGGCAGGGGGCGCATGCAGACACGGATGTGGGCAAACAGCGGCGGGTTTTCGAAGGCCTGCTGCTGGTTGCTAAAGTCTGCCGCCATCCAGCGGGCCAGGGTGTGAATGTCGGTGGCGTGGGTCATGGATGGGTTTAGAAATCATCGTGGTAAGGTTGACCCTAGTTTACAGGTTTGACGAGAGACCGTCAGAAAAGACCACGATGAAAAAGCTCCACCTAGCGCTCTCATCTAGTGATATTGCTGCCTCCGTGGCGGATTATTCAGCTCGTTTGGGATGCAGTCCTGCGCTAGTGATTGAGGGTACCTATGCCTTGTGGCGTACGGAGACGCTGAATCTTTCAATTCGCCATACCCCCGATATAGCGCCAGGACAGCTACGCCACCTGGGCTGGGAAGATGACGAAGCGCAGGCATTTACTGCCGAGGTGGATGTTAACGGCATTACCTGGGAGCGCTTCGCCGCCCGCCACCAGGCCGAGGAGATTCAAGCCCTATGGCCGGAAACGGATTATCGAGTTGAGGGCGGCAAGGAAACTAATGGACACCATGGAAACTGACTTGACTGCTGAAACCTACCACCTACATGTCGAACTGCTCGACAGCGACCCCTACATCTGGCGACAAGTCACTGTGCGGGGCGATGTCTCCTTGGCGGAACTCCACCGAGTGTTGGCAGCGGCGATGGGGTGGTCGGGGGAGGCTGACTATGTGTTTAAGGACCAGGGTAAAGTTTTGCCGGCTGGGGAAGAGCGATCGCTCTCTACCCTCATCACCCAGCCTGGCGAGGCGCTGATCTACAACTATGCTCCCGCCCAAGGCTGGCTGCACAAAGTCACGTTAGAGGCGATCGCCCCCGTCGGTCATCCCCTTCCCCACTGCACTGCCGGAGAGCGGCAATGCCCGCCGGAGTTTTGCAACGGCGTGTGGGACTACGTTGACCTGATCGATCGCTTGGGCGATGGCGATGATCCTGAGGAAATCGATGCTCTTTGGCAAAAAGTCGGCTACGATTTTGACCCTGAATGGTTTGATTTGGCCGCAGCCAACCAGCGATTGCAGGCTCTAGCGGAATAAGCTCACCGAATCTCGAATATCTGCGACTAGCTCATCGATCGCTTCAATGGTCGTGTTCCAGCCACACATCAGCCGCGCCCCGTCATTGCCGATGAAGGTATAAAACTTCCAGCCCCGACGATAAAGCTCGTCGATGAGGGACTGAGGCATTTGCACAAACACCCCGTTGGCCTGGCGCGGAAACAGAAGCTTCACCTCGGGAATTTGCCGCAGCTGCTGCTCAAGATAGGCGGCCATGCGGTTGGCGTGGTCAGCGTTGCGCAGCCACGCGCCCGTTTCCAACAACCCCAGCCAAGGAGCCGAGATAAACCGCATCTTTGAGCAGAGCTGCCCGGCCTGCTTACAGCGGTAGGCAAAGTCCTCAGCCAAGCTACGGTCAAAGAAAAGAATCGCTTCGCCTATCCCCATGCCGTTTTTGGTACCGCAGCAGCAGAGCACGTCAACGTCAGCCTTCCAGGTGAGCTCGGCCGGGGTTTTGCCAGAGGCCACTAGGGCGTTAGCAAAGCGAGCCCCATCCATATGCACCTTCAGCCCGTGGTGGCGCGCTAGACCGCTGAGGGCCGCTAGCTCATCGGTGGTGTAAAGAGTGCCCACCTCTGTAGCCTGGGTCAGGCTAATTACTTTAGGTTTGGGGTAGTGAATATCGGTGCGCTTGGTGATTAGCCGCTCCACGTCGGCGGGGTCGAGCTTGCCGTTGTCGCCCTGGGCCAGCAGCAGCTTAGAGCCATTACTAGCGAATTCAGGGGCACCGCACTCGTCGGTTTCGACATGGGCCAACTCGTGGCAAATAACGCTGTGGTACGACTGGCACAGTGCTGCCAAAGTTAAGGAGTTGGCTGCCGTGCCGTTAAAGACAAAAAATACTTCGCAGTCAATTTCAAAGATATTGCGAAAGGCATCCGAGGCCTTTTGAGTCCATTCGTCGTCGCCGTAGGCGGGCACATCTCCCTGATTGGCCTGCAGCAAATAGTCTAGGGCTTCAGGACAGATACCGGAGTAGTTGTCGCTGGCGAACTGGAGGGGGCGGGTAGTCGGCGGGACGGTGAGCATGATGGCTTTGGGGTGGAGGTGTTTTGAGGATAGCGTGAGGGAATCAAGGGGTGAAGCAGGGTATTCTGGGCTACAGCTTTTCTGAGGGAGAGGGGTGGACGGCGCTAGGGAGTGGACCAGGAATGGCAGGAGGAGAAGGGGGATGCAGTAAGATTGGGGAGCTATGGAAGCATTGAACCGCAACAGAACTGGATATTGGGCTATGGCGCGTAGGTCTCGCTGGGTTTGGATAGTAGCAGCGGTGGCTGGGGCCTCGGTAGCCCTAGATGGAGGTTCTTTAGCTCCGTTGGGTGGGGCACCGGCTCAAGCCCAGGATGGCGGCACCATCACCCTGCGCTCAGACATCCAGGAGGCCAATGCGGCCACGGGCATCATTACCGCCCGGGGCAATGTGCAGATCGATTACCCAACCCGTGGCATTCAGGCTACGTCGGCCCAGGCTGACTATTTCAGCAATGAGGATCGCATTGTGCTCAGTGGCAATGTTGTCGTAACGCAGAAGGGCAACACGCTGCGGGCCGAGGTAGTCACTTACCTGATCGAAGAAGATCGCTTTGTGGCTACCCCTCGTCCCAACGATCAGGTTGAGGCGGTTTATATTCTGCCTGAGTCCCCGCCGGCACCGACGTCAAACAGCGGCGGGGCCGGCGCTCGCCCCCCTGCCCCACGCCCTCCGGTGGTGCTAGATGTTAGCCCCGTTGAGGATGGAGCTCAGCCCTTAAATCCGGCTCAATAAAACGCCGTTTCCTAACTCTCAAAAGCTTTTTGGAAGTATCAGTTGCTACCAAAAAGCTGTATCTAGATTGGTGAGGGGTTTGGCCCACTTGACGTAAACAATCACGATGTTACGCTCGACAAGCTGTTTAGCGTTAGCTTCGATTGCTAATTACCTAATACCGTAAAGCTAAATTTGTTTCCTTAAACTTTATCAATTTCTTACGAATCAAGGATAGTTTGAGAAGCCTTTTCGCGCGATCGCAGGTTATTACCTCCGATTTAGCTAACATAAGTATGCACACACGCAGTAGAAGATTCGTATTGTAGCTCTGTCCAAATCGGTCAGATCGGTATTGATGTTCAAACTGGCTATGCTTTAAGTGTTCCCTGAATTATTAGAGACTGCTGCACGATTAACCAAGCTAAGTCGGTTCCTCCAGAATGAAACGCTGGTGAGGTTGTGCGGGCCGAAAAAATTACCTGTGATTTCTAGGCCTTTGAGTACGTGATATTGCGATATTAGCTTGATGCTAAATCTGTCTTTAGCGTCAGCTAGCTTGCGGTGACTCGACACTTTTTTAGACTAATGCAGTCTTATTGTTTTAGGGGCTTGTAGATGTCCCTAAAGACAGCCCTAGCGCTTTTTTGTGAGCGCTTAGAAATTGTCTTTACTCCTAGGAATCGTCACGCATAGTATTTCTTTGAGCTAATCGATATGCTTACCCACTTTCCTTGCGTTCCATTTCTGTCAGAAGCTTCTGCCGTCAGGCTAATGCAACGCTCGCTCAACAAATTAAAGATTGTTCTGCGGCTCTTTTGGGGCGATCCTAAGTTTTTAGTAATGAGCTGGCTAGCTCGTTTCATTGCAATTCGAGAGTGGGTTGCCCGTCGCGGTAGATATCTTCCCCCCGCGGTGCTTGATGCGACAGTGATTCACGCAACGGAGGGGGCCTGTCCTCTAATGAGCCCAGGCCAAGTGGCACAACTGATTCGCACCAACGGCTACTATGTTGGGTTTTCGCTACAGCCCAGCATTCTGCAGGGGTTGTTAACCTTTGCCAAGACGACGCCCTGTTATGCCAACCGCAATCCATCCCAACCGTTTTACATTCAGAACAAAGACAAAATAGTTAAAGACCTGGACACACCGCTGCTGGTGGCTGGCTATTTAGACAGCCATGAATCGTGCCAAGCTTATCAAAAAATTAAGCATGATCCTTACCTTTTAGCGATCGCTAGTCAGTACCTCAACCACCCAGCGGTGTACCTTCGAGGCGAGCTAGCGTGGGGGTTTCCGGCTCCTGCTACCCTAGACGACAAAATTAAAACAGCGCGGGTTTACCACTGTGACATCAATGACTTTAAAACGATCAAATTCTTCTTTTACCTCACCGAAGTGGGCGAGGACGAAGGCCCCCATGTCTATATGCAAGGCACTCACCGTACGAGAAAGTTTAGCCACCAGGGGCTGGGTCAGCGCTGCGCGGCGATCGATGACGAAACCCTGGTTCAAACCTATGGCCGCGATCGCGTTCAGGTGGTTACCGGTGCCGCTGGACTGGGCTTTGCGGGAGATCCCTACTGCCTACATAAGGGCACTGTACCCACTAAAAATCCTCGCCTGCTGCTACAGCTAGAATTTGGCATTACTCCCTACCGCATCTGGTACTTTTAGGGTTTGTGATGTTTGCGCTCCTTAGTCTTTTTATCCTCAGGAGTTTGGCCCATATTATTCTCAACTAACCTTCAGAATAGGGCGTTTGCTAACATCATTTTTGCCTGCAATTGTTAAAGCGTATCCGTTAGGAATAAATATAGAGATGTCGATCGCTCAACTTGACGCTGCTGAGCAGGAGCCTAGAAAAATAGCCTACCTGGTTAATCAGTACCCTAAGGTTAGCCATAGTTTTATTCGCCGTGAAATTGCTGCCCTTGAAACCCAAGGGCTAACGGTAGCTAGGTTTTCGATTCGCTCCTGCGCTGATGAGCTGGTAGACCCAGACGACGTCAAAGAGCTAGACAAAACTCAGATCGTGCTAGACCATCCCTGGTCTGAGCTGCTACTCACCATCGCCGGGGTTGTGCTACAGCGACCCATAGCGTTTGTAACTGCCCTCAGCTTGGCCTTTCAGCTCGGCTTTAAGGACGAGTCGGGGCCGCTGTATCACTTGGCATACCTGGCCGAAGCCTGTGTGCTGCTGGCTTGGTTTAAGGCTGCCAATATCGACCATGTGCACGCCCACTTTGGCACCAACTCGACGACCGTAGCCATGCTATGCCATGTACTAGGCGGGCCACCCTACAGCTTTACGGTGCATGGCCCAGAAGAGTTTGACAAAGTGAGGGCGATTTCACTAGCCGAAAAAATCAGGCGCGCTGCCTTTGTCGTCGCCATTAGTTCCTTCGGCAAGAGCCAACTGTACCGCTGGACGGCCCTGGAAGACTGGCCCAAAGTCCACGTCGTGCACTGCGGACTCGATCAAAACTTTCTAGCCCAAGAGTTTACACCTATTCCAGAGCAGCGCCACCTGGTCTGTGTGGGGCGCCTCAGTGGGCAAAAGGGCCATTTGCTGCTGCTGGAGGCTGTCAAGCAGCTGATCGATACAGGCTATCGATTTACCGTTGTGCTGGCGGGTGATGGCGAAATGCGATCGCAGGTCGAAGGGTTAATTGCTGCCTACGGACTGCAAAACTGCGTTTCAATTACCGGATGGGTCTCCAGTGAAGTTGTCAAGGCCCAGTTACTCAAAGCTCAGGCGCTGGTCTTGCCCAGCTTTGCCGAGGGCTTGCCCGTTGTTATTATGGAGGCCCTGGCCATAGGGCGACCGGTCATTACTACCTCAATCGCCGGCATTCCTGAGCTGGTCGAAACTGGCGTCAACGGCTGGCTGGTCGTGCCCGGATCGGTGGAGTCGCTGGTCAAGGCTATGCGCGCTGCCCTTGATACCTCCCCAGCAGAGCTAGAGACTATGGGCAAATCAGGCATGGCAAAAGTCGCGCAGCGGCACAATATCGACCTTGAGGCTGCCCATCTAGCCCGGCTTTTTGTTGAGAGTGGCCAAAGCTAGGCGGGTTTTCTAAGTTTGTTCCTGGCCCTCAGTGGTTGTGTAGGGCTGGGTTCTCAAGGACACCTCGACAAAGCCCACCGGTCTAACAATTTGGGCGAAGCGCCCCAACAGGCTTGTTGGGGGCGCCGCCTAGAGTAGGGAAGAGCTTTGATACAATTTACGCAGCTCAATCAACCTCTACTGGCCCAGGCGCGCCCTTGAAAATCGTACTTGACAACGTTCAAAAGACCTACGGCAAGCGTCAGGTGGTCAACCGGGTTAGCTTGTCAGTGGCCCAAGGCGAAATTGTTGGCCTGCTAGGGCCGAACGGCGCAGGTAAAACCACAACCTTTTATATGGCGACCGGCCTGGAGCGACCTGATGCGGGTAAGGTTTGCCTTGACCAGATCGATATCACTGACCTGCCTATGCATCAGCGAGCGAGGCTAGGCATTGGCTACTTGGCCCAGGAACCAAGCATTTTTCGCAACCTGTCAGTGGCCGACAACATTTTGCTGGTAATGCAGCAGACACGCGTCCCTCCAGAGGAGTATGGCGATCGCCTTCAAGACCTGCTTAAGGAATTTCGCTTGGAGAAAGTAGCCAACACCCTAGGCATTCAGGTGTCAGGGGGAGAACGGCGGCGTACAGAACTGGCCCGCTCTCTTGCCTCTGGCCCCGAAGGTCCCAGCTTTTTGTTCTTGGATGAACCCTTCGCTGGGGTTGACCCCATTGCCGTTAACGAAATTCAAGAGATTGTGGCTAAACTGCGCGATCGCGACATGGGTATTCTCATCACTGATCACAACGTGCGCGAGACCCTGCGCATTATCGATCGCGCCTACATCATGAGCGACGGGCAAATTCTCGCTTCGGGCAACGCTGACGATCTCTCCAACAATCCCCTGGTGCGTGAGCACTACCTGGGCAAAGACTTCGCTATTTAGCCACCTCATCCTTCGACTGCCTGGTCCAAAAACTCAACGGGCAATGGGTACTACGCATCCCTGGCCCCCTTTGCCCATAATGTAGAGTCAGGCCTCTTACCGTTAACTTATGGCTTCAGCTCCTGCTACCTTTAAGCGCCTCGGCTCCCCGCTGCTAACGGTGATGGATCGCTACATCGCTAAAGAGCTGACCATGCCCTTTTTGTTTGGAGTGGGGGCATTTTCCTCCATTGGCATTTCGATTGGGGCGCTGTTTGAGCTAATTCGCCGTATTACCGAGTCGGGGCTGGCCATTACCCTGGCGGCGCAGATCTTTCTGCTCAAGCTGCCCGAGTTCATTGTGCTGGCCTTTCCCATGTCAACGCTGTTGGCTACCATGATGACCTACAGCCGCTTCTCCAGCGACAGCGAGCTGATTGCCCTGCGGGGGGTGGGGGTAAGCATTCGCCGCATCATCACTCCCGCCGTGGTGCTCAGTCTGTTGGTGACGGGGCTCACCTTTGTGTTCAACGAGCTGATTACTCCCGCCGCCAACTATCGGGCTGCCATCACCTTAGAGCAGGCGCTGAAGTCAGAGCGGCCTCCGTTTCAAGAGCGCAACATCTTTTATCAGGAGTTTCAGCCCGCTAGCGACGACCCTGCTGCCCAGGAGCTGAAGCGCCAGTTCTATGCCCGTCGCTTTGACGGCACCACTATGCATGGGTTGACTATTCTTGACTTTTCCCAGAAAGGGCTCAACCAGGTGGTCAGCGCTGAGTCAGCCAACTGGGATGTGGAGAGCAACGCCTGGACCTTCTACAACGGCACCATCTACGTAGTGGCTCCCGACGGCTCCTTCCGCAATATCATCACCTTTGAGACCCAGAAGCTGCAGCTGCCCCGTACTCCCCTAGATCTGGCGGGCCGCACCAAAAATGACACTGAGATGAACATTGCTGAGGCCACCCAGCAACTGGAGCTGGTACGCCAGAGTGGCGACGAAAAGATGATCCGCCGCTGGCAAATTCGCATTATGCAGAAGTATGCGCTGCCCTTTGTTTGCGTGGTGTTTGGCCTGGTGGGGGCCTCCATTGGGGTGCTGCCTCAGCGCACCAGCCGCGCCACCAGCTTTGGCATCAGCATTGTGATTATTTTTGGCTACTACCTGCTCTCGTTCATTACTAACGCTATGGGCGAGGTGGGGGCGCTGTCGCCGTTTATGTCGGCCTGGCTGCCGACGCTGTTGGGGTTGGCGATTGGCCTATATCTGCTGTTTCGAGCGTCTAAGTAATCGTCGTTCGGGATTGGGAAGTATTTGGTTTTAGGTTGGAACGTTCTAACCCGTTAACTTTTCAACTAGAACCCTAAGCTTTAATAAATCACAAACACGCTTTCTTGCCGTAATTCAGTCCTCTCCCCCAGCCCCTCTCCCAGGAAGGAGAGGGGAGCCGGAAAACTTTCAAAGTCCCTCTCCCAGCTTGGGAGAGGGATTTAGGACGGGGGCTGCGGGGACTTTGTGATCTACTGAGTTCACGTATCTCCCCTGATCCGCTCCTTTGCTAAAAAAAGAAACCATCCTGCTCGATTTCTTCGATGGTTTGTAGACCGCGCGTATCGCCCACCTTGAGCAGGGCGGTGCGGGCGTCTTCGCGCACGCCCAGGTCATCTTCTTCAGCGAAGCTTTCGATCAGGGCATCGATCGCCGTGTGATAGACCACGTTAGAGGGCAGCTCGCGGCAGAGCTGACCTACAGTCCAGGCGCAGTTGCTGCGCACTGCCGGAACTGGGTCGCGGCGCAGCCCTTCGATCAGGGGGGGAATGGCGGCAATGACCGACTCGTAGTTGACCTGTGCCATCTGGGCCAGGGCGCTGGCCGCCCACAGCCGCACGGCGGCAATATCGGTGCGCAGGGCTTCGATTAGGGGCAGCAGCGATCGCGCATCGTGGGCGTTGCCCAGGGCCCACACTAGACCCTTGCGCACGTAGCCATTCCAGTCGGTGGTCAACTGGGCAATGATGGGCTCTACCGCCGAGCGATCGGGGTTGCGGCCCAGGGCATAGGCGGCACTCACCCGCACCAGGGGACAGGGATCGCTCAGCAGCGTTGTCAGGGGGCCCACCGCCCGCCTGTCTTCTACCTCGCAAAAGGCCCGCGCCGCTAGCATGCGCTGCTGCGGATCGGCGGCGGTCAGCAGGGGCAGCATCGCCTCGGGGTCGAACTGGGGAGCTTGTTCCTCGTCTACGGGGCCCAGGGCATCGAGGGGGTCGGCAAACTCCAGTTCGGGGTTTAGTGTGGAGAGATCGTCGTCATACATAGGGCTACTTTATCCGGTTACGCGGCACTTTTAGCGCTGGCAAGGGCACTCTGCAAACTTTCGTTAAGCAGGGCAAAGGGCCATAAGTTAATGCGTGTTGAGCAGCGGTTCAGGGAGGGCGATCGCCAGCAGTTCCCAGATCTGTTCTGCCAGCTGAATTTTCTGGCTGCTATGCAAAAAACTACATTGAGCAGACCGTAGGGTAGATTCTCTAGCCCTGGAGAGGCGAAATAACCTACCTCGAAGCAGGTTTGTCAGATCTGATTTCCGAAGAATATCAGTAGATACCTGTGGCCCAAGCCAGGCAGCCGCTAGGATGAAACCATAGACCGGGGCTGCGCAAAGGAGCATTGGCAACGCTTCATTCTGCCTGGCGAAGCACATTGTGTCAGGTTATCAATGCCTGTTTAGACCCCAGGAAGGCCCCGCCAAAGTAATTAGGAACCTCACCGCCATGGCATCCCAGGACCAAGTTAGAAATTTTTTAGCCCACTGGTTTCAGCTGGGCAAACCGGTCGTGCTGGCCGAAGGTCGGGGCGAGCAGCTGCCCGACCCAATTTTTCAAAATGGTCAATATAGCCAAGCCTTTGAAGACTGCTGGCACCGCATTATGGTGACCAGCGGCCAAGACTGCTATCTCAAAGGCACCAGCCAGAGCATTGCGGCGATGCTGTCGCCCGCTTGGGATGTGGCTCCCTGTGCTCGTTGTGACATGCCGATTGTTATTCCCACGGCCGGTACGATGACGGAGCTCTGCCCCTGCAATGACCTGGCTACCTGGCCCAACACAGAGATTCCCATGCCCCGCACCGCGGTGGATAACCAGCACCATTTAACAGCGTTGAGACAGCGGTTAAATGTGGCGCCGAGTAAGCCCGCCGCCAATCGCTAAAGGTAATCCCTCGCCAGACCTAGACGGAGGAGGACGCCAGCACCTTCTCGTCATGGCGCGGAATGTCGTAGACCAGAAAGTCATGGGCCAGGTTAGTGTTGGGAAAGATGGCCCGGGCCTCGGCCAGTAGGTCGGGCAGCTGAATATCGTTGCCCGGAGCGTAGCGAGGGCTGAAGTGGGTCATGATCAGCTGTTTGGCCTGGGCGCTAAGGGCGACCTGAGCTGCCATGGTTGAGGTAGAGTGCAGCCGTTGGTAGGCTAAGTCGGCGTCACGGTGGGAGAAGGTAGCCTCGTGGATCAATACGTCGGCTTGGATGGCGAGGGTGACGGCGCGATCGCAATAGATTGTGTCGGTGCAGTACACCAGCTTGCGCCCCACCAGATCTGGCCCGCAGAGATCGGCCCCATTGATAGTGCGACCGTCATCAAGCTTGACCCGCTGCCCCTGCTTCAGCTGACCGTAGATGGGGCCAGAGGGAATGCCTAGGGCCTGGGCGCGTTTGACATCGAAGTGGCCGGGGCGATCGCGCTCCTCAATGCGATAGCCGTAGGCGGGCACCCGGTGCTCTAGCAAATCGCAGGTCACCCGAAAGTCGTCGTCCTCAAATACCAAGCCGGGCTCCACGGCGTGGATTTTGATCGGCAGCGAAAAGTGGGTTTGGGAATAGCGGCGGCTAGCTTGCAGGTAGTCATTAAGGGGCTTGGGGCCGTAGATATCGATGCGCTGCTGTCGGTTGCCCGCCAGGCCACAGCTGGCCAGCAGCCCCATCAGGCCAAAAATGTGGTCGCCGTGCATGTGGGTAATAAAAATGCGGCGAATTTGGCTCGACTTAAACTCGCTGCGCAAAAATTGGTGCTGGGTGCCTTCGCCACAGTCAAACAGCCACACCTCGGCCCGCTGGGGCAGCCGCAGGGCCACACTCGACACATTGCGGGCGCGGGTTGGCACGCCAGAACTGGTACCCAAAAATGTAATCTGCAAAGAAACCGCCTCTGGGAAACGCGAGGAGCTAGGAGGGCAAGCCCATAGCCCCAGCTTACCCACCTATCTTGCCACGACCCAGAGCCAATGGCCGGAGCCAACGGTATGAAACTAAAGCCGCAGAGTATTATCGACACAGGGAGGCATCCCTGCCCAAGGCCACAAATCAAAGCCGCAGCGATGAGGAAACACCGATGATTTCAATGACTTATTTGCTGACAGCGATGCTGACGGGGCTGGGTCTGGTGGCCACGATTCCCGCTATGCAGGCGGCTCCGCCGAGCATGCACTACGCCTGGCAGGTCTTAGGCATCGATATTGCCCAATGTCTGAGCCAGGCTCGACAAGCGCTAGAATCTCAGGGATTAGAGCCGGTGCAAAACGATGCTACCAGCGTGGCGGGGCGCTCTGAGACGGCAACGGCAATGTTTGTGTGTGTCGAGAACCCACCAGCCACTACCACGGTGATGGTAGTGGTGGCTAGCGACAGCGACGAACAAGCGCTAGCCCTGCGTGAAGCGCTGAAGCAAGCGTTCTAGGTCATGCGCATTGTCGCCTACTGCTACCGAGAAGTTGGGGCCTCAACCGCTCCCTTTCTTGAGACCCTAGAGGAGGAGATGCTGGCATCGGTGGAACGGGTATATACCGATGTAGCATTGCCAACTGAGCTAGAGTATCGGCCAGAGCGCGATCGCCTGCTAGCCGACCTGCAAGCTAATCCCGCCGATCGGGTTTTGGTGGACAACCTTGCTGCCTTGGGCAACAATCCCGAAGACATTCGCCACTGGGTACAGGCCCTGGCCTCTGCCGGGGCTGAAGTGGTCACTCTAACCGATGACGCCGTTGATTTAGACAGCATCTTGCAGGGGGCCAACCTGGCTAGCGATCAGCGCCGCCGCCGCCTGCGCGAGGGGCATGCCCGCAGCCGTCTACAGGCGCTACCGCCCCCGGGCAAGCCACCCTACGGCTACCGTCGGGGCCAGGGCCGTTACCTGATCGATCGCGCCACGGCTCCGGTAGTCACCGCCTTTGTCAACGAATTTTTGCTCTACGGCTCGCTGCGGGGGGCTGTGCGGTTCATCGAGGGCAAGCTGGGCAAGCGAATTTCGGTGTCTACCGGGCGGCGCTGGCTCACCCACCCGGTGTATCGAGGCGACCTGCAATACCAGGATGGCAACGTCCTGCGCGACACTCATGCCGCTATTATCAGCCGCGAAGAGGCGGCCCAGATCGATCGCCTGCTGCGCCGCAACCGCCCTCTGCCGCCACGTACCGCTGGGGCACCGCGATCGCTAGCCGGCCTCGTCACCTGTCAATCATGCGGGCAACCTCTGACCATTTCCAAAACCGCTCCCCGAGGTCAGGCCAAAAGCTATCTTTACCTGCGATCTAGCGGCTGCCCCAGGTCTCCCGGCTGCCCCGCCATTCCCTACGACGATGCCCTACATCGCATCGTGAATCAGATCTGTCAAGAGTTGCCCCCGGCGGTAGCCCAATTCACGGCCAGAATTCCCCCCGGTGCTCCCGCCCCCAGCACCAGTTTGCAGGGTGCGATCGCTGCTAAGGAGGCCGCGATCGCCCAGTTGCCCACCCTAGAAGAATCTGGCGTTCTGGACGCTGAAACTGCTGCTTTACGCCGCTACAAGCTAAGGGGCGAAATTTCCACCCTGCACCAGCAGCTCGCTCAGCTACCCCCCGTTAACCTGCAGGAGCTGTCCCAGTCAGTGTCAATTCCCCAGTTTTGGCTCGATCTCTCTGAAGCCGAGCGGCGCTTCTTCTTCCGCGAATTCATCCGCAACATCCAGATCGTGCGACAGGATAAAGATTGGTGGATAGAGTTGGTACTGGTGTTTTAAAGATAATTGCCTTAAAAATCCTCTAACTCAGCCGGTTTTGTCAGAGCCTCTAAGGCACTAAAACTCGATGCTGTCCGGGGTACGGGGGAAGGGAATAACATCGCGGATGTTGCTCATGCCGGTCATAAACTGCACCAGGCGCTCGAAACCTAGACCGAACCCAGCGTGGGGCACGGTGCCAAAGCGGCGTAAATCGAGGTACCACCAGTAAGTCGCTGGATCTAGCCCCGCCTCGACAATGCGGCGCTCCAGAACATCCAGCCGTTCTTCCCGCTGGGAGCCGCCGATGATCTCACCCACCTTAGGGGCTAGCACATCCATGGCAGCGACGGTTTCACCGCCATCGTTGAGGCGCATGTAGAAGGCTTTGATGCCGGTGGGGTAGTCGGTGACGATCACTGGCTTTTTGAACAGTTCCTCCGCCAGGTAGCGCTCGTGCTCTGACTGCAAGTCGATGCCCCACTCGACTGGAAATTCAAATTTTCGGTCTGTCTTTTCTAGCAGCTTCACCGCATCGGTGTAGGTGATGCGCTCGAAGGTGTTGTTGATAATGTTGTCGGCGGTGGCCAACACTGAGTTGTCGATGCGATCGTTGAAGAACGTCATATCCTCCGGGCACTGCTCTAGCACTGAGTGGAAGATGTACTTGAGGAATTCTTCAGCCAAATCCATATTGCCGGTCAGGTCGCAGAAGGCCATCTCCGGTTCCACCATCCAAAACTCGGCCAGGTGGCGGGAGGTGTTAGAATTTTCAGCCCGAAAGGTGGGACCAAAGGTGTAGACATCGGTAAAGGCCATCGCCATAATCTCGGCCTCAAGCTGGCCGCTGACGGTGAGGTAGGCGGGCTTGCCAAAGAAATCTTGGCTGTAGTCCACTGCGCCGGCTTTATCCTTGGGCGGATTTGCCAGGTTTAACCCCGTGACGGCAAACATTTCCCCTGCCCCCTCGCAGTCACTGGCGGTAATGATGGGGGTGTGAATCCACAAAAAGCTGCGCTCATTGAAGAACTGATGGATTGCCTGGGCGCAGGCATTGCGAACCCGAAAGACGGCGCTGAGGGTATTAGTACGTGACCTGAGATGCCCCAGCGTTCGCAAATACTCAAAGGAATGCCGCTTTTTCTGAAGCGGGTAGGTTTCTCCGTCTGCCGTACCAAACACGGTGATTGAATCGCCCTGCAACTCCACGCGCTGGCCTTTGCCGGGTGATTCTACCAGGGTGCCGCCAATTTCGACCGACGACCCAGTGGTGAGGTCTTTGACGACGGTGTCGTAGCCCGCTAGGTCGGCATTGAGCACTACCTGCAAACCCGCCATCGATGAGCCATCGTTGACATCCACAAAGGTGACGCCCTTGGCCTCACGCTTAGTGCGCACCCAGCCTTGGATGGTGGTGCTCTGACCCGGTTCGCCTTTGTGCAGAATGTCTCGGATGCGCGGCATAGTCGTGCTCGGTCTGTAGTGGGTTTACACAGAATGTTAACTATTCTGACCCAGAGCGGTGCTGAACGGGGGCCTAAGGGTGAATCCTCTTTGATTAGCCTCGATTCATCAGATCAACCCATAACGCCCCCGGCGTTGCCGCGCTAATACTCCTAACCCATCATCTGGGTTGGATGGACCTAGGCTCCACCTTAGAGCCTGGCCTCAGCAAAGTTGCAATTGAGCATCAATCTGTAGGGACCTAAATTAACCGACAAATGTATTCGTCGCTACAAAAGCCCCCTAGGCTTTGCCTCTACTATCCATAATGCAAATTTCTACGGGTTTTTAACCCGATCGCTGGCAAAACCCAAAGACTGAAATTGTTGTTCTGATAGTTTCCAGGGTGATTTCAGCTAGTTAGAGAAGTGCGGCTTTTGGGTTTAGTTTTGATCTAAACATCGAGGTTTTTTTATTCCTCAAGGTCTGTTTGGGTGGCGTCGTTAGATAGGGCTCAAAAACATTGTCTAGGCCTATGAGCCATCCACCCTTAGCCTTTTGGGTACTTCACGCTTGTCTGAGAGGTTTGTTTTGTCTGCTAGGCGATCAGCATTGTAAACAGAAATTTCCCGTTACGGGGTTGCCAGTTTCTGTCTCGGCAATGTGGTTTTCCCCAAGGATGCCTAGCCGTCAAGCCTCTCAGACTTTTCTAATGGAGGCGATCGCGATGACTCTTCAGGGTTGGTCTTTGACCATCGCCCCAGGAGCAATCTTATCGATCACGATTTCCAGGGCGGGTTCTTCTGATATTCGTAGCCGAGAGTTACCCCGCACCAGTGATAGCTTTGCTTAATTTCTCATCCAACTAGGAGACTTCTATGAGCGGAAACGAATTGCGGGCCCAGGCTATTGCTAGCATCGCCTGCCGTCCCAAGGTAGCAGTGAGCGCTCCTGGGCGGCTCGAAGATCTCTGGGCTAAGGACGTTTTTAGCCTCAGCAAGATGCAGGAGTGCCTGCCCAAGTCGGTGTTCAAGTCGGTGCAAAAGACTATTACCACCGGGGCTCCCCTGGATGTGTCGGTGGCGGATGTCGTGGCTGTGGCCATGAAAGATTGGGCTACCTCCAAGGGGGCGCTGTACTACTCCCACATGTTCTACCCCCTGACCAACGCTACCGCTGAAAAGCACGATGGCTTTATCTCCGTGCAGAGCGACGGGTCAGTGATTTCAGAGTTTTCTGGCAAAGTGCTGGTGCAGGGTGAGCCCGACGGTTCCTCCTTCCCCAACGGCGGCATTCGCTCCACCTTTGAGGCCCGGGGCTACACCGCTTGGGATGTCACCAGCCCCGCCTTCGTTATGGAGACTGAGAACGGCGTCACCCTCTGCATCCCCACGGTATTTGTCTCCTGGACGGGGGAAGCGTTGGACAAAAAAACTCCGCTGCTGCGCTCCAACGCCGCCATGAGCAAGGCCGCCACCCGGGTGCTCAAGTTGCTGGGCCACAGCGAAGTTGCCCCAGTCAACTCCAGCTGCGGTGCTGAGCAAGAGTACTTTTTGGTAGATGCTAGCTTTGCCAATATCCGACCCGACCTGCTGCTGGCGGGCCGCACCCTGTTTGGCAAGGCCCCGGCCAAGGGCCAGCAGTTCGACGATCACTACTTTGGGGCTATCCCCGAGCGGGTGCAGGTGTTCATGCAGGATGTAGAGGAAAAGCTCTACCGCCTGGGCATTCCCGCCAAAACTCGCCACAACGAGGTGGCCCCCGGCCAGTTTGAGATTGCTCCCTTCTTTGAAGCCGCCAACGTGGCCAGCGACCACCAGCAGCTGATCATGACGGTGCTGCGCAACACGGCTAAAAAGCACGGTTTTGTTTGCCTGCTGCACGAAAAGCCTTTCGCGGGCATCAACGGGTCGGGTAAGCACGTTAACTGGTCGGTGGGCAACGCCACCCAGGGCAACCTGCTGGATCCGGGCGACACGCCCCACTCCAACGCGCAGTTTCTGGTGTTCTGCGGGGCGGTGATTCGCGGCGTGCATAAGTATGGGCCGCTGATGCGGGCGGTGATTGCCAGCGCCAGCAACGACCACCGTCTGGGGGCCAACGAAGCACCACCGGCGATCATCTCCATCTACCTGGGCAGCCAGCTTCAGGATGTGTTTGACCAAATTGCCTCGGGTGAGGTCACTGGTTCCCAGGCAAAAGGCGACATGGATCTGGGTGTGGCCACCCTGCCGGTGTTTCCTAAGGATGCGGGCGATCGCAACCGCACCTCACCCTTTGCCTTTACCGGCAACCGGTTTGAGTTTCGTGCCGTGGGTTCAGGCCAGTCGGTTTCTGGGCCGTTGGTGGCGATGAACACCATTCTGGCCGACTCGCTCGACTGGATGGCCGACCAACTTGAGGCCAAACTGGGCAGCGGTGTCGAACTCAACGTCGCCATCCACGACATTCTGCGCGATGTAATTCGCGACCACGGGGCTGTGGTGTTTAACGGCAACGGCTACTCCACTGAGTGGCATGAAATGGCCGTCAACGAGCGCGGGCTGCTCAACCTGCGCACTACCGCCGATGCCCTACCCGTGCTGCGCGAACAGTACATCGAAGACTTGTTTGCCAAAGAGAATGTGCTCACCCCGGTGGAGCTGGGCAGCCGCTTTGAGGCCTACTCTGAGCAGTACATTCAGCACATTGAGGTCGAAGCCAAGCTAGTGATCAGCATCGCTAAAACCATCATTTACCCCGCCGCCGTGCGCTATATGGGCGAACTCGCCAAGACCATTGACAGCCTCAATGGGCTCGGCATTGAGTTTGGCAAAGACAGCGTGGCCAAGGTGGCTGAGTTGACTAAGTCGATGATGGCCTCGGTAGACGAGTTAAGCGACTTGCTGACCAAGCACTTCATGTCGGTGGAAGAGCACATGCAGTTCTGCGCCCAAACCATTCTCCCCCTGATGGTTCAGGTGCGCGAGTACGCCGATGCCTTGGAGGGCGAAGTGGCTGATGACCTCTGGCCCCTGCCCACCTACCAGGAGATGCTGTTTATTAAGTAGGGTCAAAGAAGCCAAGGGCAAGGGTTTAAGGTGTCGAGTTTACGGTTTGGGGCGCACCCCTTGAACCTGATACCTTGTACCTTAAACCCTTTTAATTTGACCTTTCAAAGTTCTACCGTCGTTCCGTGAGCAAGACCAACGCCGCCCGCATACTCGATCGCCTCAAGCTGCCCTACCAACTGCTGGAATATGAGGTGGATCCCGACGACCTGGCTGCTGAGAGCACCGCTGAAAAACTGGGATTGCCGCCGGAACAGGTGTTTAAAACCTTAGTGGTCAAAGGCGATCGCACGGGTGTTTGCCTCGCCGTCATCCCCGGTAGCGCCCAGCTTGATCTAAAAGCGCTGGCGGTGCTGGCGGGCAATCGCAAAACCGACACTGTGCCCCTTAAAGACGTACAGCCTCTCACAGGCTACATTCGCGGCGGCGTCACCGCCTTGGGCACTAAAAAAGCTTATCCAGTCTACGTGGATGAGTCGATCTGCACCTTTGAGACGGTGGCCGTATCGGCAGGCAAACGAGGCCTAATGCTGTGGTTGGCCCCCAACGACTACCTGACTGCAACTGAGGGAACATTGGGGGCTTTGGTCAAAAAAACGACGCCCTAGCCCAGTTTCGGATAGAACTTTAGCTGTCAATCCCCGGCTCACTTCCCTATGTGGGAAGCTTTGTAGCAGTCCATGGGGGCGATCGCTCTTATACCAAAGCAGACGAGAAACTTTGGGCGATCGCTCTAAAAATTGCAAAGAAAAGGACACCCCCTTGGGAGTGTCCCTCACTGCTCCAGCTACAGCAAAAAACGGAGTTGCTGACGCAAAGCTTAAACCACTTGGTGTAGCTCAGCCTCAAGCTGCTTCAGCAGTTGATCGTTACCCTGGGCACGGGCCACTTCAATACGATGCTGAGTCGACTGCTGAATGCTAGTGCGATGAGCTTCAGCCGCTTCTTGCAGCAGGTGACGCCGGGCGGGTAGCCCTTTGCCTGCCGCAGTCCGCTCCGCCTGCAACACAGGCTGACGATCGGAAGCCGCCGTGGAAGACTCAATTTGCCCGTGGCAATTGGTGCTATAGCTAACTCCACGATAAGTGTAATTACCGATAGGTTGGGTTATCGGTAAATGCTTAACGTAGGAAAATTTTATCGGACGACCCCGGTAGGATCCAGTTAGCTCACTTTCACGCACTTCTAGAGAAGGCGGGTTGTAATCGTAATCTACGCCGCGATAGCAAAGTTTCATGTCACGCCTCTTGTTGACAAAGGATTTAACAAACTGCCTAAGCAGGGTGCGTTCCTTCGGGAGCCAATCTCCTTACTTCCGTCTAGGGCGTAGTGGAGTAGTCTCCAGGTGGCCTCAGATGAACGTCAACGTACTTTCTGTATTCAATTTTACTAAATCCTTTGGATGTCAACAAGCCATGTCATTTAATTTAAAGGAAGATCTATCTCAGGGAATAGCTTGCCAGCTAAGGGTTCGAGGAGCTAGGAGGGCGATGGGGTTACGGCAAATCTTTACTGTTTCTTTGCAGCGATCGCCGCTTACGCCGATTTCGCAACAGCAAGCAATTTACACTATGCTGAGTATGTAACGGTTGCTTAACGTAACCATCGCCTCTTGCATGGGTTTCCAGTTCTATGAAATGCATAATCAATCGCCGGGCGCAGTTTTCTGCTAGCCACCGCTACTGGCTAGGCGAGCTGAGTGACGCCGAAAACGCCCAGCGGTTTGGCTCCTGCATCAACTTTCCCGGCCATGGTCACAACTATGTGCTCTATGTGGCCATGGAAGGTGACCTAGACGAGTACGGCATGGTGCTTAACCTGTCTGACGTTAAGCATGTGATCAAAAAGGAAGTCACGTCCCAACTTGACTTTGCCTACCTCAACGATGTCTGGCCAGAATTTCAGCACACCCTGCCCACCACCGAATACCTGGCCAAGGTGATCTGGGATCGCCTCGCGCCCCACTTGCCCATCGTCAACATTCAGCTGTTTGAACACCCCGAACTCTGGTCCGACTACTCAGGTAATGCCATGGAAGCCTTTCTCACCGTCAGCACCCACTTTAGTGCCGCCCACCGCTTGGCCTCGCCTCGGCTCAGCTACGAAGAAAACTGCGAAATTTACGGCAAGTGCGCCCGCCCCCACGGCCACGGTCATAACTACCACCTAGAAGTTACCGTTAAAGGGCAAATCGACCCTCGCACCGGCATGCTGGTCGATTTGGCAGCGCTTCAGGCGGCCATTGATGAGCACGTGGTTGAACCCTTCGATCATACTTTCCTCAATAAAGACATCCCCTACTTTGCTGAAGTAGTTCCCACCGCTGAAAATATCGCCGTCCACATTCGCGATCTGCTGCAAGGCCCCATTGCTGACTTGGGTGCCAGCCTCCATAAGGTTAAGCTGATCGAAAGCCCCAACAACTCCGCCGAAGTCTACGCCTCAGTGCCGATGGACAATACTGCGGTTACGGCTGCGCCAGAATTCGCTACCGTCTAATAAACTGGGTCACTTGAGCCAGTAGTTTTCTATCAAAGACTCTCCCTTACCTAGAACCGTGGGTAAGGGAGAGTTTTAGTGTGGTTGGTGCGATCGCCGACAAACATAGCTAGAAAAGCCTAAAAAGCCCAAACTCAGAGCTCGTCAGGCATTCCTCGCTTTGCTATCTTCGTTCTTCTGCCAGGCACAAGGCTGTCAAGGCCGGCTCTCTCGCTTGGTCACCCGGCTCTCGTAGGTTTCGTAGGCGGCCACAATCCGCTGCACCAGTGGGTGGCGCACCACGTCTGCCTGGTTGAGCTGGCAAAAGGCAATCCCGTTTACCCCTTTAAGAATCTGCTGAGCCACGGCCAAACCCGAGGTCTGGTCTGCCGGCAAGTCGGTTTGAGTGACATCGCCCGTCACCACCATGCGTGACTTAAAGCCCAGGCGGGTCAGCACCATCTTCATCTGAGCCGGGGTAGTGTTCTGGGCTTCATCCATAATCACAAAGGCGTTGTTGAGGGTGCGTCCCCGCATATAGGCCAGGGGGGCCACCTCGATAATGCCGCGCTCCATCAGGTTGGCAACTTTCTCTGGGTCTACCAACTCATGGAGAGCATCGTAGAGCGGTCGCAGGTAGGGGTTTACCTTCTGCTGCAAATCTCCCGGCAAAAAGCCCAGCCGCTCCCCGGCTTCGACTGCCGGGCGGGTCAAAATCAGGCGCTCAAATTCGTTGTTGAGCAGTGCCTGAATACCCACCAGGGTTGCCAGAAAAGTCTTGCCGGTGCCCGCTGGGCCAATGCAAAACACCATGTCCTGACTGCGCAAGGCTTTGACATACTGCTTTTGGCGAAAGGTTTTGGCCCGCACCACCTCACCCCGCCGGGTGCGAGCCACCACATCCTGGTGAATGGCTTGGAGCTCGTCGATGCGATCGGTATCAAGGGCTTGTCGAGCCGTCATAATGTCGGCGGTAGTTACTGGCTGCCCTTGGCTCCACAAAGGCTCTAGAGCCATAACCAACCGCTGAGCCAGGGCCGCACCGTTGTCAGTGCCCGAAATAAATAACTCCTGGCCGCGCAGTACTAGAGATGCTCCAGTTTGGCTGGCCAGGAGTTTAATATTTTCGTCTCGGTAGCCTGCCAGGGCCACAGCGCCCTCTGATGTAGGCAGTTCAATCCGCAGGGGAGAATCCATCTATAAAGATTGCCAGAATAATTCAGGCCTGGAGTGCGTATGCCTAAACCCTATACTTTTGGACGAAGCTGGGGCTTAGGCTTGCCCGACGATCGCTGAGCAGGGCTACTGTAAGACCTATGGTCAGTCCCAGCTTCCTGCTCTGAGGCTCCGTAGACATCCACATAGGCTGACCAACCCGACAGCGCTGCCGTAGCCCGCACAATAGTGCGAATGGCTTGAATGTTGCGCCCGCCCCGGCCAAACACCTTGCCCCGCTCATCACCCTTAAAGGCAATTCGGATCCAAACTTTAGACTGCGCAGCATTCTCTTCGCAATCAATACGCAAAGAATCGGGCGAGTCTAAGAAAGGCTCTACCAAAAACCGAACCAGTCCTGGAAAATCAGGGCTATCCATGGTGGGGGCAGGGGCTAAAAGCAATGGGTGAGCTAGGCTTCAGCCTTAACTTCGGTCTTGAAGTTGGTCTTCCGCTTTTCGATCAAATTGGCTTTTTCAAGAATGTGCCGCACGGTCTGGGTAGGCTGCGCACCCTGTTCTAAGCGACGCGTAATGGCGTCAACGTCGAGGCGAGTTTCGTCTGTGCGGGGGTTGTAAAAGCCAACTTCTTCCAGAGGGCGGCCGTCGCGACGGGCATCGCTATTGATGGCTACGATGCGGTAGCTAACTTCCCGCTTTTTGCCGAAACGCTTGAGTCGAAGCTTAATCATAGGGTTTAGAGCAACATTCGTTGAGGTTGAAAGTTTTGACCTGTACGGATTGCGGCAGGACAGCCAAAATAAATCCACAGGTTTCTAATCCTACCACCAGAAGCCTGCGCAATCAATGGTTTTGACCCAAAAACTTGAGGTCACGGGGGCGATGCCCAAAACTAGCGGCATCGCCCTGGAAAACCCTAGTCTTCGTGGTCGTCAAAGGGGTCAGCCAACTGCTTGGACGGGGGGCCAAAGGACATGTACACTGAGTAACCAGTTACGGCTACCACCACGGCAGCCACGGAAATGATAAGAACTGTTGCAGGTTCCATGGGGTTTATGAGAATAGGAAACCACCCCATCCTATAATATTACGAACTATAAAGTGTTGATTGTGGAAGGATCCATGGCACAACGGACTAGGTTAGGAGACGTGTTAAAGCCCCTCAACTCTGAGTACGGTAAGGTTGCTCCCGGCTGGGGCACTACCCCTGTGATGGCGGTTTTTATCGGTCTGTTCTTCGTGTTTCTGCTGATTATTTTGCAGCTTTATAATTCTTCCATCGTGCTGGAAAGCTTTGATGTGGACTGGCGCAGCGTAGGGCTCTAGGGAGTTTGGGGATCAAGCCACAACGGTTTGCCCTCAGATTTGCCAACGCAGTTTGGATACGGCATCCAAAATTTATTAATCTGAGGCTGGTGTAGACCCTTGACTACCCAGCCTCTTTTGCCGTTTGATGCACGCATAGTTGGTGCACAGTAGCAGGTCGTTTGCACAGCCGTCGTTACTCGGGAGTTGACCTATGAACGTGTTTGGTGTGGGTTTGCCAGAGATGGCGCTAATTATGGTGCTGGCGCTATTGGTCTTTGGCCCCAAAAAGCTGCCCGAAATTGGTCGCAGCATGGGAAAAGCCATCAAGGGCTTTCAAGAGGCTTCTCGGGAGTTTGAGGAGGAGTTCAAGAAGGAAGCCCAACAAATTGAGAAGGTAGTGACTACACCGATGAAGGCGACTCTAGAACCCGAATCGCCCAAGGTGCTAACACCCCCTGAGGTTGCCGCTGAGGTTGAACCCGAGGTTGCTCCACTAGAATCGAGTGACACCAATGGCAGCAGCCCCGCAGCTGAGCCAGCTGAAACCGATTCTCCTGCTTAAGTAGGGGCCGTTGACCTATGGCTGACGCAGCATCGCCTGCTCTCCCCTGCCTAATTGTGGGATTGGGCAACCCAGGAGATAAGTACGCAGGCACCCGCCACAATATTGGCTTTGAGGTAGTCGATCGCCTTTCCAAGGCCTGGGCTGTTTCTCTTAAAGAGGAGCGGCGGTTTCAGGGCGAGTATGGAGCCGGATTTGGGCCAACTCGTCAGAAGGTGTATTTGCTCAAACCGCTAACCTACATGAACCGTTCAGGTCAATCGATGCGGGCGGTACTCGACTGGCTAAAGCTAGATCCGAGCCAAGTGTTAGTGGTCTACGACGATATGGATTTGCCTGTAGGGCGGCTGCGACTGCGGCTGTCGGGCTCGGCTGGGGGGCATAACGGTATGAAGTCGGCCATTGCTCACCTCGGTACCCAAGATTTCCCGCGCCTGCGAATTGGCATTGGGGCCAGTCAACGAGTTGGGGATCAAGCTGTTGTTTCCCATGTGCTGGGCAACTTTTCTAAAACCGAACGCAGCACCCTAGATGGGGTGGTTGACACGACTCTGCGCGCGATTGAAAAAGCCCTCATCGACGGGGTCGAAAAAGCTATGAGTCTCTACAACAGTGTGGACTTGAGCAGCAGTTAAGCCGCTCATTCCTTGGTTAGTTTTTTTGACGAAGCTTTAAACGGAAGTACATTCAGAAATTAAGTTCTGATAGGTTTGTACCATAGTGGGATCGCTTAAAAACAGCTCTAGGCGAACGTGGCTAAGTTGGTTTAAAAGAACCTTTTCTAACCGCGTGAGCTTTTGAATTGCAGCCTGGGGAGTTTCAAACTCATAGATGGTCCCTTTAAGACCATTTTCGCCGTCGAGAAGAATGGCCACTCTGATTTTTTCGCAGTGAAGCTCTGGTCTCTGTTCGGCGGTACTAAGAAAAGACATCGCGCCTTGAATAGTTTCAAAGGTACCACTAGCAGTGATATCTCGATTGCTGTCGGGCTGAACAGCAATCTCATGGCCTTGAAGCTGAGTCTCTCCCAAGCTCATCTCGACAGGGGGATTGCCGCTACCTATATGCTCAATAACAAGCTTTTCTCGCCGAACGGGAACTTCTACTATCTCGGTTTCGACTACCCTACGGACGCTGACCTCACCTACCTTGACACGCTTACGATTAACGACTAAACGCTCTTCAACCAGCTGAATTTTCTGACCGGCGTTGGGAGAAAATTCACTCTGATCTCGGTCGACATAAATAGTCTTATTCTCAGAGTCTATATCTGTAATAGAGGCGCTGGGAATGGTGGCCTGGTTATTTCCGCCATTACGGCCTATGAGCTGCACGATAAGAGAAAAATCTGCGGCCGAAGGCTCAACTCTAACCACATTGCCGATTAGATATCCTGAGCGATCGAAGACGTCATTGTTAATTAGATGTTGTTGAGACATTTTTAAGACGCAAGTAAGCTAATAACTAATATTTGTCATAGATATTAAGAGGACGCAGCCGCGGCTACGCCCTCTTAGAACAGACGGAGATACTAACGTCTATCTCCTGGTGCAAACCCTAGCGATCAATTTTGGGGTTGCCGTCAGTGTTGACATCCAGCTCCTCACGTCGGATCTCTTCCCGTGAGCGGATTAGCTCACGATCGGTTTCCTTCCGGACATCCACTTCTTCGCGAACGAAAGCCTCTTTCTCGACATTAACTTGCTCTTCGTAGACTTCCATGCGAGCCACTTCTTGGTTCTCAAAGACGTGGTCGGTGCCTACGGCGGGCTGGTCAACAACATCGCGTCTTTCGATCACAACGCGCTCTTTCTCGATTGGCTCAGAGACCTCAGCGGTTTGAGTTTCAACGCGTTTGCCCACAACTACTTCGCCCACTTTAGCGCGGCTGCGGTGAGCTACTAGGCGCTCTTCATACAACCGTAGAGGACCGTGGTTGTCTTCTTCGCTTAGACCATAGATGCTAGGTTCGCGATCGTAGGTAGTAGGAGCTGGCTGGGCAACATCTTGACTAGCCATGGTCTCGCGGATCTTGTTGACCCCTTGAGTATTGCCAACAGTGGTTTGAGTGCGCTGCTGATCTACTTCTAGAGGATTCATCCGGTCAGAATCCAGAGGATTCATGTTGGAGGCGTCATTAGGTGCAGCATAGGTGCTACCTAGAAACTGACGACTAGAGCGGCCCTGAGCCAAGGGTCGATACTGACCTCTAACTTGCTCTTCGTAGCGTTCGTCTACGACGGTATCGTCTTTGTATTCAGGCAGGTTCTCAACTTGAGTTTTAGACAGGCCGTTCACATAAACGCGGCTCTTGTCATAGTCAAACCGGGCTACACCAACCGGGACTAAAACGTTTTTCCCAAAGATCCACGGGCCGGTGTCAACTACTAGGTAGCGGAAACGACCGGATTCGTCTACGAGCAGATCTTTGGCGGTGCCAACTTTGTCTTCGCCCTGGGCATAAACGGAGTAGGAATCAATACTTCCCATTTGTCCGTCGGCAAGGGTGTCTTGATAATTAGGGTAGTAATCTTTGAGATGGTACAAAGCCATATTTGAGTCCTCCTGAGACTTAACTTGTTGTCATGGTAGAGCCCAGGTCAATTAGCCTTATCGGTCAATGGAAGGACGGTTTCGTTTTCAATAGGCATACATTTTTTGTTCCTAGTCTGACTCGTTTTGTAACGCTACGTCTCTATTTAGTGTTGCAGCTTTTGTGATGGAACCGGGTATTGCTGTAATTAGAGTTGCACTGGGTTAGCTTCGAGGGTGGACTAACGGCTAACTTACTCATTCAGAAGCCGAGCTTTTGGCAGCTGCGAGAGCAACAGCAGCCAAGATTTTTGCAGCTTTGGAATCGTCTGCCGTGTCAGATCCTGCATTTTGGTTAAGGGCTTTCGTTTTGGGCTGGATCAAGCGGTAAGCTACTTAGTCCTTTCCTTAACTCCCAAAAACTAAGTTGACTGCAAAACCCAAGTATTCTCGTTTCTCTGCCCTATTGCCCGGGCTAGCGCGCTTGCGCCATTACCCTATGGACTGGCTGCGGCAGGACAGTCTGGCGGGTATCACCGTGGCTGCCTACCTCATTCCCCAGTGCATGGCCTATGGGGAACTGGCGGGAGTGGGGCCAGTGCAAGGGCTGTGGGCCATTTTGCCGGCGCTGCTGCTGTACACCCTGGTGGGCACGTCACCTCAGCTCTCGGTGGGGCCAGAGTCGAGCACGGCGGTGATGACGGCAGTAGCGATCGCCCCTCTGGCGGCAACCTCTGGCACGGACTACACCGTTTTGGCGTCTCTGCTGGCCTGTGCGGTGGGAGTGCTGTGCTTAATAGGGTATGTGGCCCGCCTGGGCTTTTTAGCTGATTTGCTGTCAAAGCCAATTTTAATTGGCTACATGACTGGAGTCGCTGTCATTATGATCGCCGGACAGCTCAGCCGAGTGAGCGGTATACCGATTGAGGCTGAATCGGTGGTGGGGCAGCTGGCAGAATTTTGGCGCCACTTGGACCAGGCTCACGGGCCAACGCTGGCGGTAGGGGGCTTTGTTTTGGTGTTTTTGTTTGCGGTGCAGGCTCGGTTTTCGCAGCTACCTGGGCCGCTGCTGGCAGTGCTGCTAGCAACCGGCATGGTGGTGTTGCTGGGGCTGGAGCAGCAGGGGGTCAAAGTCGTAGGCGAAATTCCGGCGGGGCTACCTCGTTTTGTGGTGCCGTTGACCTCTCGCCAGGAGGCGCAACAAATTTTGACGGCGGCAGTGGGAATTGCGATCGTCGGTTACTCGGACAATGTGCTGACGGCGCGGGCGTTGGCGACCCGCAACCACCAAAGCATAGATGCCAATCAGGAGCTGTTTGCCTTGGGAGTGGCCAATCTGGGCGGCGGGCTGATGCAGGGCTTTCCGGTGAGCAGCAGCGCTAGCCGTGCGGCCATTGGCGACTCTATGGGCAGCAAGAGCCAGGTGTATTCGCTAGCAGCCTTTGGGGTCGTGCTGGGGGTGCTGTTGTTTCTGCGACCGCTATTGGCGATGTTCCCGACGGCGGCACTGGGGGCGCTGGTGATTTTTGCCGCCACTAAACTAGTAGATATTCCCGAATTTCTGAGGCTGAGAGCATTTCGCCAGGGTGATTTTGCCTTGGCGCTGGCAACTACGGTAGGGGTGTTGGCGACGGATTTGCTGGTGGGGGTGGCGATCGCCGTCGGCCTCTCTGTGATCGAACTCTTTGCCCGCATTGCCCGCCCCCACGATGCGGTTATGGGTAGGGTGCCTAACATTGCTGGGCTGCACGATGTGACAGACTGGCCAGGAGCAACCACCATCCCGGGGCTGGTGATTTACCGCTATGATGCACCGCTGTTTTTTGCCAACGCTGGAAATTTACAGCGTCGCGCCCTGGCGGTGATCGAAGCTGAAGCCACGCCAGTGGAGTGGTTTGTGATCAATACCGAGGCCATGGTCGGGATTGACGTTACCGCCGCCGACATGTTGGTAGAACTGCACGAAACCCTGAAGCAGCAAGGCATTACCCTGGCCCTGGCGCGGGTTAAACAGGATCTCTACGTCCAGTTAGAGCGCTGTGGGCTGCTAAAGCTGATCGGCACCGAGCACATCTTCTTTACGCTGCCTAGCGCGATCGAAGGGTTTCACCAGCGCGATCGCCCTGGCGAACATTCTTAAACCCGAAAAGAACCCAGGGTTTTTGCCAACCCTGGGTTCTTTTCTTTCGATCGGATCGAGCGGTAGTCCCTAAGCGGCTACTAGACCGCGGTGGCGGAGCAGCGCTTGGGTGCTGGGTTCACGGCCTCGGAAGGCCTTGAACACTTCCATCGGATGACGGCTACCGCCTAGGGCGAGTACGGTATCGCGGAAGCGGCGACCGGTGGCGGCGATCGCGCCCTCGTTGTTTAGCCCCGCTTCTTCAAAGGCGGCGAAGGCGTCGGCGCTCAGCACCTCGGCCCAGAAGTAGCTGTAGTAGCCTGCCGCGTAGCCCCCGGCAAAAATGTGGGTAAAGGCGCAGAGAAAAGCATCCTCGGGCAGGGGCTTGAGAATGGAGGACTGCTCAGCAATCCGCTGGCTGACGGTAGTCACCGTTTCGCCGCTGCCGGGGCGGTAGCGATGGTGCAGCTCAATGTCAGTCCAGCCAAACCGCACCTGGCGCAGAATGGCGCTGCCGGTCATAAAGGTGCGGGCAGCGACGATCTTCTGATACAGATCTTCGGGCAGAGGCGCACCGGTATCGACGTGGCGGGCCAGGGTGAGCAGGGTATCGCGGTGGTAGCACCAGTTCTCCATAAACTGGCTGGGCAGCTCGACGGCGTCCCACTCCACATTGCTAATGCCTGCGGCTCCGGTGAAATCAACCTTGGTCAGCATGTGCTGAAGGCCGTGACCGAACTCATGGAACAGGGTTTCCACGTCGCGGAAGGTCATTAGGCTGGGTTTGCCGTCCACTGGGGGAGCCTGGTTGCACACCAGGTAGGCCACGGGCAGCCGTACTTGGTCGTTGATCTTGCCCCGGTTGATGCAGTCATCCATCCAGGCACCGCCGCGCTTTTCGGCAGGGCGGCTGTAGGGGTCGAGGTAGAAGTGGGCGATCGGGTCGCCGCTGCTATTCAGCACCTGGAAATAGCGTACGTCGGGGTGCCATACCGGGGCTTCGCCATCGGCAGGGGCAATGGTGACATCAAAAATGCGGTGGGCTAGGGCAAACAGACCGTCGAGCACCTGGGGCAGCGGGAAGTAGGGGCGCAGCTCTTCATCATTGAGGCCGTACTTTTCTTCGCGGATGCGCTCGGCCCAAAAGGCGGTGTCCCAGTGGGTGAGGCTGTCGGCCTCGGCCGCTCCCTTCGATTGAGCAAAGGCTTTGAGTTCTTCCAGCTCCTTGACGGCGGTGTCGTAGCTGGCCACCCGCAGCTCACCCATCAGCTTTTCGATCGCCTCCACAGAGGGGGCCATTTTGCGGGCCAAGCTGAGGTCGGCATAGGTGGCGTAGCCCAGCAGGTTGGCCATTTCGTGGCGCAGCTCGAGAATTTTCTCGATGTTGGGGCTGTTGTCGAGATCGCCCTCAGAGGCGCGGGTGACAAAGGCGCGATAGAGCTGCTCGCGCAGGTCGCGGCGGCGGCTGTGCTGCATGAACGGGCCAAAGCTGGGGTAATCCAGCGTGATTCGCCAGGGGCCAGCAGCGGCGTTGGCGTTTTCTTCGCCGGCGTCGCGGGCGGCTTGAGCGGCTTGGGCTAGCAGGCTGGGGGGCAACCCGTCGATTTCTTCAGCGGTGGTGAGGGTGAGGCTAAAGGCCTTAGTGGCGTCGAGCACGTTGTTGGAGAACTTGTTGGTCAGTTCGGCCAGACTCTGCTGAATCTCGTTAAAGCGGTCTTTTTCGGCCCCCTCTAGGCCTACCCCTGACAGCTCAGCCTCACGAATTGAGGACTCGACAATGCGCTGCTGGGCTGGGTCGAAGCTGGCCCACTGGTCGCTGGCGCGAAGCTGTTTGAAAGCTTCGTAAATGGGCTTGCTCTGGCCAAGACGGGTGGCGAACTGCACCAAGGGCGGCTGCACTTCTTCGTAGGCAGCGCGCAGCTCAGGGCTGTTTTTTACACCCATCAGATGGCCAACAATGCCCCAGCTCCAGCCCAGGCGCTCTTCAATGCGGGTGAGGGGCTCAACCAGGCCGTCCCAAGTGGGGGTAACTTGGGTTTCTAGTGTTTCTAGAGCGGTAGTGAGGTCGTCAATGAGGGTGGTGATGCCCGGCACGATGTGGGCTGTGTCGATGCTGTCGAAGGGAGGTAGACCGGCACCAATTAGGAGGGGGTTTTGCAAAACGGTAGCTGTCATAGTCGCAGAATCAATGGAGGTAGGAGGGACAAAAACGATAAAACTGACCGGGCCGGGCGATTCTCCTTAGGAGAGGCTTTGCCAACGCCCCAAAGCCCATAAAGCCGTCATTGAGACGGCAAACATTTTAGTAAGTAATGGGTTTAGTCGAAGTCATTATGAGTTTGCTTTATAGTGTATCTCAATTTGCTATGTGCCGCACTCTTTGAGGGGCAGGCTGTCAATTACCATAGCCTTTATTTGAGGACTGAGCCGATTTCTGTCGAGGCCTGAGCCCTGTCTGAGGTGTTGATGCTAAATAGCTCGTTTCGGCGGATTGTCACGGGGATTATCTTCTTCTCGCTGACGGTGGTGACGGCGGTAATTGGCTACATGGTGGCGGGTTGGAATTTCCTCGACGCCATCTATATGGTAGTGATCACCATCTTTGGGGTGGGCTATGGGGAAGTGCAGCCCCTGACCTCGCCGCCGCTCAAGGTATTTACGATTTTTGTGATTATCGCGGGAGCGCTGTCGGTGGCCTACATTGTGTCGGGCTTCGTGCAGATGATCACCGAAGGGGAAATTCATCGAGCCCTGAATGTAAAACGCATGACTAACGAGATTGCCAGCCTGGAAGACCACGTGATTATCTGTGGCTTTGGTCGCATTGGCCAGCTGGTGGCCCGCAAGCTAAAGCGCGATCGCCAGCCGTTCATCATTATTGACAACGATTTGGAACGAGTGGCCTTGGCCAAGGAGCAGGGCTATTTAATTTATCAGGGAAATGCCACCGACGAAGCCGCCCTGGAGGCAGCGGGCATTCTCCGGGCCAAGTCGCTGGCGACGGTGCTGCCCAACGACGCTGCCAACGTATTCATTACCCTCACGGCGCGAGAGATGAACCCAGACCTGATGATTTTGGCTCGGGGTGAAATGCCCTCCACCGAGAAAAAGCTGCGGCTGGCGGGAGCCGACCACGTGGTGCTGCCCGCCAGCATTAGCGCCCTGCGCATGGCCCATCTGATTAGTCACCCGTCAGCGGTGGACTTTTTGGCGCAGACCGATGGCCAGCACGGGCTCAATGAGTTTTTGGCGGAGCTAGATATTCAGCTGAATGAGCTGGTGATTGATGCCGCCTCACCGCTAATTGGCGGCACCATCGGCGACATCGAGGTCAAGGGCCAGGGCACATTTATTACCGTGGCCCTGCGCCGAGCCGATGGTGAGGTGATCATTCACCCCAGCCGGGCTACCTATCTGGCCCTGGGCGACTCGATTATTTTGATGGGCCACCAGGGGGATATGCCTAACTTTGCTCAGCAGAACGCAATGAAGAAGGAAATGAGGTATCGGGGGGCGAGGTTGAGGTAGGGAGTGAATGGGAAGTGAGGAGTGATGGAGTAATGGGGTAACGGTGTGATCGAGATGCATTACTTCCCACTCTCTTACTTGCCTACTTATTCACTCGCCTACCTGCCTACTCCCCTACTCCCTCACTCACCGGGAATCGAGACGGTAACGGCGGCGATCGCTACATACATATCGTCGTTCTTATCGTCTAGCTCAGGGATGGCGCGTCCGGCTACTACCATGCCGCCTTCCTTGAGCACTAGGGTCTTTTGGCCAAAGGGCAGCACCGCTAGCACCTCATCTTGCCGCACCTGATCGGGAAAGGGGACGGCGACCTGCACTTCGACCAGCATTTCGTTGGGGTGGCTGAGGCCGGCGACTTCCCAGACGCCGGGAAGGGCGTTGTGGGCGATCGCATTGCGCACTGCTCGCGCTGCCGCCACGGTGGGGTCTTGGCCGTGCTGATCGACGCCCATACCCATTTCAATAATTAGTCGCTTGTGGGCCACAACTCATCCTCAGAGGTGATTTGACACCCTTGATTTTAGGGGCTAGTGCCTATTTGGGATGGTGGCTGGGGAGGACGCGATCGCTCAAGCTCTCCTTTCTCAGCCTGTCAAACGCTGCTTTTGTCAGCATTTGACCGCAGGTCTCAGCCGGTGGATATAGCACGACCAGCCCGTCGATCTGGGATGCTGGGATTCTGTAACAACAGACACCTTAAGGAGAATCACCATGGGTACCGAACAACAGCTAGGCGCACTGGTCATTATTGGCGGCGCGGAGGATAAAGAAGGCGACTGCGTCGTCCTGCGAGAATTTGTCCGAGCCGCTGGTGGGGTCGATGCCGAGATTGCCGTGATGACGGCTGCCACTAGCCTGCCCGACGAAGTGGGCGATGATTACACTCGCGTGTTTGAGCGGCTGGGGGCCAAGCGAGTCGATGTGGTACACACCGACCGCCGAGAAGATTCTGAACGCGAGGACAATTTAGAAAAAATCAAAGGGGCTACCGGCATCTTCTTTACCGGTGGTGATCAATCTCGCATCGTTGAATATATCAAAGGCACCCCCCTCAACGACGCAATTCAGCAACGCCGTCAGGAAGGGGCCGTGATTGGCGGCACCAGCGCCGGGGCCGCCATGATGCCCGACGAGATGATTATAGAGGGCGATTCGGTCTCAAACCCCAGCGTCGGTGCGGTAGAAATGGGCCCAGGCATGGGGTTCTTGCCCGGTATTGTGGTCGACCAGCACTTTGCTCAGCGGGGAAGACTAGGTCGGCTGCTGGCGGCCCTGGTGCTCCAACCCGCTGTCCTCGGCTTGGGCATCGATGAGAACACGGCTATCATCGTCACTGGCGATGAGTTTCAAGTCGTGGGGGCAGGCACCATCACCGTGGTCGATGAAACCACCGCCACCCACAACAACCTGGAAGGGTTGCTCAAGGATGAACCCATTGCCCTATGCGATGTCAAGCTGCACATTTTGCCCCATGGCTACCGTTACAACCTCAAGACCCACACCCCGATTGTGTAGTTATTCAAACCATTTATGACCCAGCCCTCTGGCAGTTCGCGCGCCCCGCGTCCCCTCCTTCCTACGGTCGTACTGATGGGCGGAGCGGTTACTCTCCTTGGGCTGGCAGCCATTGATGGCCCAGCGCAGGCTTAGCGGAGCCTCTGGCACTGCCATGGCGATCGCCTGATTTCTTGTGACGGCATAGACAGCATGCTCTACACCCTGTGGACTATGATTGGGGCCATGACTTTTGGCGCCATCATGGAAAAGTTTGGCATGCTGACCAAGCTGATTAACCCAGTGCTGCTGCGGGCGCGCCCCCAGGGCAAGCTATTTGCGGGTGACCAGTACACTGCCCTGGTGCTGCCCCTCCACGTGTCTCGGATCGAGTTTCAACGAGGGTCGCAGCCCCAAAATCTGTCGTGTCTGACCGCCGATGCGGGTACTGCTACCTCAGCCCTGACGTGGAATTCTTGCAGTGCGTTCATGGCGGTAACGCTGGAAGTCTCTACATTTCTGTGTTTTCCCTTTGCGGTTTTTAACATCGCCAGCCCCATTCTGTCGCTGCTCTACGGCATTACGGGCTTCAAAATTGATAAGCTGCTCACCGCCTTTGGCTCTGCCGCCGAGGCGCTTTAGGCTAGGGCAGTTACGCAACCGCTGGTGTCCATAAACTCCGCTAAGCCACTATGACGACTCTCATTAACCCAGGTTCCGTCTCTGACGTTGCTAAGACCATCTATACCGGCGACATTCTCCAGGGGGTGCCGGTGATCAGCCACCTGGGCGTGGGCGACCTGGCTCCAGGGCACAGCCATCGGTTTTTCTTTGAGGGAGTGCAGATGGCGACGGGCCAGCACTGGTATGTGCCGGTGCTGGTCGCCAAGGGCGATCGCCCTGGTCCTTGCGTCGGTCTGGTGGCGGGCATCCATGGAGATGAGGTGAGCGGCATCGATGCGGCGCAGCGGGTGATGGCCCAGCTCGACCCCACAGCGATGGCAGGCAGCGTGGTGGCGGTGCTGGGGGTGTCGCGCCCGGCGGTGGAGTATACGCGATCGCATTGGCTGACGGCCCAGGGTGGCGGCTCCCAGGTGGATATGAACCGGGTTTGGCCCGGCGATGAAACCGGCGTCAACGCTGCCACCCGCCACGCCGGGCTGCTGTGGAATCGCCTTTTGATCACCAACGTCGATATGGTGATCGACTACCACACGGTGACAACCGGCAGCGATTTTACCCTATTTCTGTTTGCCGACCTGCGGCAACCCACGGTGCGGCAAATGGCAGAACTGTTTCCAGCCGAGCAGATTCAAAATGATCCGGGGTTGGTCGGCACCCTAGAAACCGCCCTGGTGGCGTCGGGCATTCCGGCTCTGACGGTGGAAATTGGTGGCCCCAGACGGTTCGACGCCAGCAAAATTGCCCGGGCGGTGGAGGGCACTTGCAACGTGCTCAAGCACTATGGCCTGAGCGATGGTCCCCTGGGGCGCACCGCCGCCGAGGTGGGCACGGTCTATGGCGATGCTCTAGAGACAATTCGCGCCACCACGGGCGGCTTTTTGGAGCTGCTGGTAGATCTGCGCGATCGCGTCATCCCTGACCAACCAATAGCGATCCAGCGCAATGCCTTTGGCGATGTGGTGGCCGAGTATCGGGCCAGCGTAGTTGGCGAAATTGCCGTAGTCGCCCGCGATGCCCTCTGCGAACCCGGTTCACGCGTGGTGCAGATTCTCTATAGCCGCAGTGAGGTCGAAAACTAGGGTACTGATACCAAATTCGGTTTGGTGAACCCCTAATTCAGCCGGGTGGAGTTGATCTGGTGGTGGCTTTTATACTACTGCAAACGTCCATCGGGTCAGGACAGGTTCGACGTAGGGGCATTGCACTGCAATGCCCTAGAGGGTTCCGCTTGCCAAAATGCCTCAATTAAATCAACTAACAGAATTTTTCGTCAAAAGTCTCAATAGAAGACTAAACCTGGCGACGACGGCGATCGGCAACCCAGACAACAAAAGCGATCGCACAGCTAATCAGCACAATTTTGCTAACTGGGCCCAGCCACACCTGCACCCGCTCAAACTGAGCGCCCAAAATGTAGCCTGCCGCTGCCAGTGCCCCTGTCCACAGCAGGGTGCCCAGGGCAGAGTAGCCCAGGTAGGGCAGCAGCGGCATGTGGCTCAGCCCTGCTGGTACCGACACATAGGTGCGCACCCCAGGTACCATGCGGCCGACCCCTACTATCCAGCTGCCGCCACTCTTCTGAAAAAAATCCATCGCCTTTTCAATGTCTTTAGGCTTGAGCGTTAGCCAGCGGCCGTAGCGTCTCACCCAGCCCATCATTTGCTCATGGCTAATTAGCCGACCCAACACATACCAAGCTGACGCCCCAATTAGCGAGCCGAGGGACCCCGCCAAGATCACTCCGACCAGGTTCATGTCAGAGCTGTCGCGGCTGACAAACCCTGCCAGCGGCATTACCAACTCTGAGGGAATGGGCGGAAACAGATGCTCAAGCACCATCAGGCCAAAGATGCCGACATAGCCAAGAGACTCAATCCAGGTCGTGATCCAGTTGAACATGGGGAGGGAAAAGGTTAAAGCGGTTAGGGGGCAAGCTTGAGATCTGAACCTGACGAGAATGGGGGAAGAAGCTGAGCGCACGATAACACACTGCGCCCTTGAAGCAATTGTTACAGGACATCGTGCTGTTAAGCGTGCAGCTTAGATGCCTTCACTAAGTGACCTATCGCCAGCTCAAATACTCTCCCAAAAAAATATGTTCCCCAAACCTACGGGAGAGATAAATTTTTAGTCCTCTATCCCTGTATAGAATGTTAGCCCTACGCAGAACTATTCCTCTCCTTTGAAAGAGGGCGCCATCAGCCGAATTATATAAAGTAGTAGTCTTAAAAGGCGTTTGAGGTCACCATGCCCAATGGATTCTTGCTCAGTCGCGCTCTACTTAAGTTTCAAACTGACTCTGAAGGTTTACTAGCTGAGCTATCCGCTGTGACCCGCGCCCCAGATGGTAATCTCTGGCTCGGTTCCGATGAATTTACTACTCTGGAGCGGCTGAGCCCTATGGGCGATGGGGTCTATGGCAACCACAAAACCTTTCACCTTCAAGACTTTATTCAGCTCTCTGATAACGAGTCTGAAATCGATATTGAAGGCCTCGACTACTGCGATGGCTATCTTTGGGTGGTGGGCTCCCACAGCTTTAAGCGTCCCCAAGCTAAGGGCAAAAAGCAGCACAAGGACATTCAACGACTTTCCGAAATCGAGCATGATCCCAACCGATCGCTGCTGGCTCGGCTACCAATTCTCAATGGCGAAATTGTGCACACCTATGCCCTTTCTGATAACAAGGGCAATACCCTCACCGCAGCCAGCTTAAAGCAGGTGAACGGCCACAATTTGCTGCTAGAAGCCCTCGCCGAAGACGAACACCTAGGGCTGTTTTTAAAGATGCAGTTGCCTTCAAAAGACAACGGCTTCGATGTCGAAGGCATTGCCGTTAGCGGCAACAAAATCTTTTTAGGTTTGCGCGGCCCTGTTTTGCGCGGGTGGGCAATTATTCTTGAAATTGAAGTAGAAGATGCCGAGCCCGGTACGCTCACGCTCAAAGATTTAGGGGGAGGTTGTCTCTATCGCAAGCACTTTCTTGACCTCAATGGCCAAGGCGTTCGCGAACTATGCTTGCACGAAGGGGATATGCTGCTGTTGGCCGGCCCGACTATGGAGGTGGAGGGTGCTATGCAGGTGTTTCGCCTTGAAGACGTGCTTGAGCACACCAACGATACACTGTGGGGCCAAGAATCTGGTCGACTCAAGGTTCTATTTGATATACCGTTTATCATCGGTACTGATCATGCCGAGGGTCTAACATTGGTGCCTTGCCTAGGCTACGACGATGCATTAATGGTGGTCTACGATTCACCAGACGACGAGCGTCGCCCTGACCCTAAGTCTATATTTTCTGATATCTTTCGCTTACCCAAGCAGACTAACGATGCTTAGATAAATTAGTGTGGTGGGCGATCGCAAACTCTGTTTCACCGCCCCTAATCATTGGCGGGGCAAAAGTCATAGTGCTCTGTTTAAATGGCCCTTATTCCACTTGAAATTCAAATAACCCAATGAGTAATGGGTTAAGTAAAGTTGAAACTACCGACTGTCTTTAATCTAGGACTAATTTGAACCCGAAAACTCAGACCGCCAATAGCTGTGAATACGCTTGATAAACGTTTTGGGCTCCTCGCTATAGAATTTTTTGCCTAAACCCTTAGCCTGCTGATGCAGCTTATCTTGCCGATGAACCAGTAGGGGCATAAGCACTTGCAAATAAGTGTCACTGAGCGCCACTTCAGAGGGGTGATGTCGCAAAAAGTGTTGCAGAACGGCACTGTCGTGGCCGTCGCCCAGCAGTTCGGAGAGGTAGTGAGCTTCTGAGCCTAAGACTTCCATAACGGGGGGCCAAATCTGCTTTAGCAGACAGGAGCTGTACCACAGATCTTTGACTCGCTTGCGCCAGTCGTGAAACGTTTCGTCGTTACCGTCTTTGTACGCAGCGTGAAAGCGATCTCGTCCCTGACGATAAACTTGTTCTAGGCTTTTGGAGACCGCTTTCCACCCCGTCTGATGAAGGGTGAGGTTACTTAGCCGAGCCCTACTCTCTTTTAAGTCAGCCAGAATGGGCGCGATCGCATCATCGCGATCAATCAGTGCCTTGAGTTCGGACTTATAGAGATCTGCCAAGCTATCTTGCAGGTCAGCAAGTCCCTTATTCTCAAGCGATATTCCATAAATTTCGATCAGGTCATTCAGAGTCTTTTGATAGACAGCACCATCACGAGCTGGAGCAAGAGCTTGCCCAATACTCCTCAACTGATCGTTCTCTCGTTGGTAAGTCTTTTCGCCTATCGACTTTCGCACCAGCCGCAGCACCGCTCGCCCTTTTTTTAACCGCTTGCGCGTGCTGTGGATCGCCTGCTCAGGAGTTTTTTGAATGCCCTCGCTCAGTTCTTGGATTGCTTTCTCAAGTTGCTCATTAAGAATGCGCTGAACATTGGCCTCAACGGTGCTGTCGGTGAAAAATCGATAGGCCATAGCTGTGACAATTAATACTCAGGATCCTTGGAATCCGGATCGAGTTCAAACCGCTGGTCATCCCGACGATTCATTTCGTTGAGGACTCCAACGGGGTGCTCGGGCTGATTGCTGATGCCTACAGCGTCAGTGAGACCGTCAACATCATTTTGCTCGGGGGTTGGCGTAGTGCCGCCCACGGCCTCTTCACCAACCGTCTCGGCTCGCTCTGCAACGGCATCGGGGTCGCCTCCAGTCAGAGGGCTATTCGTTTCCAGAGCGCTCTCAGCTGTCACCTCAGCTCCAAGGTGCGCGCTGTCGTCGCTCTGCCCAACGCGAGCCTCTTCAACCTCGGCCTGACTAGGCGGCAGGTGAATTACGGGTTCGTTAGACGGTGGTGGCGCTGCATCTATTTCATGGAGGAGCTTATCAGCGAGATCAGATTGTTGTGAGTTCATCGACTTATTGTTAGCCATAATTTAAGGCCGCATCATACCGTTTGGACTGCAGCAGATAGTTGACATCAAAGCAAAAACGCTTGTAATCAACCATCTGGTGCTACTACTGCTATTAACCCTGAGGAATTGATCCAGCGTAACAATCTTGTCAGCGGCAATTGATCATCCTATGGATGGATTTTAGGGCCTTGAGTATCTTCAATAGGAGTCAGGACTCTTCGGGCAGTGGCTTTTGCTGAACGGCATATTTATTTGGCCTAATTTGTGAGCCAAAGCGGCGGCTGTAGACCTGGGTGAGTTCTGCCCCGTAGAACAGAATTTGGGCTGAATAAAACACCCAAACCAGCAAAATTATTACGGAGCCTGCCGCCCCATAGGATGAGCCAAAACTGCTGTTGCCTAAGTAGAGACCAATTAGATATTTCCCTACCGAAAATAAAATAGCAGTAGCAGCAGCCCCAAACCAAACATCATGCCAAGCGATAATTGCGTCGGGCAAATACTTGAACATCATGGCAAAGAGCAGAGTGGTCAGGCCAAAGGCAAGCAGGAAATTGAAGAGCTGAACTAGGCTGTCTAAACCCGGCATGAGCGTGTTGAGGTAGCCTGAAAACCCAGAGATCGCCGAACTAGCAATCAGCGACACTAGTAGCAGGAAGCCAATGACGATCACCATCCCCAGCGACAACAAGCGTTTACGAAGCTGGTCGATCAGGCCAATGCCAGGTCGAGCTTCCAAATTCCAAATTGTGTTAAGCGACAGTTGTAGTTGAGACAGTACCCCCGTAGCGCCTACTATCAGGAGCACAACGCTTATGGCTGAGGCTAGCCAGCCAGAGCTTTCCCCAGGGCGATTAGCGTTGTCGAGCACGGTGCGCACAAAGTCAGCGCTGGCTCCACCCATCAGAGATTCGACCTGACCCATGAGCTGGTCACGCACAGCACCATTATCAAAAAATAGACTGGCGATCGCGATCGCTAAAATCAGCAGAGGCGCTAGAGAAAATAAAGTGTAGTAGGCCAACGCAGCGGCCAACTGCGAAGCTTGGTCTTGGTTCCACTCCTGAAAAGCCTCCTTGAGTAGTCGCCAAACCTGTTTTGGACTCATTGTCAGCACTCTAATTTCTAATTGCGTTATGATACAAAAATGTCAGATTAGTTAGCTCACCTTCTGACATTTAATTTCGGTCATTTAAGCAGTAGAACTAGATTGTTGTACTGCTCATTCTTCTATACAAAGAGAGCGATGAAGTTGCTCTCAATTAACTCATAAATTTTTGGGCAGCAGGTTGAATAAACGAATGGCAATCTAACCCAAACTAAGTCTTACTTAGTTCTGCCAACGCGCACCCAACCTGTGTGATAACTAAGAGGGTAGAAGCCTTTAGTCGTTGCCTTCGCCACCTTCGCCCTCTTCAGTTTCTTCTTCCTCACCTTCGAGAGACTCAGTCCCGTTCGGCTCTGTTTCTAGCTGCTCTTCGCCTTCTGTATTTCCGCCAGCATCACAGGCAACGGTTAAGGAAGAAAGTCCAAGCACCAACGGTAAAACCATCCAGCTTGCTTTCATGATATTTCTCTATAAAATAACTAGACTAGTCTAGGGTTTTAAGCAGGAGATTGGTCTCTGTCCTGAGACATAACTTCTATAATCTAAATGTATAAGTTTCAGCTAAGATGGCTGACAAATAAAATGGAGAACAAACTTTTGGTGCTCAAGTTGTTTTAGTTTGAGTTCAAATAAATTTGAAGGCAAGCTCTAAATAATTGACAGATTCTACTGAGCTTTTCAGATTCAGATACGAGATGGAATGCTGAGGTTCTTAGCGGCGATCGCACTACTATTTAACACAACCAAAAACAACAAATTGCTATAGGCGATCGCCAACTTTCCTAGTACATCATCAACCCTAAAGACTAGGGTTCTTATGAGTTAGGGGCAGTAAAACGGACTCCAACTTACACATTTAAGTTGGACAGACCACCAAATTTATTGGCCCGGATTCAGCTTTGTCATCTGCCAGGTAATCAGCGTTCCTACCGGGCTCCATAGCAGGAAGGGGAGCAACAAGAGAAAGGCTTTGCCGTCTACCTGCGCGACTAACAAGGCCAGCACTAACCCAAACACAAATCCCGCTCCCCCGATCGCCGTGCCCACTCGCAAATTCTGCAAGTTGCACATGACCGGGTTATAGCTCACAATCAGCAGCTCCAGCACGATGTACCCAGCCATAAACCACCAGCTCTGGGTTTGTTTCCAGACAATGTAGGCCGACCAGCCACCGCAGATAAATACCGCCATCCACACGACAGGAATGGCAAACTCAAACTTTAGCCAGTCGGGGCGACGCTGCCGCTTAAACCACTTAATGCCGCGAGGCCTAATCAGGCTGGACGCAGACGCGATCGCCGCTCCCACCACCGCAATTACTAACCAGGCTGGAAACATCATCCACCTCATAGGATCTGATTAAACTAAACCAGACCGATGCTGCTGCGACATCTTACCCATGGCACAACTTAAAAAATTGGGCTATAGGGCGTGGTTAAGCACTAGGTTCGGACGACGGAAATGGGCAGACTTCCATGGCTTGAATCAAGCCATGCTCGATGGTGAAACGGTGGCCAACGTGTTCGTCGGCAAGCACAGCTCCGACCAGATCGCGCACGACTTGATGCACCTTGACCAAGATCTGCCCAGCATCCTCAGGGTGAAAGGCAACCGGCTCGACGTGTGGATTGATCTCGCTCCACTGCTCAGTCCAGTAAGCACGGACTTCCTCAGGCCCACGAGCAAAACCGCCTTTGAACGCCTTGGGCCACACTACGTCGGAAGTCATGAGGGCGAGGGCGGCATCAATGTCGCGCGCGTTGAAGGCCGCGTACGCTGCGCGTAGCAGCTCGATTTCTGGTGCAGCTTGATCTGGCATAGGAGATAGGTGGAGATGGGACAGCTAGAAGCAGGTTGGATGAAACAGAGTGTTCTCGAAGTATCTCCTCTCATTTTGAGCCTGACCGCAGCTACAGAGGTTGAAATAGTTTTAACAGATGAAACAATTAGGCGTTGATCATCTTTTGTCTGCGGATAATTCTTAAAGCTGTATTCCATTTCATTGACCTAACTATTTAATGACTGCTCTCAAACTGCTTCGCTCCATTACCCTTTCAGCAACCGCAACTGTCACCTGGGCTTTAGCTGCTTCTAGCGCCCTTGCTTTTTCAGATACTCAGTCTCATTGGGCAGCCACCTGTATTGACCAATTAGCGGCGCAACGTCGGGTGAGTGGTTATCCCGAGGGTAGCTTTCGCCCTCAGGCAACCCTTACTCGCACTGAATTTGCTGTTCTCATGCTCAATTCGTTTGGCAATGTTGAGCCGACTCGCAGTGCGCCGACGTTTCGAGATGTGCCCTCTGGCTTCTGGGGCTATCGAGCTATTCAAGACGCCTACGCGCGCGAATTTTTCTCGGGCTATCCGGATGGCACGTTTCGACCGACAGAAGCCATTCCCCGAGTGCAGGCGATCGCAATTTTGGCGAATGCCACTCACATGAGCAGCCCGGAAGCAGCGGAAACTGTCTTGCCGCGATATTTTGATGATGCTCAGCAGGTGCCACCCTACGCTAGAAATGCGATCGCAGCTGGAACGGTTGGGCGTTTGGTCGTGAACTATCCGAACCCGCGACAATTACAGCCCAATCGGGCCATCACTCGGGGCGAGGTAGCGGCTTTGATCTGCCAGTCCCTCAACCTCGCTCGGACGGTGCCTGTGCAGTATGTGGCAGGCGATCGCACGGTGTTTACGATTCCTCCTGAAATGGGAGGGTTTGATCGCTTTTCAGAGGGGTTAGTGTCCTTCTTAGTCAATGGAAAAGTTGGCTATATGAATCAACAGGGGGCAACTGTAATTGCGCCGCAGTTTGACGAGGGGGGGACGTTTTCAGACGGGTTGGCGGCTGTGCGGGTAGGGGCTCAATGGGGCTTTATCGATCGCACGGGAGCCTACGTCATTCCCCTGCAATTTACGACTCGCCCTGACGACTTCTCTGATGGCATGGCCGCCATCCGCACTGCGAGTGGGCTAACTGGATTTATTGATAAGACGGGTGCGATCGCAATTCAGCCTCAGCCCTATTACGCGACCTCGTTTACGGAAGGGCTGGCCGCGATCTCAGTTAATGGTCAATCTGGCTTTATGGATAAAACGGGGGCGATCATGATTCAGCCTCAGTTTGAGCAAGTCAGAGCGTTTTCAGACGGGTTGGCTGCTGTGAAAGTGCGCCCTTCTCCCACGGCTGGTGCGTTGTGGGGCTATATCGATCGCACCGGGGCTTTTGTGATCGAGCCTCAGTACTACGATGCCGAGCCTTTTTCTGAGGGGTTGGCTGCCGTTCTTGGCCTCAATGGTGACGGACGCACCTGGGGCTACATTAACCGCACCGGTGAAACTGCAATTCAGCCTCAATTCTTTGCCCATTCAGAGTATCAAGGCCCGGTGACGACGCCCTTTTCGGGGGGCCTTGCCATGGTGCGCCGGGGCGAACAGGCTGGATTTATTGACCGCACGGGGCGATATGCGATCGCAACTCAGTTTGTAGATGCTGATCGGGTATCAGATGGCATGGCTCGGGTCAATGTGGGTGGCACTTGGACACGAGTGCAGACGGGCTGTACCCAAAGTGACGGTTGCTTTTATTCCAGCCAGCTCCGGGGTGGCAAGTGGGGCTATATTCAAATGCCGCGCACTGCCAATCCATAAGCAAAGTACCTGTGGGGTGGGTACTGGCCCGCCCTACTTCTACTAAGGCGCCGCCCAACTTACAGTATTGCCTGAGCTTTGAATAGGTTAAATACTGCCAGCAGAAAACGCAGCCGACAACTGAGATCAAGCTGCTTCCAATTCAATAAGATCGCCTTTTTTTAATACTCCTTCGACTAAAACCGCACAGTAAACTCCAGCAAAGTTGCCGTTTGCTTGGGCAACTTTCTGTGAGACTTCTGGGTTGTGTTCACCTGTATCTGGATCGAGCGAAATCATCCTACAACGTGGGTCGCGCTCAAGCACCATAACCATCGCGGTTGAACCAATCCGTAGACGGCGACCGACAAGGTTATCTTCAGGAAATCCAATTTCGTCTGACGCAAAATCGAAGTAGACGTTTGCTCGAAAACGCCGCTTATCAACTGGGATTGAGCATTCTGATTCAATTTGTCGAATCGTGGATAAGCTGATTAACGAAATCGGGCGACAATCGGTTAAAGCCCGGTCTGAACGCACAAGTTTTAGTTGGGTCTTCGCGTCGAGTCCTTCACCCAGTATTTGAATCAGTTCTGGGTCCTCGACAGAAATAATTTTGCCTGCCGGAGTGACAACATCTAAAAGCATGTCTTCTGGGTCACTGTTAGCAGGTGTTACCCCAGGTGCTATGCTCGCTGCTTCTATTAAGTTCGGTGGTTTTGAGGCTCGTTCTGGGTAGCGATATTGCGGCTGGTATTGCAACATTTGTTGTTGCACATTCGCATTCAAATAAGGAAAGCCTTTGCGAGCAGCAGAGCTTTTGAGGGCGTAGCAGCGATCGCCATAAATACCAGAAAATCCCATAAAGATTTCGGGCATTTCCACGCCGCGCATGCTTTTAACTGGGTAGCACCACAGGCTTTCGACGGTTCCGATAGTTGTCATATCAAAACTGAAAACCTCATTTTAGCGAGCTACTGCCGATTGGTTCAGGTTGTAGGCTCGAAGAGGAAAACTATGTCGTAGCTTTGCCTTCCCGCCCCCCAATTCTGGGGGGATCTGAAGCCCCCAAGGTTGAGGGTTTGGGGGCCAAAGCTCATACAGGCAATACTCCTTTTCAATAATGAAACAAATCTTGTGTTGGGGTAGACGGATTTCTCCTTAGCGGTAGATAAAGTCGCAATGATCGCCCCCAAAACAGACGCGGGCAAACCCGTCGGAAAAGGAATAGGCATCATCATACACAGGACGAATCGCCCAGCGGCCTTTGCGATCGATGAATCCCCAATGACCTCCAAACCCCTGCTCGTCTTCATCTACCCGTACCGCCGCCAGTCCTAACCGAAACTCCGACGCACCATCGAATCGAGGTTTGATGATCCATTTTCCAGTTTTATCGATGTAGCCAGATTTTTCGGATTCTACAACTGCAATGCCGTCGGAAAAGGCCATTGTTCGAGCGGGGCGAGGAGCAATACGCCAAGCTCCTGTGGTGTCGATGTAGCCCCCACCTTCATGGGTTGCAACAGCCGCCAACCCTTCGGAAAATGCGCTTGCTGATTGGTATTTAGGCGGAATTACCCAGTTCCCAGTTAAGTCGAGAAAGCCCCAATAGTCACCGTCCTGCGCTGCGGCTAAGCCTTCATGAAATGGGTGTAGGTCTGTAAATTTGGGGGAGACGATCCACTGCCCGGTGCGATCGATGATGCCCCAGCGATCGCCCACCAGCACCGCCGCACGGTCATCCACGAAACCATCTGCCGCATCGAACTGAGGGGGAATTACCCATCGTCCATCTCGGTTGATGTAGCCCCAGCGGTCGTTTTGGTACACCGAGGCCATGCCCTGCTGAAACTGGTAGTCAGCAATGGACTTCATGGTTTGTGGCCGTGGCAACGGTGTTCGCTGGAACTGAGGTTTGATTACCATATCACCGGACGGATTGATAAAGCCATATAGCCCATTTTTCATGACCGCTGCTAAGCCTTCTGAAAAGTCTTGAGCCAGCTCAAACTCAGCCTGGATTACCAGTCTCCCTTCGCGATTGATGTAGCCATAGCCTTGATTGAACACCGGCGCGACTAGGGCCAACCCTTCGTGAAAGCTATTAGCGGAATCGAACCAGCGACCGATTAGTAGTTGCCCAGTCTGTGGCGTGATGTCTTTGGAGCGAACGGGATAGCGATCGCATCCCCCAGTCCCCAACATCACGCACCCCAACAGAACTATGCACCACAGGCTCAACCTCAACCGCCTAATCCACCGCCGCTCATGTTTCACAGCCATGCCACACCATCCACTCCAGAATCTAGAATCCAAAATTCAAAGGGGTTTAGGGGAGATTGGCGGTAGCCTTCTGAGTGCTTACGGACTCATTGCCCCCTTGTAAGGTGAGTGTCAGATACTGATGCATCGAGGTGAAACCAGCTAACGATGTCCATCACCCGCCGCAGGTGACCTCGAGCGCCTATAAGCGATCTTTAAACGGTTGGTGTGCATAGGTATTGTCATGGGACACCATTGCAACGCACTATTTCAACAACTTGACGAATTGCATCAATAACGAATTGTGGTTTATCGAGGTGGATTGCGTGCCCACTTTCATGGGCAACAATGTGAACGCCTTGGGGTGACTGGTTGGCTAAATCTGCATGTAATGTTTGCAGCTTTTCAACTACCTCTTTAGTTATGTCAAAATCTGGTTTTCCAGCCGACAAAACAACGAGAGGAATATCAGGAAACAACTTTGTCTGGCGAACCTGTTCGACTTGATGCATGCTGACTGATACCGCCGCCGATTCCTGAGCAAAGGTTTTCCCAAACTGCGTTTGAGAATAGAGTGCTTTAGCTAGAGAGCGAATTGAAGGTGGAAACTTTTGGAATAAACCAGCTGCCATGGGCAAAGAATCAAAAGTGACCAGCAAACGAAGCAGACCAGTACGTCCCATAATTGGCACTACGTAGGTCAACAGTCCTTCGAGCCGCTTGTTTAATTCCACCCATTCGACGGGTGTGTCCTCATACATTCGCTCATGAGCAACATCTACTAAAACCATCCCAACCACTTCTTCAGGATAGTGATAGGCAAATAAGCGGGTGAATAAACCACTTAAAGACATTCCCACTAAAATATAAGGTGGTTCAATTTCAACCTTTCTTAAAAGTTGTCGCAGCTCGTCAACAGCTTGCTCAGCGGTACGCGGTTCTGAACTGACATCGCTCCAGCCATAGCCTGCGCGATCGTAGGTCAAGATTCTCGTAAATTTAGCAACTTCAGGCTGTACTGATTGCCAATCTAGGTGAGTACCCCCGGCTCCACTATCCACAATGACTGTTGGGAGACCTTCGCCCATCATTTGATAGTGCCACTTTTTACCGTTGACTTGAACTACTTTTCCAGGTGGTGGAAATTTCCGGCGATCGCGACTTGTGGCAAGTGCTTGATAAATTGCTCCAAACCCAACTACTCCGATCACTACCCCAAGGGGTACAACAAGCCATAGCATTTAGTTGATTCCTAAGCAGATGGTGGTACACCTACGAACAGCTAACCCCGCAAATCTCTCGGGCAGATTGCAAGGCTAAGGGGATCGTACCTTAGCCACCCCAATTTGCACTTCAGCGGGTGGCTAAGGTTTTCGTGTTCTGTCTTCCTAAACCACAACTGGAGACAGAACCGATGTTTGAATACCTCAATCCCGACGCATCCGGCGCGTCAAATCTTCCGCCTGCCCAGCCCGCGCATCCCCATCCTCGCCCCGAGCGAGTGCGACACATGCTCTACGGCAGCCTCGCCGGCATAGACCGCACCATCAAAATCCTCCATGCCCACAGCTACACCGATCCCAACGACTGGAGCGACCCTATTCCTGTGCCACCTATCAGTGACATTCTTGGCTCAGCATCCAGCGGCACCGGGATCTGGATGGCGATCGCCACCAAAACCGTGCTGATCGAATAACGCATCCTGCCAGTCCCTGACTGCATAAATTTTGCCGTCGGGGGCTGCGATCGCCAAAAACAAGCACACTGCCCCCGCAACTTGGCGCATTGAGCAGCCCGTTTAACAAACTAAGACCGCTGTATAGCAAAGTGGCACAGCTGTTTGGCGTATTGAGGCCGCTGTATAACGAAGTGGCACAGCTGTTTAGCATATTGACGTCGCTGCAAAGCAAAGTGGCACAGCTGCATAGCAAACTGGCACAGCTGTATGGCTTATTCACGTCGCTGTATAGCGAAGTGGCACAGCTGTATGGCTTACTGACCTTGCTGCAAAGCAAAGTGGCACAGCAGTGTAATGTCTTCAGAGAACAAACTGCCGATGCAGGCCGCAATATCTCAAATTGACCTGTCAATATAGCCCTCGCCTGCTAGCGAACTACTTGCACTAAAAATCAGATTAGATGGTTCCAGGGCTACGTCTTCGTGCAAGACCGCGATGCGAGATAGCTATGGTGGCAGGCAACATCAACAACTAATTTTTAGCCTGTAAGTCAACCTGCGACCTTCCTATTGTCTCTGGCTGCTGCACCGCGAGGGTCAAAGGCTCGCATCGCCAACGCAACTGCTAGCTACAAATTGGAGGATGTGCAGCATGAAGACTCATTGACGATCTTTCTTATAAAAACTTAAAAACCGCCCAAACGACGGGTGGTAATTTGTCTTTGGCAGGATAGGGTAATGCCAATGGGGTAGGTTGACCAACTCGCTTGAGGCATAGGTGCCTATCACCGGAAAAACCGAGGTAGCACGCTGCCGTCCTAGCGCCACCTAGGGATGTACAGCATGTCTTAACTGACCTGGCGATAGCGGCAATCACTCCTTAGGTGTGGCGAGCGATCGCCAGACTCAATAGCTGACCTGCTGTAAGCTCGGTCTACATCGAGCAGTCCAAGCGATCTCTAAAGCGTTAACACGCACCTCGGGCGGATACCACTGCACCATCAAGGGCCTAAAAAGGAACTAAATCGACTTGAGAGAACAATCCTTTGAGTTTTACAGCATCGCCTTTTTAGGAATCATTATGTTCCGCTATTTTTTAGTGGCAGGCATCACCTACTGGGTCTTTTACTCGCCCATCAGTCGGTCATTTATCAACCCTCGGCTGCGGCATCGGGTGCCATCCTGGCCAGCGATTCGTCACGATATCAATCTTTCGGCGCTGTCGGCCCTGGTGTTTGCGTTGGCCGCTGGCTTTATTCTCTCTTCCTACGAAGACGGAGCCACTCGCCTCTACACCGACCCAAGACAATATGGACTGTGGTATTTGGGGGTTAGCTATAGCGCAGTCTTGGTTTTGCAAGATACCTATTTCTATTTCACCCACCGACTGTTTCACCACCCCAAGCTGTTTCCCTGGCTCCACCGGGGACACCACCGATCGCGCTACCCTACCCCCTGGACTTCGTTTGCCTTTGACCCTTTGGAGGCCGTTGTTCAAGCGCTCTTTTTAGTCGGCATTGTCTTTGTGCTGCCGCTGCATTTTATTACAGTGCTTGCCGTGCTCACAACGATGACGGTGTGGGCTGTGCTTAACCATTTGGGGCCAGATCGCCTACCGGCTCTGTTCCCTCACCACTGGCTAGGAGAGTGGGTGATTGGCCCCGCCCATCACTCTATTCACCACCTCAAATATGCTGTGCACTATGGGCTTTATTTCACGTTTTGGGATCGGCTGCTGGGCACCCAAGATCCGAACTATACGCAAAACCTAAGCGACTTTCGATTCGGTCGCAGCGACAGCGTCTAGCCCACAGCTCTAAGTGTTAATTACTGAACTCTATAGCCTATTTTTATAGGCCATTTCTTGTCATGGGTATTTTTGTTGCATTAGTAATTGTGGCGCTCTGGCTGAGCAGTTTAGCAGGGCTTTTGCTGGTAGATATATCCCAGCTCAACCTGTTGTGGATTGTTGCGGCCATACTGGGGCGTACTTATATTCAAACTGGGCTATTTATTGTGGCTCACGACGCCATTCACGGGGTCGTGGTGCCGGGCGATCGCCGCTTAAACCACGGCATTGGGCGACTGGCTGTCAGCCTATATGCCCCCTTGTCCTATCAGAAACTGACTATCAACCACTGGCGGCATCATCGGTATCCTGGTCAAGCTCAAGATCCCGATTTTCACGACGGCATTCACCGCAGCTTTGCCCGTTGGTATTGGAAATTTATGTCGGGCTATCTCAACGGCCGAGAAAAGATGGTCATGCTGGTAAAGCTAATTGCCATTGGTCTAACGTTCATCATTGGATTTCAAACTTCTGTTAGCAACCTGGGCTTGTTTTGGCTGTTGCCCATCGTCCTAAGCTCGATGCAGCTGTTTTTGTTTGGCACCTACTTGCCGCACCGAGCGGGGCAAGCCAATTCTCACTATGCGACTAGCAGCAACTATCCGCTCGTGCTGTCGCTGTTGACTTGTTACTACTTCGGCTACCACTGGGAGCACCACGAATATCCCCATCTGCCTTGGTACCACCTGCCCTCAGCCCGCCAGTTCAATCTTGAAACTGGGGTAACGCACTAGCCTACAACCATTGCGATTGCGGCCTAATATCAAATTCCAAATGAATACCCACAATTTGTAGGGGCGTAGCATGCTACGCCCCTACGGGGTTCCTGGTTATGAACCAGGGTTTACCAAATCGGATTTCGGATTAACCCTCGATCGCAACGGCTACATTAGCTACTGCACTAGGCCACGATAGGGATGCCAGAGCTGCACCCGCTGACCCTGGGCCATCAAAAACTGACCATTGGGGCTGAACTGAAACTGGCCCACGTCGTGGAGTTGCGCGAGCGATCGCCCAGTCGCCACCGACCAGAGGGTAATGCCCTGACCAGGAATGGGCTCGCTCTGCACTAGAGGCAACAGCAGAGTGCTGGTGGCCAAGGTCTGTCCGTCGGGGCTAAAAGCCACTTCGCCTAGATTGGTCGGCTGAATGGGGTGCCCCACGCTTTGGTTCAGCATAAGGGTGTGAACCGTCTCATAGGTTTGCCGGTTCCACAGGCGAGCCGTTTCACCGTCGCTGGTGGCCAGACGCTGAGAGTCTGGGCTAAAGGCCAGGTGCCGTACTGGCTCGGTGTGACCGGTGAGGGTAAGCTGGCGAGCGCCAGTGGTGGCGTTCCAAAGCTTGACGCTGTTGTCGCGATCGCCCGTTGCCAGAACTTGCCCATCGGGGCTAAAAGCCAGAGGCAGCAGGGGGTAGCGGTTTGTGGCCCGGTTCACCAGGGTACGCACCTGTTGCCCAGTGGTGACATCCCAAAGCTGGAGGGTGTTTTGGTCAGTTGCCGTGGCCAACCGCTGACCGTTGGGGCTAAACCGCAGAGTGTGCACCATACCATCAGCGGCATTCATCGATATCGTCCGCAACAGCTGCCCGGTTTGGAGATTCCACAGTTTTAGGGTTTGGTCGGCGCTGGCGCTGGCCAAAGTTTTGCCGTCAGGGCTGATGGCGATCGCCCGCACCGCGTACCGATGCCCCTGAAACGTGCGGACCGGCTCGCCGGTCGTCGCAGACCAGAGCCGCACCACACCGTAGGACATGCCCGCCGCGACCAACTGGCTGTCGGGGGTAAACGCCACGGCATTGGCCACATCCCCAACGATGCGCGTTCTTTGGCTTGCGGGTTCCTGGGGCGGGTTCCCTTGGGCGGAAGCCTCTAGGGCTGGCCCCCGGTGCAGCGTAATGATGCGGTTGCCGCGCTCAGCGTTCCATAGGGCCAGGGCGCTTTCTCCCCGAATGCATGATCGCTCGTAGCTGTAGCTGCCGATGGCAATCACCGCCCCGTTGGGGCTAATGGCTGAAGACGCGGTGTAAATCGGGCAGGGGGAATCGGGGTAGAGGGATTTTAGATCGATGCTGCTTGCCAACTGGGGTTGCTGCCAAGAGCCCACCGCCGGAACGGGCAGATCTAGCGCTGTGTCGACCCAGTTAAACAGCACCGGCAGATGCTGATTGAACCGTTCGCCCTGGAGATACATGGCGTCAATAGTGCAGCTGCCACAGCTTTCGACCGACAGAATTTTGCTAATTTGCTCCCAGCTCACCCCGGCCCAGGGCAGGTGGCCCACGGGCGCATCTAGGGATGGGTTAATTTCTAGCTCGGTCAGCCATTCTCCAGCAATAAAGGTGGGGTCTTCCATACCGGGAGGGCGGGTCCAGCCGACGCGATCGCCGAAGGCCTTGGCCGCCACTGCCGAATCTTCTGGGTTCTGGGCTCTCACCTCAGCCCAAATTTTCCGCTGCACGCTAAAGCCAAATCGACCGTCGCTGGCCTCAACCCAGAGCCGGTCGAGGGTTTGCAGCACCTCTGGGGGAATGTTGGTCGCCAGCGGTCGGCTCAGAATATCGCCCCCCGGATGAATCCAAGGGTCTAAAATACGGCGGGTTTCGGCATCGGCGGCGGGCCAGTCTTGGGCGGCTAGGTGCGATCGCAGTGCCTCCACATCTACCGCTTGAGCCTGGGCCCAGTTGGTTTGCTGTGCGGTCGGGTCGACCTGAGCTTTGAGAGAATTCACCGGCCAGCTCAATGTCGTTGCCAGCACCAGACCCAGGGCCAAATAGGCCAGCCGTTTTAGTCGCTTCATATTGCCTCGCATCATAGTCTTAGTCCCTGGATGATGGTGTTGAGGTGGGGTAAAAACGTTTCAAATAAACCCTCGTCAGAGAACGAGCCGCTGGGGTCGCCGCTAATTACCCCGGTGGCAAACACATAGAGCATGGTGCCGTCGGTGGTCACATAGCCAATGCCGCGATCAAACAACGCTCCGTTGGGATGGTTAATGGTGTAGTCGTAGCGCAGTCCAGGCAGGGTGCCCACAGAAATGGCTACCGGCGCTTCTCCGACAAACTTGAGGGCGGGGTCAGCGATCTGCCGGTCTTCTTCGATGACGCGGTAGTGGTCGCTCACCCAGGCTTGAAGAAAATCAAGTTCTGATCCTTCAGGCAGCGGTAAGCCGCCCTGCATGGGCACCTCACTGATTGGATGGCTAAAGCGTTCTACCGTGCCAATCAGTTCACCGTCGGCCTCAACGCACAGCAGCACCGCGTTGACGCAGGGCTCGACCTGCCACTCTGGGGGAGCAGAAACAGGCCCTAAAAGGTCGGCCCAGCCGGATGGGGTGGCCGGGTCGGTTTGAGAAGCCGGCGTTTCGGGCGGCGTTGGTGGGGTTGACGGGGGGCTTGCGGAACAGGCCAGTAGAGCCGTAGTGAGTAAACTGATGCCGACTAAAGTCGGAAAGCGCGTTGGGATTTTCATAGGTCATAGAGTCAGAAGGACGTTGCGCCCCATCGAGTGGTGGCAGGGTCAACGTCGGGGGCAGAGTGGGCAGTAGGTGATTGGGTAGGGTGATCGCATGCTTCTTAAAGCCGCAGGATCGCTCCAGATCCTTCAGCTGCCAGCGGGATAATTCCGCATGGTAGGCCATGGATTCTTAGGGTTCAGCTCCTATTTTCTCCAGGGGCTAAGGGGTTGTTGGGGCGGTTACCGGAACTGAAACGCGAGGGTGAGGTAGCCATGGGCTTAACCCCTCAACTCGGAGCGATCGCTCTAGCCCAGCAAAAACAACCGGAGCCGTTTACCGAGGGACAACTGGCCGTAGACTAGCGAAAGGGTTAGCCTCTCTACTGCCTTTTGGACTGACCATGGGCGATCGCTCAGCTCGGTTTTACACCTTGCTCTCCATCGGAGCCGCTGTTTTAACTATCCTGCTTAAAACAACGGCCTATTTGCTGACCGGTTCGGTCGGACTTCTATCCGATGCGGCTGAGTCGGTGGTGAATCTGGTGGCCGCGATCGTTGCCACCTGGGCCGTCACCTTTGCCGCTAAACCGGCCGATGAAGACCATGCCTTTGGCCATTACAAGGCAGAATATTTCTCGAGCGGTGCCGAAAGTGTCTTGATTTTGATAGCCGCTGGCAGCATTGCCTTTGCCGCCTGGGGTCGCCTATTTGACCCACAACCTATAGAGCAGGTTGGTCTTGGCCTCATTCTCTCGCTGGTGGCGACCGTCATCAATGGAGCCTTGGCCGTTATCATGCTGCGGGCCAGTCGGCGGTTGCGTTCCATTACCCTGCGGGCAGATGCGCATCATCTGCTGACCGACGTCTGGACCTCGGTGGGGGTGGGGGCGGGGGTGATTCTAATTCCCCTGACGGGCTGGCTGATTCTCGATCCGATTATTGCCCTGGGAGTGGCGGCAAACATTGTGTGGGCTGGGCTCAAGCTGATGCGCGAAACCGGGTTAGGCCTTCTAGATACGGGGCTGCCTAAGGCAGAACGTCAGATTGTCGCCCAGGCGTTGCAGCCATTTGAGGCCCAGGGTATTCAGTTTCACGCCCTCAGAACTCGGGTGGCCGGTGCCCGGCGGTTTGTTTCGCTGCATGTGCTGGTGCCGGGGGCCTGGACGGTCAAGCAAGGGCACGACCTCTGTGAAGATATTGAGGCGGCGATCGCGCGATCGTTACCCGGCACCTTTGTTTTCACCCATTTAGAACCCTTAGAGGATCCGGCTTCCTGGGCTGATCAGGCTCTGGAGCGCTAGACCAAGGCCTACGGTTTTCCGAAGCGTAAATTTGATGGTATTGCCCAACAGATTCATCAATACCTAGCACAGTTTGGGTTCATTTTTAGGGTGAGCTCCTTACCCTAAAAACGATTGTGTTTTAGCCTTATTTTTTGGTCTAAATCTTTCTGCTGTTGTTGCTAAATTTCCATCAAGAATAAATCAATTTCTCCTGTACCAAAGGGGTAGCTTAGACAAACCTTTGGGCAGAGATATTTGAGTAGGCCAATCGTCACAATGGTATAGGCTACTGCTAGATCAGAGCCTTAGGATGACGGTACGTTAAATACGCATTTTTCCTAGGTTTGACAATCATTTGGCACCAAAATTTCTAGGTCGAGTAATGCGATTAGGACCACACATTTTCACAACTTTTTGACTAAGACTTCTAACCTAGTGCTGATGCGCTTAGCGTCATACCAAAATTGGAGGGGCTGATATGAGAATTGCCCAGGTTACACCCCTGTGGAATAGAGCATCGCCTCTAGACGACGGTGGCCCTGAGATGGTGGCGAGTTTGCTCACCGAAGAGCTAGTGCGCCGTGGACACCAGGTGACGCTATTTGCCTCAGGCGATTCTCAGACCCAGGCCCGGTTAGTGCCGGGCTGTTATCGTGCCCTGCGCCCCCTGGGCTTACTGCCGCTAGAGTATGCCCGCTATGAGCAGCGACAGCTAGAGAACGTCTTTCAATCCGCTAGAGATTTTGACATCATTCATTCCCATGTGGATGCGGTGGCGCTGCCCTACGCCCACCTCAGCCCGACGCCAGTGGTTCACACCCTGCACGGATTGCTCACCCCCGCCTTTGAGAACATCTTTAACCAATATCGGCGGCAAAACCTAGTCACGGTGTCTAGGTCGCAGCAGCGGCCCGAGATCGGGCTGAACTATGTAGCTGCGATCCACAACGCGATCGCCATTGACCAATTTGATTTTCATCCTCTACCCCAGGAGCCGCCCTATCTAGCCTTTCTCGGTCGCATGTCGGAGGAAAAGGGCCCCCACTTAGCGATCGAGATTGCCAAGCGCAGCGGCTGGCGGCTCAAAATGGCGGGAAAAATCGATTTTGAAAACCAAGGGTTTTTCGAGCATTGTGTGGCTCCCCTAATTGACGGAGAGCAAATTGAGTTTTTAGGGAAGGTTAGCCAGCCCCAGAAAAAAGCTCTGATTGGCCACGCTACCGCTACCCTGTTTCCTATCACCTGGCCAGAACCCTTTGGCTTGGTGATGACGGAGTCGATGGCCAGCGGCACCCCAGTCATTGCTGCGGCTATGGGGTCGGCCCCGGAGGTGGTGGTTGACGGCAAGACGGGCTTTCTCTGCCACAGCACTGACGACTGCGTTGAGGCTGTGACCCAGGTGCATCGCCTCAGTCGCCGCGCCTGCCGAGAGCATGTCGCGGTCAATTTTAATATTGAGCGCATGGTTGATGGCTATGAGGCGATCTATCACCAGCTGGTCGGCGATGGTCAAGGGCCGAACCTAGAGGGCGATCGCGATCGTGCTGCCCCAGACCGCACCGTCGCTCGACAACCGGGGCCGCTGCCAGTGCAGCCCGTGGCCAATCTGATAAAAACTGCTGAGCACCGTTGTCCGATTCCTAAGCCACAACCGTGACCCAGTTCTTCCATCGGAGCGCTTCAGAAACTCGAAGCTGGCGTTTTAGGGCTGTTCTAACCCCAACCTTCACCCGCTATTGGCCTCGGATGGCGGGTGCAATGGCCAGGGTTTCTGCGCCATACAGCATGGCCGCAATATCTCCATCTGTCCAAACATGGGGAGATTGGCAGTGGTGGGCCACAAGCAGTCCCCAGAGATCGTCATTCACCAGCACCGGCACGACTAAATTGGCCTGCACTCGCAGCTCGCGCAAAAAATTGCGGTGACATTCGGCAATGGGCTCTGTCTCAATATCGGCGATCGCCCTTATCCGTCCAGCCAAGTACAGGGCCGCATATTCGTCGGTGAAACATTCATCTGGCCCAGTGGAACCAAAGATCGAAAACTGCGGATCGCTGAGGGCTTCAAAGGTCACCCGCCCTTTCCAGGGACGGTAGAAGTAATACAACAGCACTCTGTCAGCGCCAAGTTTTTCCTGTAGATCGCGTGTGGTATCCACGATCTGACTATCCCGCTCCAGGGTCGTCGAGAGGTGGGTAATGATCCGCTGTAAGCCAGGATCGGCTCGCCAGGCTGAGTCAGGGTGGGGCTGTTTAGAGGGCTGTTGCACAAATGGAGTCGGTGTAACCGCTAGAGAGAAAGGGATGCTTGTATTTTAACTAGATCACGGAATGCTCTGATTGCGAAAAAATACGAGCGGGATTGTACCCTGAGGCGCGATCGCCCTTGTCGCTCTTTAACCTCACTGCCCGCTGAGTTCGCGCGCTCCAAAGACCTAAGGTTGCCGGTGGTGACGAACGAACTGCCTCATCTATTTATGGAAGAGCCAAGTCCCAGAATGCCTGCGATAGATAAAATCGTCCCCACCAAAACGCTGTGGAAAACGTAGGTTATCAAACCAAAGAAGACTGCGCTGGCGACGATTACCCCCACCAGCCGCATTGGCCATAGCCAGGCAGACTTAGCTCTAACAGGCACAGAGGGTAAGGTGGTTGCTGGCAAGCTATTTTGGTGCGGCCGATCAAACCCAGAATTCACCGCTAGTTTTCCCGGCGCATCTAGGAGTACAGAGACGAGAAGACAACTTAGGCCAAGGGTTTTGATCAGCGCGATCGCTGCGTGGGCATATTCCCACTGGTTGCGATACCGCGTCCAATCGGCGGGCACGGGCTGGGTCAACCAAGTAGCAAACTCGGTGTTCATGGGCAAAACAAAGAGCAGCCAGCCCACAAATGCTATCCCTAGAAGCACCGCTCCACCTAGGGTCCAATAAAATGCCGCACCGCGCCTTCTCACCCAAAACGCTAGCGCGATCGCCGATGAAATGGCCCCTATTTCAAACACCGCGCCCACCGAGCCAAACAGCCGATAGACGTTTTCAACAATCGTTACCTCAACCCAGAGCTGCTGGTCAAATTGCATTCTTTGCGGCAGCTCTAACAGGTGAGCCATCGACAAACTGAGACTGAGCGCAGCCAGCATCAAGGCTATGAAGCGTCCGGCTCGTAGGACTGTCGAGTTGCTTTGCCCCATAGAGTCTGCCAAGGCCCGCCGGTTACAGCCGAAGTTGCGCGCTCAACCCAAAAGCTCATACTTACCACCTCGGTCCAGCGCTTTTTGGTAGGCGGAACGAGCGTGGATGCGATCTAAAAACGCCATCAGTTTAGGACGACTGGCGTTTAGCCCCGCCCGCGTCGCGGCGGCTTCTAGGGGAAAGCTGATCTGAATATCGGCGGCAGTGAAGTCTTCCCCGGCAAACCAGGTGCTTTTTCCCAGCTCCGCTTCCATAAAATCGAGGTGCTGAGTAATTTGAGGGTTGATAAATGAGTCTTTGACCCGGCTGACGATGCCTCGGGCAATTGGCTTGGCAAAAAAGGGCATCGGGCTTTGCTCAATTTTGTCGAAAATTAGCTTCAGCAGCAGCGGCGGCATGGCAGAGCCCTCGGCGTAGTGCAGCCAGTAGGTATAGCGCAGCCGTTCTGGGCTATCCAAGGCCGGGATTAGTCGCCCCTCGCCGTAGCGATCGACCAAATATTCGACGATCGCCCCCGATTCCGCTAGGGTGCGATTGCCATCGGTAATCACCGGCGATTTGCCCAGGGGGTGCACCTGCCGCAGGGCGGGGGGAGCCAGCATAGTCTCCGGGTCGCGCTCGTAGCGCTTAACCTCGTAGGGCAGGCCCAGTTCCTCAAGCAGCCAGAGCACCCGCTGGGAACGCGAGTTATTTAAGTGGTGAACAGTAATCATCGCAGTTGAAAAACCTGACAACGCCAGAACATCTAGTCGTAGCGTTTAGGGTCTTTCTTCTGTTTCTTCTCCCCACTCGACTCGGACTTAGGCTTTTTGACTTCTTTGTTGCTTTTCTTTTCCTTGCCCATGGTGTTTGACCAATAAAGAGCTAGCTAGTGAAATTAGGCGATGCCCAATACGCTTTAGACATTTTGGGTACTGGCTTAAACCCCTGTAGGCCACCAGTAGAAATGCCCGCCACGCATAGCGCCGTAGCTGGAATACTTTCTATTGTAATAGTCACAGCTCTGACGGGGTCACCCAGACCTCCATTTCAGTTAGGTTTATAGGTCCATACTGGGTGGCCAGAGCGACATCGGCGGCATCTCGACCGTAGGCAATGACAATGCGATTGCCTTTGGCCGTAGGCTGAGTAGCATCAAAGGTATACCAGCGATCGCCTACGTAGGCCTCAAACCAGGCATGCAGATCCATGGGCTCCAGCTGGTGCAAATAGCCCACCACCATGCGGGCCGGAATTGTCAAACTGCGGCATAGGGCAATGCCCAAATGCACAAAATCGCGGCACACCCCAACGCGGTTTTGTTCGGTTTCGATCGCTGAGGTTGAGGCATCACTGGTGCCGTAGCGGTACTCAATATTGGTGTGAATCCAGTGGCGAATCGCCTCGACTTGGTCGTAGCCGGGCTCAAGGTTGGTCACGATGTTGTTGGCTAAATCGGCCGTCAAGTCAGACTGGCAGTAGCGGCTGGGCAACAAAAACTGAAGCGCATAGTCGGGCAGGTTTTGCACAGGCACAAACTCAGCGCCAAACTGCACATCGATGGCGTCGGCGACCTCAACGGTGGAGGTGCTGCGCACGTGCAACTGCCCGACCGGGGCGAGTAGCCGCTGACAGAGGTTGCCGTAGCTATCGACATAGTCGACCACAGGCACATTGGGCTCAAGCTCTAGGCTGTCTTGAATTACCTGCTGGGCGGCCCCACCGCGCGGGCGCAGCATGAGGATGAGCGGCGAAGGCTCAGTGGTCTCGAACAAAAGCTCACACCCAGCGGTTAGTCGCATCAGATTTTCCGGTAGCAGTACAGTAAAGGGGGAGTTTGCGGCAGCGAAAGGCTTAGGAGCGGGCGATCGCTGGCGGTCAGACAGGCTAATTAATAGAGTATGGCGAAGTTCTTCCGTTCTGACCCAGTGGCCACCGGGCATTCTCTGCGTATCCTGGTGGAATCTAGCGGGTGTTAGTTTAGGCTGGGATGCACGGGAGCGCAGCTGTTACCTTAGTTCAGTCCACCTCAATTCAGGCAATGGGAGAGCGATCGCTATCGCAATGCAGACCAGGTTCCGCTACCTAATATCTAGTTTCCGTGCTCGCCTGGTGCTGCTGGTTCTCCTAGCCGTAGTTCCAGCCTTGGGGCTGATTCTCTACACGGCAGCGGTGCAGCGGCGCACGGCCGCCGTCGAGGCCCAGGAAAATTTGCTGCGGCTAACTAAATTTGCGGCTGCCCACCAGCGGCAGACGAGTGAAGGGGCTCGGCAACTGCTGATCGCGCTTTCCCAAATGCCCGACCTGCGCGAGGGCGACGCGGAGGCCTGCAATCAGCTCTTGGCTAATCTGCTCCGGCAATATCAGGCCTACGCGGGCCTTGCCGTCGCCAATCGAGAGGGCTACACGATCTGTAGTACACCGGCTGAGTCGCCGCTGTACGTGGGCGATCGCCAGTACTTTCAGCTCGCCCGCGACACCCGTGACTTTGCCATTGGCAACTACCAGGTTGGGCGCATTACAAAACAGGCCGACCTCAGTTTTGGCTATCCCGTTCTCGATGACGCTGGACAGGTGCAGGCCGTAGTTATCGCCGCGCTCGATCTGGCCTGGCTCAACCAGCTGGCTACCGCCGTGGACCTGCCCAAGGAGGCGGTCATGACCGTCACCGATCGCAACGGCACTGTTCTGGTGCGCTACCCAGTTTCCCCCAGTTGGGTAGGCGTATCGTTACCAGATTCGCCCATGACCCAGATCATGCTGGCTCAGCAAGAGGGTACAGCGGTGGCCCGGGGGCTCGATGGCGTCGAGCGGTTATATGGGTTTACCACCCTAGGCGATAGCCCCGCCGATCAGGCGGTACACATTCGCATTGGGGTGCCCAAAAGCCTGGTCGTGGCCGAAAGCAACTGGCTGCTGCTGCAAAACCTGCTGGCGCTAGCCGGGGTGACGGCGCTAGCCCTGGCGGCCGCTTGGATTGGGGGCGACGTTTTTCTGACGCGCAAGGTCAAGTCTCTGGTGAAGACCGCCCACCAGCTGCGGGGGGGCAACCTGGGAACTCGCACCGAGCTGTCTGACCAGTTTGGGGAGCTAGGTCAGCTGGCGCAGGCGTTTGACGAGATGGCCGTGGCGCTTGAGGCGCGAGAACAGGCGATCGCGGCGCTCAACCAAGACATGCAAACCCTCTTTGAGGTGATTCCTATCGGGGTCTTAATCGCCCAAGACGCCGAGTTTAGGCAGGTCAAGTCGAACCCGGCCTTTGCCCAAATTTTGGGGCTTGACCCTCAGGAGAATGTGTCTTACCCCCCCGTCGAGACCTCGCCACCAGCCTACAAAATCTTGAGAGAAGGCCGAGAACTCGCCCCCCACGAATTTCCCCTGTGCCACGCCGCGATTCACAACACCGAAATCAAAGGAACTGAAATCGATGTAGTTCGAGGCGATGGCAGCCAGTTTAATCTGTTTGGCTACGCCAAACCGGTGCTCGATCACCAGGGTCAGGTGCGAGGGTCGGTGGCGGCTTTTTTAGACATCAGCGATCGCAAACAGGCCGAGCTTGAACGAGAACAACTCCTGCATCGCCTAGAGACCAGCCTGGGCCAGCTCGAAGCCGTGATCAACAGCATGACCGAGGGCCTGGTCATCGCCGATCCAGAGGGCCACATCGTGACGTTTAACCCCGTGGCGCTGGCCCTGCATGGCTACGACAGCGTCGACCAGGTGCAGCAGTCCATATCCGAGTTTGCAGACCTATTTGAGGCCGAAGATTTGCAGGGCCAGTCCATTTCCCTAGAGCAGTGGCCGATGGTGATGGCCTTGCGGGGCGAAACCTTTAGCGATTACGGCATTCAGGTGCGTCGCCGCGATACCGGCAAGACCTGGATTGGCAGCTACAGTGGCACTCCGGTGCAGGATAAGCAGGGCCGCATCATTTTGGCCATTATCACCGTCCGCGACATCACAGCCAAGCGCCAGGCTCAGTTGGAGCTGACCCGCAGCCTGGCCGCTGAGCGGGCCGCTCGGGCCGAGGCGGAGGCGGCCAACCGCATTAAAGATGAGTTTTTAGCCGTGCTCTCCCACGAGCTGCGCACTCCCCTCAACCCAATTTTGGGCTGGTCTAAACTGCTGCGATCGCGCCAGTACGATGCCGCCACGACCGATCGGGCCCTAGAGACCATCGAGCGCAACGCCCAGCTGCAAACCCAGCTGATTGGCGACCTGCTCGATGTCTCACGGATTCTTCAGGGCAAACTGCAGCTAGATTACCGGGCGGTTGATTTGAGAACCACGATTCAGGCCGCCATCGAAACGGTGCAGCTGGCGGCCAACACCAAAGCCGTGGAGATTCAAACGGTTTTTGACGTCGCTGTGGGCCGGGTGTCTGGCGATGCGAACCGGTTGCAGCAGGTGGTTTGGAACCTGCTCTCCAACGCGGTTAAATTTTCGCCCTCCGGCGGTCGAGTCGAGGTCACCCTAGAGCGGGTGATGGACAACAGCCCTTGGCCCTGGAGCGCCCTCCCATCGCCCGGCGATTCCCCCGCGCTGCCGGCTCAAGCTGCCCAAATTAAAGTCACCGACAGTGGTCAGGGGATCGCTCCGGAGTTTCTGCCCCATGTGTTTGACACCTTTCGGCAGGCTGACAGCGCCACCACCCGACAGTTTGGGGGGCTGGGGCTGGGGCTGGCGATCGCCCGCCACATCGTAGAAATGCACGGGGGGACCATCGCCGCCACCAGCCCCGGCTTGGGGCTGGGCGCCACCTTTGTCGTCAGGCTGCCGCTGCTAGAAACCTGGCTTGAGGCCGAGGTCGGCCTGCCCGCTGCCCCAGAGGGTGCCGACCCTGCCCCGCTAAAGGGGCTCAGAGTGCTGCTGGTCGACGACGAAATGGATACCCGCGACGTATTTTCGTTTTTGCTCGAACAGGCCGGAGCCGAGGTGGTGGCGGTGGCCTCGGCGGCGGCGGCCCTGACCGCGTTAACTCAGCTCAAGCCCGACCTGTTGTTGAGCGATATTGGCATGCCCAACACCGACGGCTACCAGCTCATGCGGCAGATCAGAACCCTGCCGCCGGAACAGGGGGGCACCATTGCGGCGATCGCCCTGACCGCCTACGCCGGCGAACTCGACCAGCAGCAGGCCCTAGCTGCCGGGTTTCAGCTGCACCTGGCCAAACCGGTGGAGCCCAAGGATCTGATGAAGGCGATCGCCACTCTGGGCCTTGGCCATGCCTCTCCTGCCTAGGAAACTGGGTAGGATTAAGGTTGCCTGGTCTCATCAACCGCGAGCTACTCCTGCTAAATCGATTCATGGCTGAAACTCTCTCCGACCCGGCGTCAACTGCGCGACGATCAGCCCATGAGGCCGCTCGGCTGGAGGCCCTACGGCGGTACAACATCCTCGATACCCCGCCCGAAGCCACCTTTGATCGCATTACTAACCTCGCGGCCCGCCTGTTTGGCATGCCCATCGCCCTAATCTCTCTGATCGATGAGTCGAGAGGTTGGTTCAAATCGGCCCATGGGTTCGATATCCAAGAGGTGCAGCGAAACGCCACGATTTGCAGTCTGGCCCTGTTGTCAAACGAGGTGCTGGTGATTGCCGACACCCGTCAGGACGAGCGCCTGGCCTGCAATCCCTTTGTGCAGAGCGAACCTGGCCTGCGCTTTTATGCCGGTGCGCCCCTGATCACCCAGGATGGCTTCGTCTTGGGCACCCTCTGTTTGCTCGATACCCAGCCCCACCCGCCTTTAACCGATGAGCAGCAGACAGTCTTATCTGACCTGGCGGCCCTGGTCATCGATGAACTAGAACTGCGCCTGGCCGCGCGCAAGATCGCTCAAATCGATGCCGCGCTCCTAGAGGTGACCCGGGGGGTGTCGAGGTCGGTCGGCGACGCTTTTTTTGCGGCTCTGGTCCAGCACTTCACCCAAACCTTGGCTGTTGACTACACCTACATTGGTCTGCTCCAGGGCGGCAACCAAAATACGATTAAAACGATCGCCGCCTGTGCCCAGGGGCAAATCATTGACAACTTTGAGTACCGGCTGCAGGACACCCCGTGCCAGCGGGTGTTGGAAAGCCGCAAACTCTGCTGCTATGCCAACGGCGTGCAGGTCAAGTTTCCCCAGGCCCCGCTCCTAGCGCCCCTGGGGATAGAAAGCTATGCCGCCATGCCCTTCTTTGACTCCAGCGGAACGGCGATCGGCCTGCTGGGCATCATGGACAGCAAGCCCCTGGTCAACCTTCAGCTTACCGAGACGCTGCTGACTATTTTTGCCCTGCGGGTGGCTACCGAGCTAGAGCGCCAGCAAACCGAAGCTGCCCGACAGCGGGCGCTGACCCAGTTGGTCGACCAGCAAACCGTTAAACTCACCCAGACCAACCAGCTGCTCCACCTCGAAATTGCTGACCGGCAGCAGGCGGAAACCGCCCTCCAAAAAGAGCAGGATGTGCTGCGGGTGCTGCTTGACAGCGTGCAGGCCGGCATCGTGGCCTGTAATGCCGAGGGCGTTTTGACCCTGTTTAACCAAGCGGCCCGCGAGTTCCACGGGCTGCCCGAGCAGCCCCTGCCACCGGAGCAGTGGGCCGAGAGCTATGACCTCTACCGCCCCGATGGCCAAACGCCCCTGCCCACCGCAGAAATTCCCCTGTTTCGAGCGTTGCAGGGCGAAACCATCAGCAACGCTGAGATGGTGATTGCGCCTCAAACTGGCTCCGCCCGCACGCTGCTGGTCAACGGGCAGGCGATCGTCGATGGCCAAGGCAAACGGCAAGGGGCTGTGGTGGTCATGCACGACATCACCGAGCGCAAACAGGCTGAGGCCATGCGCCTGCGCCTGGTCGAAGACCGCGCCCAGCTGGTCAGGGCCCAGGCGGCCCGCCTAGAAGCGGAGACTGAGCAGCGGCGATCGACCTTTCTGGTGGAGGTGAGTGCGGCCTTGGCGGCGTCTTTAGACTACGAACAGACGCTGCAAATTGTTGCCCAGCTAGCCGTGCCCTACTTCGCCGACTGGTGCGCAGTCGATTTGTTGAATGAGGACGGCAGCATTAGCCGCGTTGCCGTAGCCCACTGCGATCCTCAAAAGGTGCAGCTGGGCTGGGAGATGGCCGAACGCTTTCCCCGGCACCTAGACGATGGCTACGGCATCTCCCAGGTGATGAAGACTGGGCAAAGCGAAATTGTCGTCACCATCACCGACGAGCAAATGGTGGCAACTGTCACTAACCCTGAGTATCTGGAAATCTTGCGCGGTGCAGGCCTGAGGTCCTTTGTTGTCGCTCCTCTCCAGGCGCGGGGGCGGGTTTTAGGCAGCATTTCCTTTGTGTTTGCCGAGTCGGAGCGGCACTACGACCCCTCCGACCTGGCCCTAGCCGAAGACCTGGGCCGTCGCGCCGCGATCGCCATCGACAATGCCCGCCTGTATCAAGCGGCCCAGCAGGCCCAGCAGGCCGCCGAAACCGCCGCCGATCGCACCGCTCGGCTGCAGACGGTGACCGCGGCGCTCTCCGAGTCGCTCACGCCTGTTCAAGTGGCGGCGGTGATTGTCGAGCAGAGCGTGGCGGCCCTGGAGGCTGATGCTGCCCTCATGGCCCTGCTCAGCCCGGATGGCACTACCCTCGAAATTGTGCAATCTACTGGCTACAGCATTGATCCAAAGGAGATTCAGCCTCGGTTTTCCATTGATGCGCCCTTGCCGCTTTCAGAGGCGGTCAAAAGTGGCCTACCTGCCTGGTCAGAGCCCATGGCGGAACGGTTGGCCCGCTACCCCCATCTGGCCGATGCTTACAAAAAACAGCCCTTCGAGGCCTGGATCTCGCTGCCTCTCATGGTGGAAGGCAAGGCGGTGGGGGGCTTGTCGCTGTCGTTTAAGCAGTTTAAGCAGCTCAGCCAGGACGATCGCGAGTTTATGCTGACCCTGAGCCGTCAGTGCGCCCAGGCCATTTCGCGATCGCAGCTCTATGAGGCCGAGCGCCAGGCCCGCGCCGAGGCCGAGCAAGCAAATCAGATCAAAGACGAGTTTTTGGCGGTGCTCTCCCACGAACTCAGGTCGCCTCTGAACCCGATCTTGGGCTGGTCACAAATTCTGCAAAAGCAGCAGCACGATCTGGCCACCCAAACCCGTGGCCTCCAGACCATTGAGCGCAATGCCCGGCTGCAAACCCAGCTAATTGACGACCTGCTCGACATGTCAAAAATTTTGCAGGGCAAACTCAGCCTTGAGGCCACGCCGGTCAATCTTCAAGCCGTCATTGAAGCCGCTCTAGAAACGGTGCGGCTAGCCGCTGAAGCCAAGGCGATCGCCATTCAGGTCAACTGTGCTCCGGTGGGATATGTCTCAGGGGATGCTGGTCGTCTCCAGCAGGTGGTGTGGAACTTGCTCTCCAACGCGGTGAAGTTTACCGACCATGGCGGCCGGGTTGAGGTGTCTTTAGAGCAGGGGGAGGCGGGTATGAGTTCTGAAGCTGCCGATCCGATGCAGATCTCAACCCGCCAGTCTCAACCGCTTCAGGGCTACGCGCAAATTACGGTCACCGACACCGGCAAGGGCCTGACCGACGAGGTGCTGCCCTACATTTTCGATCGCTTTCGTCAGGCCGACAGCACAACGACCCGGCAGTTTGGTGGGCTGGGGCTGGGGCTGGCGATCGTGCGTCAGCTAGTTGAGCTGCACGGCGGCACTGTGCAGGCCGAGAGCCCCGGCGACGAGCAGGGCTCTACCTTTAGGGTTAGACTGCCGCTGCTGACGGCATCGGGTCTTGAGCCAGCGAATACCCCTCGGTCTGAGGCTTTGGGGAGTAGCGCTATGCCCCTCGCGGGTTTTCGAGTGTTGGCTGTGGACGATGAAGCCGATTCTCGCGAGATGTTGGCGTTTATTTTGGAGCAGGCCGGGGCGAGGGTGACGGCCGCAGGCTCTGCGGTAGAAGCGCTGCAAGCCCTCAACCAATCGCCCTTTGACGTGGTAATCAGTGACATTGGCATGCCAGACATGGATGGCTATATGCTGCTCCAGCACATGGCTGCTCAGTTTGCCGAGCCGGGGCGGGTCGCGGCCTACTCCCTTCCCAAGGCGATCGCTCTGACGGCTTATGCTGGGGAAATCAATCAGCAAAAAGCCCTAGCGGTCGGATTTCAGCGCCACTTTAGTAAGCCGGTTGAGCCCGCTGAACTGGTGGCGGCGATCGCGAGCCTGATCGATTGACGAACTGTGCCTAGGAATAGGTTCAAATCATCGCATTTGGGGCTGTCTCACCCAGGTTTCACACCGACTCTAGAAACCCCGGTTTATGACCGATACCCCGTGGGGGCATTGCAGTGCAACGTCCCTACGGGGTACACAGATAGGACTTGTATCACTTGCGATCGCGCTCTTCTATTGCCAATGACCTTTGCCGAAGGTTATCTGAAACGACCATTTTTCGTTGTCGATGGCCTGATAACGAGCAGAGTTTCCAACGAGTAGTCAACATTACAGGTCTTCTCTAGCTGGTGTGACTCAAGAGCGATAGCCTTGGTTGTGAGCTTTGATCAGGAGGCGGGTAAGCTCCGCCCTGCCCAGTACCGCCTCACGGTAGATAAGTCCGGGAAGACTAGGAAGAGCATTCAATTTGACTCATCCGATGATTGAGCTGCCTGGATACCGACTCTTAGATCAGCTATACGTCGGGGTTAAGAGTCTAGTCTACCGTGGGCGTCGTCTGGCCGATGGCCAGATGGTGGTGATCAAGGTGTTGCGCAGCGAGCGGCCAACGCCAGATGAGCTGATGCAGTTTCGGCATCAGTTTGCGATCGCCCGCAGCCTGCATGCGCCTAACATCGTGCGGCCCTACGAGCTGCTGCCCTACCGTCAGAGCTACGCGCTGATTTTAGAAGATTTTGGCGGCATTTCCCTCAAGCAGTGGGTGGGGCAACGCCGGGACGAGGGCAAGGGCAAACTGGAGCTACTGGAGTTTCTCGAAATTGCCCAGCAGCTCACCGATATCCTGAAGCATCTGAACGACCAGGGCATCATTCACAAAGACATTAAACCCAGCAATCTGCTGATCCATCCCGAAACCCGCCAGGTGAAGTTGACCGACTTTAGCCTCGCTTCGCGCCTGCCGCGCGAGGCGATTTTGGGGCAGCGCCACAGCATGTTAGAGGGCACCCTGGCCTACATTTCGCCCGAGCAGACCGGGCGCATTAATCGCGGCGTTGACTACCGCACCGACTACTATTCCCTCGGCATTACCCTCTACGAACTGCTAACCGGGCGGGTGCCCTTTACCGCCGATACTCTGATGGGCCTGGTGTATTGCCACATCGCTAAGGCACCGCCGCCGATCGCCAGCGTGAACCCGAGCGTACCGGCGGTGGTGGCGGCCATAGTTAGCCGACTGATGGCAAAAAATCCGGAGGATCGCTATCAGAGCGCAGCGGGCCTACACCACGACCTCACACGGTGCCGCCACCAGCTAGAGCAGACAGGGCACATTGTCGCTTTTGTGCTCGGGCAGCGCGATCGCAGCCGTCGTTTTCTAATTCCCGAAAAGCTCTACGGCCGGGGGGAAGCGGTGGCGGCGGTGCTGGCCGCCTTTGAGCGCGTCAGCACGGCTGAAGTGACCGGTAGCGAGCTGGTGCTGGTCGCGGGCTACTCGGGGGTGGGCAAAACGGCGGTGGTCAATGAAGTGCAGCGGCCGATCGCCCGCCAGCAGGGCTACTTCATTCAGGGCAAGTTTGATCAGTTTAAGCGCAACACCCCCTTTGCCGGCTTCTTGACCGCCCTGCAAGGGCTGATGCAGCAGTTGCTCAGCGAACCTGAGGCCCAGCTTCAGGCCTGGCGCACCGGCATTTTGGCCGCCCTAGGTGCCAACGGCCAGCTGCTAATTGACGTCATTCCTGGGCTAGAGCAGATCATCGGGCCCCAGCCGCCCGTGGTAGAACTCTCCGGCCAGGCGGCGCAGCATCGCTTTAACCAGCTATTTCAGAACTTTGTTCAGGTGTTCGCCGCGCCCCAGCATCCCCTGGTGATGTTTTTAGACGATTTGCAGTGGGCCGACCTGGCCTCGCTCCAGCTAATGAACCTGCTGATCGGCGACCTCCAGTGCCCGCACCTGCTGCTGATTGGGGCTTACCGCGACAACGAGGTGAGCCCGGCCCACCCGCTGATGCTGACCCTAGACATCCTGCGCCAGAGCGGGACCACCATCAATACCATTACCCTGGAGCCGTTATCGGCCGCCAGCATCAACCAGCTGGTGGCTGACACCCTGGTCTGCCCAGTGCTTTTGGCCCAGCCCTTGGCCGATTTGGTCTACCAAAAGACTGGCGGCAACCCGTTTTTTGCCACCCAGTTTTTGCAGGTTCTGTATCAGGAAGGCACCATCGTTTTTGACCCGGTGCAGGGAGCCTGGCAGTGCGATCTGGGGCAGGCCCGCCGCGCGGCCATAAACGAGGATGTGGTGGCGTTTATGGCCCAGCAGCTGCAAAAGCTGGGGCCTTCTACCCAGGCCATGCTGAAGCTGGCGGCCTGCATCGGCAACCCGTTTAATTTGGGTACGCTGGCGCTGGTGTCGGAGCTGCCCGAAACTGACGTGGCGATCGCCCTCTGGAGCGCTTTAGAACTGGGGCTAGTGCTGCCCCAAAGCGAGATCTACACCCTGCTAGAGCCAGAAGGTAGCCTAGAGCCGGCCCTGCTGCCCTTAGACAGACCAGAGCTAAGCTACCGGTTTCTGCACGATCGCATTCAGCAGGCTGCCTATTCGCTGATTCCAACCGACCAGCGCTCCCAGACCCACCTCACCATCGGCCAGCTGCTGTGGCACAAATCGTCCCCGGCCCAGCGCGAGGAGCAGCTGTTTACCATCGTCAACCACCTCAACGAGGGGCAGGCGCTGCTGATCGCCGCCGAACGGGAACAGCTAGCTCAGCTCAATTTGCAGGCGGGCCGCAGGGCTAAAACGGCCACAGCCTACTCGGCAGCGCTGGACTATCTGCGTCAGGGCATCGCCCTACTGCCGGCTAACACCTGGGGGCAGCAGTATGACTTGACCCTGGCCCTGCACCAAGAGATTACCGAAGTCGCCTACCTCTGCACCGACTTTGAGCAGGTGGAGTATTGGGCTGGCCTCACCGTCCGCCACGCCTATAACCTGCTCGATCAGCTGCCCGTTTATGAGATGCGGCTGCTGGCCGATCGCGCCCAGGGTAATTACCTGGCTGCGGTGCGCACCGGGCTGCAGGTGCTGCGCATCTTGGGAGTTGACTTTGCAGAACAGCCCACTCCGGCTGAGGTGCAGCAGGCCCTAGCCGATACGCGTCAGCTTTGGGCTGGGCAAGACCCCCTCAGCCTGCTGGCCCTGCCCAAGATGGCGGCGGGCCAGCGGCTGGCGGCCATGCAGATTATGACCAAGCTCACCGCTCCAACCTATCGGGCGCTACCGGCCCTGATGCCCCTGCTGATGGCCAAGCAGGTCGAGTTTTCCATTCGCTTTGGCAATAGCCCGATCTCAATTTTTGCCTACGCGGGCTATGGCATGGCGCTGTGTACCATGGGCGAAATCAAGCTGGGCTATGGGTTTGGCCAGCTGGCGCTGCGGCTGCTAGAGCAGCTGGGGGCCACCACCAGCGAGAGCCGGGCCGGGTATCTGGTGCACAACTTCATCTGCCACTGGCGCGACCCCCTGCGGCAGAGCCTGCCCGCCTTTGTGCAGGCCTACCAAAGCGGGCTGGCGACGGGCGATCTGGAGTGTGTGGTGCTCAACGCCCAGGCCTATGGCCACTATGCCTATTTTGCTGGGCAGCCCCTGGAGGATTTGGCGGCGGAGATGGCTGCCTATCGCCAGACCCTGCGTCAGCTCAAGCAGGTGTCGCTGAAGTGTTTAGAAATCGTGCAGCAGACGGTGCTCAACCTGCTGGGGGAAGGGGAAAGTCCCTGGTGCTTGAGCGGGTCGGTGTACGAGGCGGAAACGTCGGTGCGGTTTCACCTGGAGCACAGCGATCGCACCTCCCTTTTCCACTACCACTTCAACCAGACGGTGCTCTACTACCTGTTTGGGCAAATTGAGCAGGCGGCCCAGCAGTCCGATCAGGTGGCCACTTATTTGGATGGGGGGCGAGCCCAGTTTTCCTTTGCTCTCTACGCCTTCTATGATGCTCTGATTCAGCTGGCGCTCTGGGATCAGCCCGCTGATCAGGCCGCCGCTGACCAGCCCGTCCGGTGGCAGCGCATTCAGCAGCAGCAGGAAAAGCTGGCCCAGTGGGCCGACTCTGCGCCCAGCAACCACCGCCACCGCTGGCAGCTAGTTGAAGCCGAAATCGCCCGAGTCGAAGGGCGCTATCTAGAGGCAATGGAGGCCTACGATGGGGCGATCGCCACCGCCAAAACCCACGGGTTTATTCAGGATGAAGGGCTGGCGAACGAACTGGCGGCTCGGTTTTACCTGGCCTGGGGGCGAGCCAACCTAGCCCAGCCCTACCTGCGTGCGGCCTACCAGGCCTACGCTCACTGGGGGGCAAAGGCCAAAACTCAACAGCTTGAAGCCCTCTATCCCGAGGCGTTGCAGGCGACGGCGGGGCTGCCCGCGCCGGGGGTGCTCAGCGCCAGCGATGAGATCAGCAGTTGCACTAGCGATACCGCCGCCCTCGATTTGGCCGCTGTGGTTCAGGCGTCCCTGGCCATTTCCCAAGAGCTGCGCCCCGATCAGCTGATCGTCACCCTGATGCAGCTGGTGCTAGAAAATGCCGGGGCCGAACGCGGGGCCTTAGTTTTGCGCCAGGCCGACCAGCTCGTGGTGGTGGCCCATTGCCTCAGCGGCGAAACCTGCCGGGTGGATCTGGTGCCGCTGCAAACCAGCCGCCACCTGCCGGTGAGCCTGATTCACTTTGTCGATCGCACCGCCGCCCCTCTAGTGATCGACGATATGCGCGTCGAGCCGCGCTTTGCCGCCGATCCTTATCTAGTGCAACACTCACCCAAATCGGTGCTGGGGCTGCCGTTAATTCAAAAAAACCAGGCGATGGGCGTGCTCTACCTGGAGAATACTTTGACTACGGGAGCATTCACCCGCGATCGCATCCAGGTGTTAGACATTCTCTGTGCTCAGGCGGCCATTTCCTTCGAAAATGCCAACCTCTACCAAAACCTGGAACTGAGCAACCGAACGCTGCAGCAGTCGCTAGAGAATCTGCAAAAAACCCAAACGCAGCTGATCCAGGCCACCGATAAACTCCAGCACAATGCCCTCTACGACGGCCTCACCAATCTGCCCAATCGCGCCTGCTTCCTTAATCTGCTCAAGCACGCCATTCAGATCAGCGCCCAATACCCTGAGCGCCTCTACGCAGTGCTGTTTATGGATCTCGATCGGTTCAAAAACATCAACGATAGTCTGGGCCATTTGGTCGGCGACGAATTCCTCAAGTTGGCCAGTCAACGGCTGCAACACTGCGTCGGTGCCGCCGTTGTAGCGCGGTTTGGCGGCGACGAATTTGCCATCTTGCTCGAAAATTTGGTGCACCCTGACGATGCCCTGGCGATCGCTCAGCGCATTCAAGACCAGTTTTCGCTGGCCTTTCGGGTGAGCGATTATGAAGTCTTTTCCACCGCCAGCACGGGCATTACCTACAGCACCCTCAACTATCAGGTGGCTACCCACGTGCTGCGCGATGCCGACATTGCCCTTTACCAAGCCAAGGCCAAGGGCAGAAACCAGTACGTGGTGTTTGACCCCGCCATGCAAACCCAGATCACCCAGCGGCTCCAGCTAGAGAGCGACCTGCGACGAGCCATCGAGGCCCAAGAATTTTGCCTCTACTACCAGCCGATTGTTTCCCTAGCTACCGGCCAGGTGCGCGGCTTTGAAGCCCTAGTGCGCTGGCAACACCCCATCCGTGGGCTGATTTCTCCCCTAGAGTTTATTCCGGTGGCCGAAGAAACCGGGCTGATTGGCCCAATCGGCTGGTGGGTGCTCGAAACCGCCTGTCAGCAGCTCATGCATTGGCAGGCGGCCTCCCCTGGGGTGCTACTGACCATGAATGTCAACCTGTCCGCCATGCAGCTAAAGCAGCCTGAACTGATCGAGCGGCTAGAGGTGGTGCTACAGGCCACCCAAATTCCCCGGCAGTGTATCAAACTAGAGATTACCGAAAGCTGCATCCTCGACACCTTCACCTGCGAAGCTCAGTCACTCAAGCGGCTGAAGGCCCTGGGCGTGCGGCTCTGCATCGACGACTTCGGCACGGGCTATTCGTCCCTCAGCCGCCTGCACGAATTTCCCATCGACACCCTCAAAATTGACCGCTCCTTTGTTCAGCGCCTCAGCCCTACCGGACCAGACGCCCAAACTTCCCTAGAGACGGTGCAGATGATTCTCACCCTGGCCCAAAGCCTAAATATAGACGTGGTTGCCGAAGGCATCGAAACCGCCACCGAACTCGACATTCTCAAAGCTCTAGGGTGTGAATCTGGCCAGGGCTATTGGTTTGCCCCACCCCTGGCTACAGCGTCTGCCGCGCAGTGGCTGCACCTGGCAAAGGGAGAATGATCCGCCAAGCCAAAGGTGAACGGTTGGTGGTAGTTCAAGGTCTCAGACCAAATCCGAATTACAGAACCCGATTCCCCGAGGGATAAACCGTAGGGTTGCAGGCGTAGCCGAGCCAGAGGCTTTATGGCATTTGTCCTGTTCAATCGGGGTAGCCAAGAAGGATTTGTACGAGATCCGCCTTGAGAAACCCCGGTTCAAATTAGGGATCTCGTAGGGGCATTGCACTGCAATGCCCCTACAACGCGGTTGTAACCAAATTAGGATGCGGTATTGATTCCAGGTTCATGACCTGCCTTGAACCCGACACCTTAAACCCTAAACCCTAGGCCATTAGCGCCTATCGCAGTCAGCTTGGTTAAGCCTCAGGGACATGGCTGAGCTGATAGCGACCCAGCGCCATCAGCGGGAAGTGGTGGCGGTAAAGGTGATAGCGAATATAAAAGTGGCGCGGGAAGCCGGTGCCGGTGAACTCCTGCTCGTCCCACGTACCCTCGGGGGTCTGAGTCTCAACTAGATAGCGAATGCCTTTCTCGATCGCTAATTCTGCAGCAGCACTAGAACTACCAGCATCGAGCAGCCCCAGCAGCGACCAGGCGGTTTGAGACGGCGTGCTTGGCCCCTGGCCCTTGAGGGCGGGGTCATCGTAGCTGCGGCAGGTTTCGCCCCAGCCGCCGTCGGGGTTTTGGCAGCTGACGAGCCAGTTAACCCCGCGTGCGATCGCCCCTTGACAACGCTCTGGCGCAATTAACGCCAGGGCCGATAGCGCCCCGCTGGTGCCATAGAGGTAGTTCACACCCCAGCGGCCAAACCAGCTGCCGTCGGCCTCTTGTTCATTGAGCAGAAAGGTGAGGCCCCGTTCCAGCCGCTGGGCACTGAGGTCGCTGGCGTAGCGGGCCGCGAGATTGGGTTCGCGGCAGAGGCGACCGTGCATCTCCAGCACCCGAGCGGTGATATCGGCGGTGCTGGGGTCGATCATCGCTTTGAGGTCGCCGTAGGGAACGGCATTGATCCAGTCTTGGTCGTTGTCGATGTCGAAGGCGCCCCAGCCCCCGGTTTTGCACTGCATGGTGGCCACCCAGCGCACGGCCCGGGCGATCGCCTCGCGCTTCAGCGCCTCATCGGGCAGGGTGACATCCTGTAGCGCCATCGCTACCACCGCCGTGTCGTCCACGTCGGGGTAGAAACGGTTCTCAAACTCAAAGGCCCAGCCCCCCGGTTTGCCCTGAGGGTTTTTGACGATCCAGTCGCCGTAGTCGAGAATTTGCTTTTCGAGCAGCCATTCGCCCGCCCGCACCAGGCTGGGGTGGTCAGGGGCCAGGCCCGAATCGGTGAGCGATCGCATGCCCAGCGCCGTATCCCACACCGGGGAGACGCAGGCCTGTACCCAGTAGGTGTCGTCGGTTTCTACCGCGAAGTTGTCGATCGCCCGCAGGCCGCGTCGCACCACCGGATCGTTCACGTCGTAGCCCAAGCAGCGCAGGGCCAGCATCGAGTTCAGCATGGCGGGGATAATGCCGCCCCAGTCGCCCGTTGCCTCCTGCCGCTCCAAAATCCACTGCTCGGCTTTGCGCAGGCCCTCGTCGCGAAACGGGGTGAAATTAATCGACTCGGCAAACTTAAACGCGCCGTCGAGCCAGATGAAAATGTCGCTCCAGTCCCCCGCTTTCGGGAGTTCCCAGCGCACGTTGGCGATGCCCTCGGCGTAGAGTTCATCCAGATTAACGGCGGGTTCAATCTTGTAAACCGGCTTTTGGTCAAAGACGACCAGCAGTGGCACGGTGCTGCCCCGAGCCCAGCTTGATAGTTCGTAAATGGTGAATGGCGAGGGCGACTCCAGCAGCATCACCCAGGCGGGCAGCGAGGGCAGGCCGCGCCAATCGTAGCAGCCGATTAGGGCCAGGTGCAGCTTGGTGAAAATGCGGGTTTTGCTGATGCCGCCGCGCTGGAGAATAAAGTCTTTCGCCTTCAGCAAGGCCGGATCGCTGGCGGGCACCCCCAGCACCCGTAGCGCCATGTAGGCCTCGACAGAGGTGCTGAGGTCGCCGCCATCGCCGTAGAACAGTTCCCACCCGCCGTGGTCGCGCTGGTGCGATCGCAAATAGTGTTCTGCCTTAGCCAGGGGGCGATCGCCATCGGTGCCCCAAATCTTGTGTAGCAGAACGATTTCGGCGGTGATGGTGACATTGGACTCCAGCTCTGCCCACCAGTAGCCGTCAGGATGCTGTAGGGCCAGCAGGTAATTTTGCGCGGCGGCAATCGCTGAATCAATCCCAGTTAGCTGCTGCGGTTCTTGCGTCTGCATGGGCACCCCTTACGGTCAAAACGCTATGGTCACTGGGGCAGCATAATGCAAATGCTTCCATCAAGGAAAGATAGCTGAAGTGGACGGCAAGGATTCTGACCGTATTCAGCAGTAGGTTCGCATTTAGCAACTGATTTATGATGCGAAAGACCAATCAGTGTACACAAAGCCGATGGCAATCTTAGCGTTGAGCCTGACGAGTCTAGCGCTCCTGATCTGGATCGGGATGCTGCTGTTTTGGGGCCAGTTTTGGCGGGCTGACCAGCGGCTTGATGCCGAGAGTCTAGTGTCACTGGCGACCTGGCCCCAGGTCGCGGTGGTGATTCCAGCCCGCAACGAGGCGGATCTGATTGGGGTGGCGGTGCGATCGCATCTCACCCAGACCTATCCCGGCAACCTGCAAGTCGTGCTGGTGGATGATCAGAGCACGGATGGCACGGCGGCGGTGGCGCGCGAAAGTGCGACTGCGGTAAACCAGTGCGACCGCCTCACGGTGCTCTCGGGCGCAGCCCTCCCCGCTGGCTGGACGGGCAAGCTCTGGGCGATGGAGCAGGGCTTTCGCTACCTGGCGTCGCAGCCTACCCCACCCGACTATGTACTTTTTACCGATGCCGACATTGAGCACGATGCTGCCAGCCTGCAACAGCTGGTGACCAAGGCCGAGGGCGATCGGCTCGACCTGGTATCACTGATGGTGCAGCTCCGCTGTGAGAGCTTTTGGGAACGGCTGCTGATTCCGGCGTTTATCTTCTTTTTTCAGCTGCTCTACCCTTTCCCCTGGGTGAATAATCCTAAAAAACAGACGGCCGCGGCCGCGGGAGGTTGCGCCCTGATCCGTTTCAGCGCCCTTCAGCGCATCAACGGGCTACAGGCCATTCGCCAGGCGCTGATTGACGACTGCGCCTTGGGAGCGGCGGTCAAGGCCAACGGCCCAATCTGGCTCGGCCTCAGCACCACTATCCACAGCCTGCGCCCCTACCCCGATCTGCATAGCATCTGGACCATGATCACCCGCAGCGCCTACACCCAGCTCAACTACTCGCCGTGGCTGCTGATCGGTACGGTCTTTGGCATGCTGTTGGTCTATCTGGTCGCTCCCCTGGGGGTGGTTTTGGGATTGATCTGGAGCGACCCTGTCCTGGCGCTGATGGGGTTGGCGGGATGGCTGCTGATGGCTCTAGCCTATTGGCCAACGCTGAAGCTCTATGGCGGCCAGCGACTGCTGGCGCTGGCGCTGCCGTTGATCGCCCTGCTCTACACGCTGATGACCTTAGATTCGGCGCGGCGGCACTGGGGCGGGCAGGGCGGTGCCTGGAAAGGACGGGTTTATAGCGATCTAGGGTAGGTGTTCTGCCCGACAGCACCTTTATACTCATAACGATGGGGCGGTCTAAGGTGAGCTTTCCATGAAAACCCTTGCTAAATGGTCTGTAGACGACTATCACCAGATGATTCAGGCAGGCATTCTCCAGGCCCGTCGCGTCGAGTTGCTGAAAGGAGAGATTGTTGAGACAAGTCCAGAAACCCCAATTCACTACACAACTGCAAAACAGGGGGCCAAATACTTAGAAACGCTGTTGGCAGGAAAAGCCGAGGTTCGCTTCAACGGGCCTGTTACCTTAAGAGATTCTGAGCCAGAGCCCGATATTGCCATTGTTCGCCTGCCTGAATCAACCTACCGCGCTCGCCATCCCCACCCTGAGGATATTTTTTGGCTGATCGAAGTCGCCAATACCAGTCTCAAGCAAGATTTGGACATAAAAGCGGCTGTTTATGCCACCGCCGGGATTTCAGAATACTGGGTTGTGAATTTAGTAACAATGCAGATCACAATATTTCAGCAACCAGTGACAGGACAATACAGACAGCAAACAACTGTGCAAGACGGCAACATCACGCCGCTGGCTTTTGACAATGTAACCGTCTCTGTTAGAAAGCTCCTGGCCCAAACAAGCACTTGATCAATTGTTTGAGAGGGATGTTATTAATCTGATTTGAAAAGAGCAAACGTGATCTGCTCTAGGGTTTTGAGTGCTTGGAGTGAGCCGCTAATGAATTTTAGAGCCGCGATCGGGCGTTTCAAGAAGCTGCGGGCGAGAGTGTTGGCGCGGAGGCTACCGTCTGGGCCGATCGCCCCCGCAATATCCGGCAAGTCGTGGCCACAGTCATCGCTGATTACTCGCAGAATGGCAACCTTTGCCTGAGGCGTGGTTGCCAGCAGTACGGCACTTTCCATATCCACTACAGCGGCCTGGTAGCGATCGCCCAGCCGCCGCTTTTCTGCCACCGTCGTGATCACGCGATTGCACGTTAACCCCGTCCCCACGGGAACCCCAAGGCGTTGGGCCAGCTCGTCGGTGAGGGTGCGATCGCACTGATAGCCTTTTGCATTATCGCCCCCGGCTGCATCCCAAACCTGCTCAAGCAGTAGCGCGTCTCCCACCGAATGCTGGGGCAATAGACTGCCGCCCAGGCCGATCAACAAAATTTCCTGGTCTTCAAAGCGCGATCGGTCTTTCCAGGTTTCTAAAAATGCTCGAAATGCCGCTGGCCCCGCTGGAACAGCAACCACCGGGGGCGCATAGGGAATCGCTTTCAGACCCCGCACCACCGCTTGATATTCGGCCCCAGCGGGCACAAGAATCACTTGAACTGCCATCAGGCCGACCGCTTGGTGAGCTTGAGCCAGCCATCTTCGAGCAGGGTGTAGAGCACCGGCACCACCACTAGACTCAGCAGGGTTGAGGTCAGCAACCCGCCAATAATGGCGACGGCCATGGGCTGCCGCAGCTCGGCCCCCGCCCCAAAACCGAGGGCAATCGGCACCATGCCCAGCACTGACGAAACGGTGGTCATCAGAATGGGGCGCAGCCGCACCAAGCCCGTTTTTTTGATGGCGTCGGTGCGCTCAAGCCCGGCCCGGCGCAGCTGGTTGATGTAATCCAGCAGCAAAATCGCGTTTTTGCTGAGTAATCCCAGCAAAAACAGCAGGCCTAACAGCGAGACAATGCCAAAGTCGCTGCGGGTAATCCATAGGGCCAGCGTCGCCCCAACGACCGAGAGCGGCAGCGATAGGCCCACCACCGCCGGTTCTAGCAGTCGCCCAAAAGGCACCAGCAGCACCAGCAGCATGCAGATCACGGCCAAAATTAGAATGCGGCCAAAACTGCCCAGCACCTCTCCAGCCCTGGCCGAGTCGCCCGCCAGGTCAATACGGACACCGGGGGGCACCACCGATTCTGCAATTTCTACCACCTGGGCGGTGGCGTCGCCTAAGGCATTGCCGTCACTCAGGTTGGCGCTGACGATGGCGACCCGCTCACCGTTCTGGTGGCTGATCTCTACGATCGCATCGGCAGTGTTCTCGGCTCCCGAAATGCGCACATCGGCAAAACCGGGCAGCGCTTTCACCTGGATCTGAATCTCAGCGGCGGCGGTTTGCAGCGCTGTCAGATCGTCGCCCACTAGGGCCACCTGGAGGGGTTTTTCGCCGCCGGTATCGACAAACTGAATGTCTTCAACGCTGGTTTCTAAGCCCGCTCGGGTGGGCAAATCCTGGCGGAGCTGGGCCTGCACGGCGGCGGTGTTGCGATCGCGCTCCTCCCGCAGCTGGATATATAGACTGCCCTCGTTGGGTCGCCCCCGTCCGCCCACGGTAGTCAACACCGACTCGACCTCGGGCAGCTGAGCCACCGCCGCCTCCAGGTCGTCGGCTTGCTGAAGGGTCCGCTGCAAGAGCTGCGATCGCCCTGCTTCTGCTGCCGCTTCTGCTGCCGCCGCCGCCTGTGGTGCACTTAGACCCGTCGGTAGCTGTCCGGCTGTCGGTAGCTGTCCAGACTGCGGTAGCTGGGCTCCACCGGGGCGCTGGGGCAGGGGCACCCGGTAGTTCAGCAAAAACTGCCCCTGGTCGAGCTGGGGAATAAACCCCTGGGGAATCAGCGGAATAATCGCAATGCCTGCGACCAGGCTGGCGATCGCTAGCCCCACCACCATCCAGGGATGGCGCAGTGACCAGGCGAGCAGGTGGCTGTACTGTCGCTCTAGCCAGGTGCTTCCCACCGTCTCCGCCAGGAGCGCGGTGGCAGCGGGGTCAGGGGGTTCGAGGGCAGCGGGAGCAGGGTTGGCGGGGGCAGCGGTCTGGGGCGAGCCAGAGGCCTTTAGCCAATACACCGCCAGCACTGGGTTCAGGGTGCGGGCCACTAATAGCGAGAACAGCACTGCCGCCGACACCGTCAGGCCAAAGGGCTTAAAAAACTGCCCTACGGTGCCGCCCATCAGCGCCACGGGCAAAAATACGGCCACAATGGTCAGCGTCGAGACTGTCACCGTCAGGGCAATTTCGTCCGTTGCCTGCAAGACCGCCTGTCGCGGAGTCGCCCCCGCTTCCAGATGGCGCATGATGTTTTCAACCTCAACGATCGCATCGTCGACAATGATGCCAATCACGATCGCCAGCGCCAGCAGCGTAATGGTCTCCAGGTTAAAGCCATAGATGGCCATGACGATCGCCGTGCCTAGCAGCGACAGCGGAATCGACAGCGCCGTAATCACCGTGGCCCGCCAGCTGCGCAAAAAAGCCAAAATCACCAGCACCGCCAGCACGATCGCCTCCACCAGCGCATCGATGGTGGCTTCGGTCGACGCGCGAATGAATTCGGCCTGGGTGGCGGCTAGGGCAATCTCTATCTGGGGCTGCTGCTCGCGGATTTGTGCGATCGCCGTCTCGACGCGATCGACCACCTCTAGGGTGTTGGCCTCGCCCTGCTTCACCACCTGAACCGCCAGCGCCGCTTCCCCATTAAACCGAATGAGCGTCGGCGGGTTTTGTAGCTCCGCTAAGAAACTGCCCTCACCACTGGCGGCGGCTCGGCTACCGGTCCCCCGCAAATCTACCCGCAGCACTCCGGGAATGTCGCGCAGCGTCGGCAAGATCTCAGTTTCAACCAGTGCCGTTAGCTCAGCTGGGGGCAGCTCCTCACTGGTTAGGGCATAGCTAATTGCGGTCGCCTCGTTCAAGTTAAGCGGGATGATCTCATAGTCAAACCCGGCCGCCAGATCAGTCTGGTCAATAGCCTGCTCGACTGCAGCCGTGGTTTCCTCCAGCGCGGCATTCACCTCAAAATTCAGCCGTAGAATTGCCCGCCCCGGCGAGGTGGTTGAGTCGAGGCGAGACAAACCAGCTAGAGGTTGCAGCTGGGCCTCCAATGGCACGGTAAGCTCAGCTTCTGTCTCAGCTGCCGTCTCAATGGGGGCGGTGGCGTTGACGAGCACCACCGGAAAGGTGATGTCGGGAAACAAGGCATACTTCAAAGAGCTAAACGCTAGCAGCCCAGCCACCCCAATCACAATCCAGCAGAAGATCGCCAACCCACGGTTGCGCAGGGCAAATCGAGAGAGATTTAATCGTTCTCGCAGCTGGTTGAGGTTAAGGCGGGGCATCGCTTTAGTAGGAGAGAAACGCAGATATCATAGCTTGTTCAACCGGTTGATCAGACTGGGCCTAGGCCTGTCACCGCCAGCACCGATCGCCATTCAGGCCCCCAGACTTTGGGTGCACCACCATTTGCGAGACTGCCATGAGCTTAGTTTTATTTCTCTTGCAGACCTCTGGGCCAGCCCTAGGGATTGCCCTGGCCACTGGCCTAGTGAGCGGTAGCTGTAGTGCCGCTCTAATTGCGCTGATCAGCTACACCATCGCCCAGGGGGTGACTGGGGGGTTAGTGGCGGCAGCGTTTGTGGGGTTGGGCGCGATCGCCCTGACCACAGCGATGGTGTCGCGCATTTTGCTGGTGCGGTTTTCCCAGGCGGCGGTGGTGGAGCTTCAGCTCCAGCTCTGTCGCCAGATTTTAGCGGCGGAGCTGAAGTCCTTAGAAAGTCTTGGGTTGCCCAGCCTGCTGGTGCTGCTCACGGAGGATATTCAGGCGATCGCCGCCGCCGCCGGGGTCTTGCCCGTTTTGATGATCAATATCGCGGGCACTGTGGGCTGCATGGTCTACGTGTCGTGGCTGTCGTGGCAGGTGCTGGCCCTGGTGCTGCTAATTACCCTAGTGGCCTCGTTTAGCTGTCGCTGGTTTCTGGTGGCGGGCCGACGCGGCCTAGCCGCTGCCCGCAACCACCAAGAGCGGCTGTTTCAGCATTTCCGCAGCTTGATCGACGGCATCAAGGAGCTAAAACTGCACCGTCTGGGCCGCCAAGACTTCTTCGAGCTCGACCTCCAGCCCACCGCCCTTCAGGTCAAGCACTACAACCAGCAGGGGTTGAGCCTGTTTGCCGTGCTCGATAGCTGGGGCAAGTTTATCTACTTTTTTGCGGTCGGGCTGGTGCTGTTTGCCCTGCCGAATTGGGTGGGCATTAGCCCCAGCACCCGGGTGGCCTACGTGCTGACCTTTACCTACCTGCTGGGGCCGATGGAAAACCTGGTGAACAAGCTGCCGCTGCTGGGTCAGGCCAGCGTGGCCCTCGACAAGCTCAAAGCCCTGGGTCTGAGCATCAATGCCCCGATCGCCGCTGCCGCCGTGCCGCCCATCGACCCAAGCTGGCAGCGGCTAGAGCTAAAAGGGGTCACCCACAGCTATCGCACCGACCAAGAGGGCACCGAATTCACCCTAGGGCCGGTGAATCTAACTGTGCATCCCGGCGAGCTGATTTTTATTATTGGCGGCAACGGCAGCGGCAAATCGACCCTGGCGAAGGTGCTTACGGGGCTATATCGCCCCCAAACGGGAACGATTTGGCTAGATCAGCAGCCTATTGATGAGCAAAATCAAGAGTGGTATCGGCAGCATTTTTCGGTGGTGTTTGCCGATTTCTATCTGTTTGATCGGCTGCTGGGACTGAGTAGCGAGGCCGGCGACAGCCAAGCCCAAGACTATTTAAAAAAGCTACAGCTCAGCCACAAGGTGCGCATTGACCAGGGCCGGTTTTCGACGGTGGATCTATCTCAGGGGCAGCGCAAACGCCTGGCCCTGCTCAGCGCCTACATGGAAAATCGCCCCATTTATCTATTTGACGAATGGGCTGCTGATCAAGATCCCGCCTTTAAGCAGGTGTTTTACACCCAGTTTTTGCCCGACCTCAAGGCCCAGGGGAAGACGGTGTTTGTGATCAGCCATGACGACCACTATTTTTATGTGGGCGATCGCATCCTCAAGCTCGACTACGGTCAGATCGAGTTTGAGCAGAGCCCTGCATCCTTTAAGTCATAGCCCCAACGCTGAAGGTAAGTTTGCCAGTGGTGTTCAACCTTAGTAATCGCTTCGGGCTCTAGAGAATACTGGTTTTGCTGGTAGTCTCCTAGACTCGCTAGATAGGTTTCAAAATAGGGGCGCGCTGCCTCAAAACTGGGCAGTTCTAGCTGCTCAAATAGCTTTTTTAGCACCGGCAGTGGCTCGGTCTGCAAATCCTCAAAACGCACCTCTGCAAACTGTTCGGGGGGCAGATCGGCCGTATCGGTTCTGAGAGCCTCTAACAGAAACGGGTAGCTCTCCAAAACCAGCGATTCAATCGGTAAATCGCCGTAGTCTTGCAGCGCCAGTTCGGGCAGCAGCCGCGTAAAGTAGTGCCGCGCCGAGGAAAACACCCGGTAAGGGTTGCGATAGATGTGAATGAACTTGGCCCCCGGCCACAGCTCCCGCAGATGGCGAATATAGCCGGTATAGATTGGGTTTTTAATCAGCAGCGAGCGGTGCCCTTGGTGCACCGAAACCTTCCGCAGCAAATGGCGATGCAGGCGTTTCCACCGCTCCACATCGGCGATCGCACCGCCAAACACATCTCGCCGAAAGTGAGTTTCGAAATGCTGAGGAAAGTACATGCCGTGGTAGTACGAAGCTGCCCCCATCGTCGCCAGGGGAATGGAATCTTCCTGGGGCGAGGTAGGCGTGACCGCCACATTATCGACGTAGCGATCCTGAGGCAGAGCCTGCTCTAGCAGCGGCTCTAGCGATCGCACAATGCCCAAAACATCCCACGGCATTCCCGTTGCCAGGGGGGTAATGTAGCCAAAGGCGGGGCACTGGGCCATCACATTGTGCAGATGGGTGGTGCCCGATCGCCAGTAGCCGACGATAAAGACGGGGTCGGGCATCGGCTGCTTTGGGGACAGGGCAAACGCCACCTGTTCCGCCGTTGAAAAAGGCCAGCGGGCCAGCGACACCGCCAGAGCTAGAGCCACCTGGGGGCAGCTGTTAACCGCGGGCAATCCATTTTCGCGCAGTAGCCTGAGCAGGGTCGGTGGGTTGCTGCCGCACAGTGGATGAAACAGGCTGGCCATGGCTGGGGCTACCGGGCTCCGGCTTTGGTTTTCATTGCCTGGGTGGCTAGGGTTTTGCCAAATTCCCAGGCGGCACCCGGCACCCGGTGAGCGTCGGCCACTACGTCGGTGACGGCCTCGACAATCCAGCGGCGATCGCTATCTTGCAGAGTCAAGGGCGGAATAAATTTGACCACATTCATGCCGTAGCCCGCCACCTGCGACAAAATTCGGTGGCGAGTAAACAGCGGCACCGTGATGATTTGGGAAAACAAGCCCCGGTTGGCGGTTTCGAGCATCTTCCACGACATTTTTAGGGTCAAGCTCTTGGGTTCGCCAAACTCCAGTGCCATCATCATGCCTAGGCCCCGCACTGCTTTCAGGCACTCGTACTGGCCCACCAAAGGCTGCAAATCGGCCACAATCTGCTGCCCCATCTGCGCCGCATGGTCAATCCAGCCGTCGGTTTCGAGTACGTCGAGGGTGGCCAGCCCTGCCGCCATAGCCAAATTGTTTTTGCCAAAGGTGCTGCCGTGAACCACGGCGCGATCCATGCGGTTAAACACTTTGTCGAAGATCCACGACCGACAGGCCACGGCCCCTACCGGCACGAACCCACCCGACAGGGCCTTGGCCATACAGAGCAAATCGGGCTCGACACCAAAGTGCTCGACCGCCCACCACTTGCCCGTACGACCTAGCCCGGTCTGCACCTCATCGGCGATGAACAGGCTGCCGTATTTGCGGCAGAGCGCCGCCGCCCCTGGTAGGTAGCTGGCCTCTGGAATCCATACTCCGTGGCCCTGGATAGGCTCGGTGATAAAGGCGGCCACGTCTTTGCGGGAAAGCGCTTGGTCTAGGGCAGCCAGGTCACCGAAGGGAATTTCGATGAAGTCGGGCAAAAAGGGGCCAAAGCCTGCCCTGAAGTGGGGATCGCCCGTGGCCGACAGAGAGCCCATGGTTAGACCGTGGTAGCCGCCAGAGCAATAGACAATCTTGCTGCGCCCGGTGGCGTGGCGGCTGAACTTGATCGCCGCCTCGACGCTTTCGGTGCCGGAGTTGGCGAAGAAGATGCGGTCTAACCCTGGTGGCGTGATCTGTTGTAGCTTTTCCGCTAAAAGCCCCGACAAAATCGAGACATCCATCTGCACCAGGTTGGGCAGTTCTGCCGTTAGCACATCCTGTAGGGCCTGCACGACTTTGGGATGGTTGCGCCCCAGGGCAAAGACGCCAAAGCCGCTGAGCAGGTCGAGGTAGCGATCGCCCTGGTCGTCAAATAGATAAGGCCCCTCCGCGCGCACGTAGTGGCGATCGAACCCGATCGTTTTGAGTACGTTGACCATCTGCGGGTTGAGGTACTGGGAGTGCAGCGAGAAATTGTCTCGCTGCCGCTCGGCGATGCGATCGAGAATGTTCATGCACTAGGGGGGTAGAGAGGGGCAGTAGGCGATCTAACTAGACTTTAGTCATAAGTTCGATCGATTTGCCAACGCCGAGCAGCGGCGTCACGATCGCCATCACATCGGCTCGGGTGAGCTTTTCTCGTCCCTGGGCCAGGGCATCAATGGTGGCGGTGGCCAGGGCAAGGGGAATGCGGCAAAACAGCAGAGCTGGTCCCTTGGGCAGAGCTTGGGTATAGGCGTCGGCCATTCTGAGGTTGCGGCGAGCGTAGCGCTGCATGTCATCCGCCGTCCAGCCCTCCGGGAAAAAGTCGACGCCGCGATCTTTATCTTCTAGATGATTGCGCAAAATGTTGACCGATTGCAGGCCGCGCCCAAAGCCGATCGCCTCCATCCGGCTGGTTTCGGTGCCGTCATACCAGGCCCAGAGGTCAGACAGCATCAGCCCGACGGCCCCGGCCACGCTAAAGGTGTAGCGATCGAGATCGGCTTCGGTTTTGATCTGCCAGTTTTGCTCGGCCCAGTAGGCCATGCGATCGGCCATGGCGGCAGTGGCATCCCAGATCCGAGGGGCGATGGTGTCGGGGGCCAGCAAGGCCCATTCGCCAATGCGTAGGGTCACCTCTTCGAGCTGTTCGCTGTAGTCCTCTAGCCCCGCCGCAAAGTCAGCTACCGCTGAGGATTCTGTGCCCGCCTGTAGATTGAGGCTAATTTGGCGCAGCAGGCTAATTTTAATGCCGCCATCTAGGGTCGGATGGTCTTCAATCTGGTCGATCGCCCGCATGCACAGGTACGCAGATGCCACCGCTTCCTGAAGCCCAGGAGGGAGTAAGCTGATCGGGATGAAAAATGTTCGGCTGGTCTCTTTTAGCAAGTCCAACGCAGATTTAATCGACGGCATTGAGCGCTCTCCTCACGTTGCTTTGGCTTTCAACCATACTGGTTGACTTTGATTCTGTAAGCTTTAACAGAGCATTAACGATGAATCAACTCGAATGGACGGTATCTGGGGCTACTTAAGCATCTAGGGTACCTGTAGTCGGCTACTTGGCCACGGGCAAAGTTTAACCGCATATTACACCGTCAGCCCCAGCGGCGTGCCCTGGGCTAAAACTCCCAACAGCGATCGGGGTCTAGGCGCACACAGAATGGGGGCAGAGACAACCGTTTTTGCCAAAATGAATTACGGTAGTTGGGTAATCACCATCAGGGTTCGAAGCATCTACAATCGCCGTGACCTAGGCAAGCCGCCCGGTTTAACGATGATGCTGACGAATTCTCCCAATCCGAGGAGTGAAAAGAAATGGCAATCAGTCTGCAGCAGGCCCTGGGCGTGGGGCAATATCTTGTCACTCAGCGCCTCAAAGGGCGTAAGCAGTATCCCCTGGTGTTGATGCTAGAGCCGCTGTTTCGCTGCAATCTGGCCTGCTCGGGCTGCGGCAAAATTCAGCATCCCAAAGAAATTTTGAAGCAGAACCTGTCGCCCGAAGACTGCTTTGCGGCGGCGGAAGAATGCGGTGCCCCGGTGGTTTCGATCCCCGGTGGGGAACCGCTGCTGCACCCTCAGATTGACGAGATTGTGCAGGGTTTGGTAGCGCGCAAAAAGTTTGTCTACCTCTGCACCAACGGCCTGCTGCTCGAAAAGAGTCTCGACAAGTTTACGCCGTCGCCCTACCTCTCGTTTAGCGTTCACCTAGACGGCATGAAGGACCTGCACGACCGCTGCGTCGATCGCAAGGGTGTCTTCGACATCGCCATCAGCGCCATCCGGGCTGCCAAAGCGCGAGGCTTCCGAGTCACCACCAACACCACCGTGTTTGAGGGCACTGATCCCCAGGAAATCCAGTCTCTGTTTGATTACCTGACCGAGCTGAAAGTAGACGGCATGATGGTGTCGCCGGGCTACAGCTATGATTGGGCCCCTAACCAAGAGCACTTCCTCAAGCGCGATCAGACCAAAGCGCTGTTTCGAGAAATTTTGGCCCCGTTTACGGCGGGCAAAAAAAAGTGGGAATTTAACCACAACCCGCTCTTTTTAGACTTCTTGACGGGGCAAAAAGACTACGACTGCACCCCCTGGGGCAGCCCCAGCTACAGCGTGCTGGGTTGGCAAAAACCCTGCTATTTGCTGAATGAAGGCCATTACGAAACTTTCCAAGAACTCCTCGACAACACCGATTGGGAGAAGTACGGCCACAAGAGCGGCAACCCCGAGTGCGCCGATTGCATGGTGCACTGCGGCTACGAGCCGACGGCGGCAGAAGCGGCCATGCAGCCGCAGAATATGCTGCGCGCCATGGGTAGCCTGTTCTAGCTAGTAGCAGAAGAGCGAACTGTATCCCCCTGAATCGACCTTGAGACTAGCCCTAGCGCCAGTCTCAAGGCTGTTCTGCTATTTCTTGGGGGAGCGGATGAGCCAGTAGTGTAAACCACCCATGGCGATCGCCATGGGCAGCATCAACAGGGGAATCACCCCCAGGTCTGACCGGCTGGTCACCCAGCCCAGCCCGGCAGGAATCAGTGCTGCCCCCACGCTGGCGGCACTGGTGGCAAAGCTCACGGCAGCGGGAACTAAGGCTTCTGGCAAGCGCTTGGGAATCAGCCAAATAATGGTGGGAAAGATGGCCGCCAGGGCAAACCCAACCAGGGGTAAGCTGACTAATGGGTTGGGCAGTTGCCACCAGCACAGCAGCCCGACCAGCAGCAATCCCAGGGACGGGGTGATAGTACGGATAGCGCCCAGCGATCGCAGCAGATAGCCTAGCCCAAAGCGCCCCACGGTTAGCCCCAGCCAGTAGGCGCTAACGCTGTAGCCCGCCAGCAACGGCGGCGTCGAGCGAGCGATCACCTGCACGCTGTAGGCCCAGTTGCTCAAGGACGCCTCAACACCCACATAGACAAACAAAAACGCTCCAAACAGAAAGACGATCGGGGTGCGCAGCGCTCGCTTTAGGTGCGTCCCCGCTAGTGAATCTTGTTCGGCGGGTCGTTTCACTATGGTAGGGTAACGGCAAACCAAGGCGGCGAACACGCCCACCATCAACAGGCTGGTGAGACTGGCCAGCACGCCATAGACCTGCCGCCAGCTGAGGCCTACCGCCAATAGCGTAGTGGCAATGGCTGGGCCGGAGCATGCCCCAATTCCGTAGAAGCCGTGCAGGGTCCCAATCAGGTGGGCGCTGCGAGCATCTTGCACCATAGCCGTGTTGATCCCGGCATCGATGAACCCAATGCCTAACCCCAGCAGGGTGCCCGCCGCCACCATTAACAGCCAGAAGGGAGCCAGGGCATAGGTGAGCAGGGCTAACGTCAGCAGACTGGCCGCCCCCAAGAGCATGCGCCCCAGCCCCAACCGATGACTGACGAGGCTGCTGGTGAGAGCTGCTGTAATGTAACCGGTGATTTGGCTGACAAAGAGCAGCGTTACGGTGGCCGGGGTCAGGCTATAGGCCGTCAAGATAGAGGGCAGCAAAACCCCTAACCCTGCTTCGGCGATGCCAATGGCAATAAAGGCGTAGAAGTAAATCGCTACGCCAATCCAGAGGGACGGCAATGGCTTTTTGGCAAGGCGCATAGACGATACTCCAGAGATGCAGTGGGGCGAGGAGCTGCGATCGCAGGTTTCAGGTTAGTCGGGCGCTGATGGCAACGACAACTTAGGGGGATGGTTAGCGATCGCCGAGCCTCCTGGAACCATCGCTGAATTGCTGCTTTTTTCCAGCAAAAAGCCCCACCGTCTGGGGCCGGGTTAAATTGCTCCTGAGCTGAGTCACTATCTCGGCGCGAGTTGACTCCGGCCTACTTCACCCGCCTGTCTGAGCGGGTGCAAGAGCAGGCTGAAGCCAGCATCACCGACTTGGTCCTGATCGCCATCGAAGACGACGACTCGGTTACCAACGCCGACGTAGTTTCTTCAGAGCAAGGCAACATCAAACGGCTGCTGGCCGACAGTGTCCTGGCGGAAGTAGCTGCGACCATCTCTACCGGGCCGAACGGCTCAGTACGTTGATGTTGAGCCGCTAGTGGTTTATCAAGCAAGACACGAAGCCGAAATCCCTAAACATGAACCCGATCGCACTCATGCAAATACTGGGCGATCGCCCGATCCAGATCTGGCAGCAAAATCCCACGTTCGCTGCTGAGCACACTGTAAGCGGGGCGAGATGCCGCATAGCCAAAGCTTTGGGTGGAGCAGGGTTGAATAGCGGATGCATCTACTCCGGCAAGCTGCGCCGTCTGACGAGCCAGGTCTGCCCAGGCTATCGCTCCTGGATTAGCTAGGTGCCAGATACCGCGCTCTCCATCAACCAGCAAGTCAAGGCTGGCATTCACCAGATCGGGAACATAGGTGGGGGACACGATCGCATCCTCCGCTGCTAAAAAGGGCTGCCCCGCCTTCAGGGTGCGGAGGGCAATCGTCAGGAAGTTGTGATCGTCCCAGGGGCCAAAGAAAGCACTGGTGCGAATGACTAAAGAATCGGGATGGTGGTGTAGCACCTGACGTTCTGCCTGGGCCTTGCTGTGGCCGTAGACATTCAGCGGCGCGACGGGATCGCTCTCCAGGTAGGGCTGTTGGCGATCGCCATCAAACACCAGATCTGAGGAAAAGGTGATCAGCCCAATATTGCGCTGCGCACAACTCTCCGCCAGAATGGCGGCCCCATCGGTGTTAATGCTGCGGCACAGGTGAGACTCCCGCTCTGCATCATCGACGCGCACATAACCCGCCGCATTGATCACAGCCCACGGCTGCATCTCCGTCAGCACCTGCTCAACCATGGCTGGATTGGTAACATCCATATCCTGTCGACTCAGCAGGCGGTAGGGAATGCCCCGTACGTCACAGATGCGAGCGAAGGCTTGACCGAGTGTGCCGGTCGCTCCGGTGATCAGGAGGGGTGATGGGGTGATGGGTGGATGGGTAGATGGGTGGGTGAGTGAGTGGGTAGATGGGAAATTAGCAGAATCTTCTGAGGTGTGGGTATGGAAACAGGAAATAGGGGGATAGAGAAGCCGATCGCTCCGCTGCCACCAGCCGGGAACTTCCAGGAGGGGATGATTGTAGGGCTCGCCGTGGGAGAGGTGGCGGAGCATGGTGGCGATCGCTGTGGGGCGGGGTGAGGGCGATTGCAGCGTGCTGCTGCATGGGGGACGCACGTCAAAGACGCCCGGCTCGTAAAAGCACTCGTCGCGGGTAACGAGGCTGTTCCAGTCGTAGGCACCAAGAAGTGACCAGGCGGTGACGGCCCGCAGGTCTACCCCCTCCTGGCGCAGGTGCTGAGCGGCATCCCAAATTTCCTTAAGCCAGCGCAGTTGTTCCTCGCGGGTGCAGCCTAGGTGAACCTCGGTGACAGCGATGGGCTGGTGGTAGCGTTCCCAGACTTCCTTTAGCAAAGTCTCGGGAGGACAAATGCCTTCCTCACAGACCCGAACGGCTTCCACATCGGCGTATTGATGCCGCCCGTTGCCGCCGTGGGTGTGGATTGGGTAGCGATCGAGCCGTTCATCTAGGAAGCGATCGCTGGTCAAGTAGCGGTTAATGCCAAAAATATCGGGCGGGCAGGGATGATCGAGAAACCAGTCTAAATCCGATTCCTCAGTTCCGCTCTGACGCAAATAGTCCCATAGCTCGTGGCTCCGATCTACCCGGCCGCAGAGCAGATCAAAGGATAGCCATCGCCGCGCATTTTCAAAGGCAACCTGATAACTCAACAGCGGTGTACCAAAAACCTTACCCAGGTCTTCGGTCTGCACCAACTTCGCCGCCGGGTTAACGCGACGAATGGCCTCCATGGATAGGGCAACCCCACGGCATTGGTTGATCAACGCTCGAATAAAGCTGCGATCGTCCTGGGCATGGGGATACCAGTGGCCATACAGCCCGCTGAAGCGGGCGGTGGTCAGAGGTTCATTGACTGGGGTGTAATATTCCAGCCAGGGGTAGCGGGTGGCAACGGCCTGGGCAAACTCAGCCAGGCCGTTGGCGAACTCCGGGTCTAGCAAGCTGGTGTGAGGTGGACCGCTGCCGTGGTGTACTAGGCCAACAATGGGACGAATCCCAATATCGTCTAGGTACGCTAATCGCTCGTCTGCCCAGCTCCAGTCGGCTTGCTCTGGGCCATTGGGGGCTGTGCGTTCCCAAAGAATCGGGTAGCGAATAGCCTGGATGCCCAGGTTGGCAAAGCAGTCGAGGTCTTCGATGCGGGTATCGTGACCATTGCGCTGGAGCTGATCAAAATAGCGATCGCCCACCCGGTTCACAGTACATTCAACGCCACCCCAAAGTTCCAGCTTGGGTAACATCTGGTCTGCACTCATCACACGCTCACTATTGCTCAACGAGATTTACCATTTGTTTCGGTTTTGCCTGCCGCCACAGGGGTAGCAGAACGGCTAGAGCCATTGCTGGAAACAGCCTTGAAGGAGCCATTGCCATTGCCGTTGCCATTCGACATCGGAACAACAGGCTGCTTTGCCGGCAGGCTTTCTTCCCTGGGGTGCCAGCTGGAGCGGTTAGATAGCTGGGCATGGAGTGCCAAGGCCTGAGCGACCACCTGATCCATGTTGTAGTACTTATAGGTGGCGAGCCTTCCTACAAAGTGAACCCCCGGTTCGGCATCGGCTAAAGCTTTGTACTGCTTGTAAAGTTCGGCATTTTCGGGGCGCGGTACGGGATAGTACGGATCGCCTTCGGCCTGGGGATATTCGTAGACAATACTGGTCTTGAGATGTTCTTGCCCGGTCAAGTATTTGAACTCGGTGACCCGGGTATAGAGGTGCTCGTTGGGATAGTTGATAACGGCCTGGGGCTGATGCACTTCCTCGTTCAGCGTTTCATGTTTGAATTCGAGGGAGCGGTAGGGCAGCTTGCCGTAGCAATAATCAAAGAAGCCATCCACTGGGCCGGTATAAATCATTTCCTTGTAGGGAATGACATCCTGAATTTCCCGGTAATCGGTGTTGAGCATGATCTTGATGTTGGGATGCGCCAACATCTGCTCAAACATGCGGGTGTAGCCGTGGAGCGGCATAGCCTGATAAGTATCGGTGAAGTAGCGATCGTCCCGGTTGGTGCGGGTGGGAACGCGAGCGGTAACGGACTTATCTAATTCGGAGGGATCAACGCCCCACTGTTTGCGGGTGTAGTTGCGGAAGAACTTTTCGTAGAGCTCTCGACCCACTTTGCTTACCACTACATCTTCAGAGGTGCGAATGTAGTCTTTAGTTTCAGCGAGGGAGGCTAAAAATTCCTCAACTTCAAAGGCGGTCAGCTTCAGCCCATATAGCTTGTTGATGGTGTCCAGATTGATGGGAATCGGGACTAATTGACCATCTACGCTGGCTAAAACTCGGTGCTCGTAGCGTCGCCACTCGGTAAAGAGGGACAAATATTCAAACACATCGCGGGAGTTGGTGTGGAAGATGTGGGGGCCATATTTATGCACCAAAATCCCGTCTTCGTTGTAGTGATCGTAGGCGTTGCCACCAATGTGGTTGCGAGTGTCTACAATCAGAACTTTTTTGTTTTGCTGAGTTGCTAAGCGCTCTGCTAAAACACTGCCGGCAAATCCAGCACCAACAATTAAATAGTCAAACATGGGGCTACTCCTTGCAGTGAAAATTAGATCGCTACCTGGTCGATGTTGGCTGCGATCGCCGTTGGATATTTGGTCTTGGCCGAGGTGGTCTCGGCCGGGGTGGTCTTGCGGGCGTTGGCGGCGATCGCCTCCTCAATCCGGTCATTCATGGCCTGCCAGGTCAAATCCCAAGAGGTTTGAGCCAGCCGGGCATCAACCCGATCGAGCCAGTCGGAAGGAGCCTGGCTCTGGGCAAGAGCAGCGGCGATCGCCTCCACAAACTCCGGCACCGTATCAGCAATGTGAACTAGGTTCTCGTCGCCGTAGGGCCGCACCACATCTCGAATCGAGGTCGATACCACAGGTTTTCCACCAGCCAGGTATTCCGGCGTTTTGGTCGGGCTGATGAAACGGGTCGATTCATTGCGGGCAAAAAGCAGCAGCGCCACATCCCAACCGGCTAAATAGTGAGGCAATTCTTGATAGGATTTGCCCCCCAAATAGTGAATATTGGGACGCTGGGGGAGGGAGGCCTCGTCAATTTTGACGACTGGGCCAACCATGACCAAATGCCAGTCAGGCCGAGCCTGGGCAATTCCATCCAACAACTCCAGATCCAGCCGCTCATCGATCACTCCATAAAATCCCATCCGGGGATGGGGAATATCTGCTTGATCAGGCGGCTCAGGCAGGGGCTGTCGAGCTTGAGCAAAGTGAGCTGCGTCGATGCTGCTAGGAAAGGCGTGGACACTCGAATGCTGGTGCTGCTTGGCTTCGTAGAGGCTATGTCCGCCCGTAAATACGAGGTCGGCTAGCTCAAACAAACGAGCTTCCCAAGCTTGTAGTTGAGGATGAGCGCCTTTGAAAGCGGAAAGCTCATCCATGCAGTCATACACTACAGCGGAGGCAGACAAATGATGGGTAAACGGCACCGCCATCGGCGTGTAATACCAGAGGATCGGCTGTTGAATTTGAGCCTCGGCAAACAAGGTATTCAGCAACTGTTGCAGAGAGAGCGTATATTCTTCGTCGCTCAGGCTTTCGGCCATATGGGGAACAACAATCCAGACCCCACAATCACGCTTGCTAATGTCGAGATAGGAAGTCTCTTCAGAAACGGCGATCGGCTCCTCTACGATAAAAACGCGGCGTGCCTGAGCACAACGGTTGAGCAGATGTTGGGGCCGCTGATATACAAAGTCCCATCGCAGATGAGAAAAGCAAATTAAATCTGATGCTCCAGGCGCTGAGGCTTCTAGTTTCGTACCTTCAGGCCATCGTAAGCCGAGGGATGCAGCACTTTGCTCTTCTAAACTGGGCTGATCTTCTATCGATCTTTTATCGGATAGCTTTCTATTTAAATAGCTCTCTGAAATATAGTGGGTCGACATTTTACCTCCCAATTTGCAGGCTTAACAAGCTAACGTTTCCAAATCGTGGTCTATTCTTGGAGCTAATACAGGCGAAATCCTGATGAAATTCCATAGCTTGCACAGCTATCCATTGCAAACAATCAATTTCTCAATTCCGCAAGATATTTGCTCTTAGCCACCACTTCAGGCATTGCTAAAGATATCTAGTGGGGCTGACACCTACAGAGTAGGGGGTTTGTTTCTACTGGGAACATCTCTTTGGGTAGAAGTTTAAAGAGCCAAAAGTAATGTATCTCTGCTACATAGACTGTTATTTCTAGAGGTGATTGCTCAACTAGGCTAACGAGAGTCGCTATCTGCGGGAAGTTTGGTAGCTCATTTGCGCTACAACAATGCGCTGATTTATTAACGATCGCAGCAGTTGTTTGAGCGCGATCCGCTGAAAAGTGACTATGGTTTTTTGCTCTCAGTGAGGCCGAACTAGTTCGCCTACGTGCGATCGCTTGTCAAGACGGAAAAACGGCGAAGAAGCTTTACTTTTGATGATGCGTCGTGTCCTTACCCACCTCAAATCGATCGGCTACCGCATTGAGCAATTACTTCTAGAGTTAGAGGAATACGCGGCTGTTTTTTACTATTCTATTGAGTTAAGCCTAAGGGCTTATCAATAACCTTCATAGAAATGGTAGATTCTTAAAGTTAATTAAAGGCCTGTTCGTTCTTTAGAGACTGTATCCATTTCTCTAGCTTTCTTGGGATAAACATAGGATGAGCGCAAGAATTTGTGTGTTAACTTTTATTCTTGACGTTGGTTCTTTTTAAGCTTAAATGAGCTTTGGTTGCAACGAACAGATATTTTTTGGATTATAAAATCTCTCTAAAGACGGTTGAAAACGTCATTCAAATGTGGGGACTACCATGCCTGAAAAATCGATGATTTTAGTGACGGGAGGGGCGGGATATATTGGCTCCCATGCAGCCCTAGCTTTGCAGCAGGCAGGGTATGACCTGTTGGTGCTGGATAACTTATCGAATGGCCATCAGGAGCTTGTGGAGCAGGAATTGCAGGTAAAAGTAGTGGTAGGCGACATTAGCGATCGCCCCTTCCTCGATCACCTCTTTTCCACTTACCCGATTGCCGCTGTAATGCACTTCGCCGCCTACATTGCTGTGGGGGAATCGGTCACCGATCCCGGCAAGTACTATCGCAATAATGTGGCCGGAACGTTAACGCTTTTAGAGGCAATGGTTGCGGCTTCGGTGAAGCAATTGGTATTTTCGTCTACCTGCGCGCTGTATGGCACTCCCAAGTTTGTGCCCATCACCGAAGACCATCCCCAAGAGCCCATGAGCCCCTACGCCACCAGCAAACAAATGGTGGAGCGGATGCTGGCAGATTTTGATGCAGCCTATGGGGTAAAGTCGGTTCGCTTTCGCTACTTCAATGCGGCAGGAGCCGATCCCGATGGACGATTAGGCGAAGACCATGCGCCGGAAACCCACCTTATTCCGCTGGTGCTGTTGGCAGCACTGGGCAAGCTGGAAAGCATTGCTATCTTCGGCACAGATTATCCTACCCCTGATGGTACCTGCGTTCGCGACTATATTCATGTTGCAGATTTGGCCCAGGCTCACGTTTTGGGTTTGCAATATCTGCTAAACGGCGGCAACAGTGATGTGTTTAATTTAGGCAACGGGAGCGGTTTCTCTGTTCGTGAGGTGATCGAAGCGGCTCGTCGGGTAACGCAACGGGAGATTCAGGTGGTAGAGCGCCATCGACGCCCTGGTGATCCCCCCACTTTGGTTGGCAGCAGCGATAAGGCTCGCAGTGTTTTAGAATGGCAACCCCAGTATGCTGATCTCGACACAATTCTCACCCATGCGTGGCAATGGCATCAGAAGCGGCATGGTAGCGATCGCCCCTAATTGCTTCTATAGTGGCCCAATCCTTAGAGGGATTCGAGAGGGTTGAGGGCTGCGGTAAGGCTTGGGTTGCTGAAGAGTGGACAGTCGGGACGGCTATCCCACAAAAACTGCCCTTGAGATCCCCAAGGCTCAAATGCTCTCTCTTGTGGAATGGGCCTCTGGCCCGTCCGTTTACCATCGAACGGTCAGCACCACAGAATCTTCTTCTGCCCGCCAAAAGTGAGCAATGCCGGGCAGCCAGAGAGCGTAATCTCCCTGTGTGGCCAGGACGGTTTCACCATCGGGAAACTGTAGACAAAACCGACCGCTAATCAGAACGGAGAGGGTGGTGGTTTCAGCCGGGTCTGTCCACTCGGGGCGGCAGTCGCCCGCCTTATGAACGCCCCATTTCACTTCCACTGCCGAGGTGGCGCGGGGGCTAATAGATGGGGTGACAAACGAGCCGACAAACCACCCTCGCTTTTCTTCCCCATCGCTGTAGGCGTTACCCGTAGTTACGTTTGATAGCATTTCAATACCCTGCTTAAACCCAATTTCTTAAATGTCTTGTGGTGTCCAGGTTGGACCGTAACAGCGAGGTCCTTCTGCTGTCCAAAGCAGCCGATCGATGCACATTCGCCGTGCCGTCATCTCGGGATCCCAGGCATGGTAAACCACGTATTCAGTGGAGTTGTCAGGATGCAGGGCGATCGAGTTATGTCCCGGACCTAAAACATAGCTAGGATGCGATCGCAACACCCGTGGCCCCTGCTCATTCCCCGCATCTGAATAGGGCCCCAAAACGTGATTGGCCACGCCATAGTCAACGCCATAGCTCTCGGTTTCCCACCGGCCACCGCTGTAAAAGCAGTAGTAGCGATCGCCATGCTTACGCACGCAGGGGCCTTCTAAGGTATGCCAATCGTAGGTGCCACCGTACATAGGGCGATCGGCCAAAAACCGTTGCCAATCGTGCCGCGCCCGCAGAACGACTTTGGGTTCTCCAGCGAGGGTGGTCATGGTTGAGAGGCGATCGACCACTAGTGCCGTGCCCGCCCGCACCCCTGCTTCCGTATCTAAAAAATCCTGAGCATAGAAGAGATACCACTGCCCATCGTCATCCTGAAAGGGGCTGGGATCAATGGCAAACGCACAGGAATTGGGATCAATTAACGACCCGCCGACATCTTGAAAAGGCCCGAGAGGGTCAATGCTGGTGGCGACCCGCAGCTGATGGTTTTTATCCCCATGCCCTACGGAGTAGTAAAGATAGAAGATGCCTTCGTGGTAAGCCACTTCCGGTGCCCAAAAGTTATCCCCCAAGGCGGGATCAGGCCGCAGCAGAGCATTCCCGGCAGGTTGCCACTGGATCAAATCCTCGGATGTCAGTAGTGGAAAGACTCGCCGCTTGTGCAGCTCATCCACCTCTCCAGCCGCTTCTGCTGGCCCCGTGCCGATCGCATAATAAATCCCCTGGTACTGCCACACGAATGGATCGGCAAAATACTCTGGGTAGACCGGATTGGTGTAGGTTTGCGGAGCCATTGTTGAACCGGGGCTAGGGTTTAGCGATCGCAGGAGGTAGCGCTCAACAACCTCCTGCGATCGCTAAACTCGCGCCTCCCGTGACTAATATTCGAACTTTACGTAGGTTTCCGTGGCGTTGTCGGCTAACTGTTCTACGGTGTTGCACCGGAGCAACTGCTGCTGTTGCGGTGACAACTTATTGTAATAGCCCTGCTCCAGGGTTAAATCTACCTTATGGGTGTGAAGCCAGTGCATGACGTAGCCCATCACTATCATGGGGCGGGGTTCGGGAGTAATATTTGGAGTGCCGCGGTGGAGAGCCAGGGGCGATCGCACCATCACATCTCCCAGCTGCATATGAAATTGCTCCATCTCAATTTCGCCCGCTCGAAGTTTGACTAACCCTTCTTCACGGGAAATCACATGGGTCCCCCGCGCCATCTCAAAGGGGCCGTTGTCGGCGGTGACTTCGACTAGGGGAAAGTTGATTGCCAGGGCATAGAGCGGTGTCACAATTTGGTCAGAAAAGAGGGGGCGAAAATCGCGGTGAATGTCCTGATATTCCGACCCCTGCATGGGAATATCGGCGGCCAGTTGCACCAGCTTATATTCTTGATAAAAAACGCGATCGAGGATGCCCAGAATGGTTGGGTTAGCAAAGACTTCGGGGTTGGCGAAGGGGGCAACCCAGGGCAGAGTCACATAGCCGCGCGCAGTACCCCTAGGAGCGACACCGCCCGGTTGTTGCTGCCGCTTCTGAAATAGGGCATCAAAGGCGGCTTTCCATTCGTCAATCAGGGCGCGATCGAACAGCCCGCGAATGATGCAGATTCCATCTCGGTTTAAGTCTTCTGCAAGTTGGTCCAAATCGGCTGAGCTAAACGTTGTTTTCTGAATGCTCTGAATCATTGCGCAATCCGCTAAATGGGGGCGTTAGAGTGACATCGTGCCGCTAAAGATCGATAGGCAGAGCAAAATGTAACCCTCGACGTATTTCTATTCTCCCCATTGGTAGAAGCGGAATGCCTGTGATTCTGACGATTCTTCAAAAATCTCAATTTATTTCATGCGAACCCCTTATCACCTGCGATTCTCACGGTAGAGGCATTGCCGGCAATGTCCCTACCGTAGTGAAGATTCTGGGGACGAAGATTTAACGAAGGTATCCAGTTCAACGGCATCATGGCTACAGAAAAGGCGCACGTCGTTAGGGCGATCGCACGACAACTGCCACAACCGATCCTGATTCTGTAGCCGGGCGGTGCGATCGGCTTCCATCATCCACTGATAGGCGCGCAGCCCTGGGGTGCAGTGGCGCTGCGATGGGTTCATTTCATCTCGATAAAAATAGGCGTCGCCGGCGTGCAACAACCAGCCCTCAGCGGTTTGAACGGCAATTCCCGCGTGGCCGTGGGTGTGCCCCACCAAGGGAATGAGCAGAATTTCTGGGGGCAGTCCGGCCAAATCTCGAACCGCCTCAAAGCCAAACCAGGGTTCTCCTACCGCTGTGTAATATTGCCAGTGCTTGACCTGATCCCACTGGTTAGGGCGATAGCGCCGACTAGCGATGAAACCCTGGCGATCGCGGGCTGTTTCTATCTCGCTTTGCATGATGTGAACGGTCGCCTCGGGAAAATCTTCTAGGCCACCGGCATGGTCAAAATCGAGGTGGGTCAAGACAATGTGGCGGACATCACTGGGGGAAAATCCGAGGCGCTGAATTTGCTCAACAGCGGTGTATTTGCGATCGAACTGAATGTTGTTGAAATGGATGAAGAATGGGCTGAGCCGTGAGTAGGGAGCCTCAATATCTTGTAGCCCAAAGCCGGTGTCAATGAGCACCAGTTCGCGATCGGTTTCGATTAGCAGACAATGGCAGACGAGATGCGCGGTGAGGCCGCGGCTGAAGCCATCAAAGAGAGAGCCACCAAGGGGACACATGCAGCCACAGTTGAGGTGATGAATGCGCATAAGCTTTTCCTCTGGTTAATCAAGGAGTTGAGTTTGGATTGTTACAGCTAGATACCTATTCAGGGTTTGTGGCCACACGCCCAACGGGTTGAGTTTGCGACCTCAAAGGGACATTTATTTAGATGGAATAATCTCAGGCGATGTTATGGCGTGGGCATCGATGAACTGGACAAGGCGCTGTCGAAGGGTTTCTAGACCTAGGCGCTCGGTGGCAGAGATGAAGAGGGCGTTGGGGTAGGTTTGTTGGGCCAGGGCCAGGGTTTCGCTGTCGGTGCGATCGACTTTGTTGAAGACGAGCAGCACATCGTCGGGGGATGAGGGCAATTCGTCGAGCACTTCTTGGACGGATTGGATGTGGCGTTCCCAGGCGGGGTGAGACAAATCGACGACGTGCAGGAGGGCGTCGGCTTCGGTGACTTCTTCCAAGGTGGCGCGGAAAGCATCCATCAGCGCGGGGGGTAGGTGGTGGATGAAGCCCACGGTATCGGTGAGGAGCAGATCGCGGCGATTGCCCGTGTCAGGATCCATAACAGTCAGGCGGCGGGTGGTGGGGTCGAGGGTGGCAAAGAGCTGGTCGGCAGTGTAGATATCGGCCTGGGTGAGGGTGTTGAGCAGGGTAGATTTGCCAGCGTTGGTGTAGCCGACAAGGGCGATCGCAGGCATGTCCTGATTTTCTCGCTGGTGGCGCAGGCGGGCACGGTGGGCCTGCAGCTGGTCAACTTCTTGCTGGAGCTGGTTGATGCGCCGCTGAATGGTGCGCCGTTCGGTTTCCAATTTTGTTTCCCCAGGGCCACGGGTGCCGATGCCTGCCCCCAAGCGCGACATGGCTTGGCCGCGCCCCCGCAGCCGGGGCAGCATATATTCCAGCTGGGCCAGTTCTACCTGGAGCTTGCCCGCCTGCGATCGCGCCCGCTGAGCAAAGATATCCAAAATAACCTCGGTGCGATCGACCACGAGTAACCCAATCTGTTCTTCCAAGTTGCGCGCCTGGGTGGCCGAAATATCCCGATTAAAGACAACCAAATTGGCTCTAGAACGCTGGGCTTCCAGGGTCACCTCTTCCACTTTGCCCTGGCCAACCACCGTCTGTGGGTCGGGGCGCGATCGCTTTTGCTGCACCATGCCGACTACTTCCCCCTGGGCGCTTTCCACCAAACGCACAAGTTCGCCAATGCTGTCTTCAAACTGTTGCTCGGTCATGCCCTCGGCCATCACACCCACCAGCAAAACGCGATCGCGATCGGCTTGCCCGGTTGGCGCGTCGGATAGATCAAATCCCGCAGCCTGGATATCGCGTTCCCATTCGTGAATGCGCTCGTCAAAGTCTTCTTCGAACAGGGTGTTGGGGGCGATCGCTTCTACGGTCCACGGCTGTTCTGGGTCGGGAACGATGTGGGCTAGGTGCATCTGTTGGATGGAAGCATCGGCTTTGTCTTTGCGGTGTTTGTTGCCTTTGGGGTCGGCCACGATTAGCACCACCAGGGCATCTAGCCGTTGGCGCATCAGAGCGATGAAAGCGCTGGGGTCGGGAGGCTGAAACTGGACCGTTATGCAGCGGATGCCGCTGAGGCGATCGCCGCTGCGACGAGGCAGATCGGTTTCAGCAAGCTGCGTTTGCAGGGGAGTACCGACTCCCACCCGAATGATTTGTCCGCGACGGTTGACGTAGCCGCTGATGGGATGGTGAATGGTCTGACTGAGGGTGGCGAGTTGCTCAGCGATCTCGGGGGTGAGCAAGCGATCGCCCGGCAAGCGCTGATCGTAAAGCTTCTCTAACTGTTTAATATGGCTGGATTTAATCCCTTGAAGATTGCCGTGCACTGTTGCCATGGTGGTCCTCGCGGTCGGTGATTAAAGGGTTGACATTAGAACCAATCGGTCAAGAAGGTGTCGTCTTCGAGGGGCAATAGTTGCTCATCAGATGGCGCGATTTCGGTTTTGGCTGAAGCCAGGAAGCTCCCCTGTTTGATTTGCTCTTCCAGGGACGTGAGGAACAGGTCAGCGGCTTCGATGGCCTCTTCAATGGCCCCTTCGATAAACTGATCTCTGGTTTCCAGGCGATTTTGGGATGGTTCGTTGCTCATGGGCTTTAACTAACGAGAAGGCGGCCGTTGTGTCCGGCGTGATTGTAGCGTTCAAGGGTGGAGTGGGCGATCGCGTCCCCTTTTCCCTTTGTGACTAGGGCAACGCAGGCCCCGCCAAATCCGGCGCCGGTGAGGCGGGCACCAAAGACATCAGGGGTGGTTTGAAGAATATCTACTAGGGCGTCGAGGGCGGGGACGGAAACTTCGTAGTCGTCTCGCAGACTGGCATGGGAGGCGTTCATCAACTCCCCAAAAGCTTCGGGGGTGATGCCCTCTAGGGCTTTCAAAACTCGGTTGTTTTCAGTGATCACATGACGGGCCCGCTGGCGGAGCGGCTCAGGTAACTGCTCGGCCTGCTGGGGATCAGTGATGTCGCGTAGAGCTTTGACGCTCAGTTGCTCGGCGGCGGCTTCGCACTCGGCGCGGCGCTGGTTATAACCGCTGGTGGCCAGCGATCGCGCCACGCCACTGTCGATCACCACAATCTCTGCGCCAGTAGGGAAGGATAGAATTTGGCGATCGAGGGTGCGGGTATCGAGGAACAGCATGTGATCGGTGTCGGCCAGGCTAGAGGCCATCTGGTCCAGAATGCCGCAGCTAACCCCGGCATACTGAATTTCTGCCTGCTGGCCAAACTGGGCGATCTCCACATCGTCCAACGGCAGCTGAAGGAGCGATCGCAATCCTCGCAGGGTAGCCACTTCTAGTGCTGCACTACTGGACAGCCCGGAACCGATTGGAACGGACGACGTGACGAAGATATTTAAAGGCGGAATTTTGTGGCCAGCCGTTTCTAAGATGCGAATGCAGCCATTAACGTAACTGGCAAAGCCCTCGGGATTGGCCCCAGCGGGGTCGAGGTCAACCTGCTCCTCTAATTCGGCGGAGTAGAAATGGTGGTGATCATCGGGGCTGAAGCCGATGGCAACGGTAGTGTGTTGGGGAATGGCGGTCGGCAGCACAAAGCCATCGTTGTAGTCGGTGTGTTCGCCCAACAGATTCACCCGCCCGGGAGCACGGGCTTCAACGTCGGGGGCGGTGTTGAAAATTTTTCTGTAGTCCATATTTAACGCTCCAGGGGAATCGATCGCAGCCGTCCAGCAATCTCCTGGTGAGGAAACTGAGGGTCAAAGCTCAGGTTCTCCAAACTATTGTCCGGGTGCAAAACAAAGGTGTCCTCAATCTTTGCCCCCGGAATACTAGGGTTCCAGGCCAAGATCACAGGGGCTGCGAGGCGATCGCTCGTCTCTGCCGTAGCCACCACCTCCCGAGCCCCATACCCAGCGGTTCCCCCCTGGTGATGTTCTCGAATCGCGTTAGGAAACCCGTGCTGTTCGTAGGCCGTTGCTAGAGCGTGATAAATGGCATTCAGCGGCGTATCCACCTGAGAGTGATCGAGCGCAACAGCTTCAATCTCAGCAATGGTGCGATGGCGTTGCCGGTCTGATTCCGATAATTTGTCGAAGAAAACAAAGCGAGTCAGACTGACAATTAGCCCATGTCCTCGTGCACAAAACACCAGCATCGCCTGTCGTCCAAGTGTTTCACCGCTGGGCAGGGGATGGCGGTAGAGAGGAAGGCGGCGATCGCCTGCAGCCAGAGTTAGCGCCGGATGTAACCCCCTAGCCCACATTGCTGCTGCCCCTGCCCCCGCCAGTTGATGCTCTGTCCAGGTCGGCTGGGCTTGAGTCAAAACCTCGGTCATCGCTTCGCTGGCCAGCCGCCCCACTTGGCGGTAACGCTCCAGTTCGCTGGGCAACATTACCCATCGATGCTGAATGAGAGATGCAGGCAAGGCCGCTTCAGTAGAGACCCCCGATGGCTTATCGCTCAACACCTGGCCGCCCTGGGTCGCTTCCTCTACAAAAGCTTGTCGCTCAGAACCTTGTGCCCACGGATTGACCTGAAGTTTGTAAGGAGAACCCTCTGGCAGTTCCTCATCCTTCAACCGCTGAGCCTCAATTTCATCCGTCAGCACCCAGGCATCAGTGGGGGTCACTAGCACCTCAGCCACCCCAGCTTCAGCAGCCAGCAGCACTGTGTTGGAACCCCCAGCCGTTGCCCAGGCAAACCAATCAGTTCCTCGCAGACGGATTCCAGCGGCGTCCGTTTCCTGAAGCGTATTCCGCAGAACGGCTAATTTTTCAGAAATTTCTTCTGATCGATTCATGGCATAACTTGCCTTACTCAGTGGTCAATGACAACTACCGACTTAAACAGGAGTAACTTGTTCAAGCTCAACGGTGACGGCCTGTAATTCCTTGGCTTTTTCTTCGGGCAGCGCATCATTGGCAAACATCCCCGCTGCCAGTTCCGTTCCGGCTAAATACTTCAGCCGGTCTGAGGTGCGATAGGGAGGATAAAACTGGGCATGAAGGTGCCATTCTGGATGCGCCTCCCCATTCACAGGAGCTTGAAACCAGGCCATCAGGTAAGGAAATGGACGCTGCCACAATCCGTCGTACTTCAAGGTCACGGTCTTTAGCGCTCTAGCTAAGCTCGCCCGCTGCTCAGAGGTTAGATCCAGGAACGTGGCCACGGGTTGAATCGGGGCAATCCACACTTCATAGGCATAGCGCGCGCACACGGGAACAAAGGCGATCGCCCACTCATCCCGATACAAAATCCGCTGATTATCCTCAATTTCTGCCTGAATCAAATCCTCCAACAATCCCCGCTGGTGTTGCTGGTAATGCTCCTGCTGGCACTCCCCCATCCGGGCTGGGACCGGAGGCACAAAAGGATAGGCATAAATTTGGCCGTGAGGGTGGTGTAGCGTCACCCCCACCTCAACCCCTTTGTTCTCAAAAGGCAGGACGTATTGAATTTGGGAGTGCTGGCTAATGGCTTGGGTGCGATCGCCCCACACTTGAAACAGCAGCTCAATATGATCCAGCGGTAGCGAACTCAGCGCTGCCTGTGGATCTTGAGTAAACACCACCACCTCGCAGGCGCCGTTGGCGGGCACCGTATCCACAATTTCACGCGGAGAATCCGCCGCTGACGGAATCAGCGACGGAAAGCGATTCTCAAATACCGCGATGTCGTAATTGCCCTCGGGCAACTCGGTGGGAAATTGCGGGTTTTTGGTGGGAGCCAGCGGATTGTATTCTGGCGGCGGCATGAATGTCCGCCCCTGGCGATGGCTCGCGTAGGCCACCCACTCCCCCCGCAGCGGATGCCAGCGGAGGTGTGGATTAGCCTGGACGGGATCACTGCTCGGACTAGGCGCAGTTATTCCCGCCGCAATGGGTGACCGGCTGTACAGGGTGAGGTTGCGCCCATCTGGCTTCAAGAGCGTCTGAGAGTGCATGTTCTATGTGGGCCTGGGCTACTTTTACAGGCTCTTGCAGCATAGACGGGGCATCCTCTCCCATCCCCCTACCTAAAGTGGCAGATGCGATCGCCCAAATGGGGAACTTTGGCGTGCGATCGATGTACAACAGCCCGTTTGCCTCCTGGAAGGTATCTGTCAGCTGGGTGTAGCAGAAACCGCTGAACATTTCCACCTGATTCACCGTTTGCAGCAGCTCCGCATACTGTCGCTGAAACTCCAGTGCATTATCCGAGCGCGCATAGCCCCAGGTGCTGCTCTGCTCTTCAGGTTTAGTGCAGGCAATGCCGCCAAACTCCGTCAGCATGATCGGCTGTCCTTGGTGAGGGTAGCCGTCTAGGGTCAGCACCCGACCGCCAGGACGCTGGCGATCGAACAGATCCGCCAACTTCACCTCGGGCCCATAGCGTTTTGCCAAACTATGGGATTGAGTGTCGTAGTCGTGGATCGCCAAAATATCCGTGGCCGTACTTTCCCAACCATCATTCCCGATCACTGGACGGGTCGGATCGAGGGTTTTAGTCAGGTGATACAACGCTTGGACACAGTGACGGTGGGCCGGAGTCGCGGTCAAGTCGGGCACACCCCAAGACTCGTTAAAGGGCACCCAGACCACAATGCAGGGATGGCTGGCATCCCGTTCGATGACCTCTGTCCACTCCTTCGTCAACCGTTCTACTGCCTTAGGGCTAAAGCGGTAGGCACTGGGCATTTCTTCCCATACCATCAGCCCCAGCACGTCGGCCCAGTAAAGGAAGCGGGGATCTTCAATTTTCTGGTGCTTACGCACGCCGTTGAAGCCCATCTGCTTGACTAGTTCCACGTCCCGGCGCAGGGCTTCATTGGAAGGGGCCGTCATCAACGTGTCTTCCCAGTAGCCCTGATCGAGCACCAGCCGCAGGTAGTAGGGATGCCCGTTGAGCATGAAGCGATCGCGCTGAATATTCACCGTCCGCATGGCGGTATAGGAGGTCACCTCGTCCACCAACTGCCCCTGACACCAGAGTTGAATCTGAGCATCAATCAGCGTCGGCTTCTCAGGACTCCAGAGCAAGGTGTTGCGATAGTCATCGATACCGGGGTCAGATAGGGCAATACGGCGGTGAATTTCACCGTTTAGCACCTCATACATGTCGTTGACTAGGAGTTGTTTGCCCACCGTCAACCGCACTTTCAGGTGCATTTCCCTTTGCAGGTCGCCAGAGACAAACCCTTCGAAGCCGATTTCCCAGCGCTCGAAATGGGGTGTCCATTTAATGCGGTCGATATAGGTGGCGGGAACTTTTTCCAACCACACCGTTTGCCAGATGCCGCTAGTACGGGGATACCAAATGCTGTGGGGTTCCCGCTGCCAGTCTTGCTTACCCCGTGGTTTCGCTAAATCATAGGGGTCGTCTTCTGCCCATACGGTTACTCTTTGCTTGCCGTCCGGGCACAATACCGAAGTAATATCCATCGAGAAGGGGGTGTGGCCACCCTCGTGGTCAACCATGAACTGGCCGTTTACCCACACCCGCGCCCGGTAATCGACAGCGCCAAAATGGAGAAGGACGCGATCGCCCTCTGCGGACACCTCAAACTCTCGCTCATACCAGCAATTTGGATGAAATCCCGTGTCGTGAATACCACTCCGGATAGATTCGGGAGCGAACGGAACTTCGATATTCTGACCCCACGATGTAACATCACTGGGTCGTGCAAAGTGCCCTTCATCATCGTAGGTAAACTTCCAGGTGCCATCCAGGGAAGTCCACTGAGAACGCTGTAGCTGAGGACGGGGGTATCCTGAGCTTGCCTGCGCCTGAAGGCTGGGGGTTAAGTCGCAGGGATATTCTTCTTCAAGACATTTACCGAAGAAATTCATGGGGATGTCTAACCAAACTGCCTGTGTTCAAACTGTTGTGCTAAGGATGCCCTCTTAGCACTCCTTAATTACCTCTATTCTCGCAGTTATTTAACTCCATAACCTAGATTGAATTCCTCATGGCACCTCCAAAAATACCGGGGAGGCTGTCTTGCATCGAGACTGTGGAGATCGATAACTAGACACTAATTCGTCAAGGCGAGTCAGTAGCACATCACTGGTGAGAGAATCCGTTCTTTATCGAGTGGGTGATGCTTGTCATTCATTTAAATACAGATACAGCCTGTGCTACCGACTCAGTTGACCCAAGCGGTTGCTGAGATGATGGAATCTAGGGTTGTCTGAGCAGTGAGCTAGCAAGGCTAAGCGCCGAGAGATGGCGACGATGGTTCAGTGGGGATGCGATCGCATCACGATCCAGGGAAGTTGCTGGCGATTTTAGGATGATGCTTAGTCCACATCCACAAAGGGACGGTTTTCGTTAAAAGCCGATGGCGGGATTTGAACCCGCGACCGCTCGATTACGAATCGAGTGCTCTACCACTGAGCCACATCGGCATGGATATTTACAGTTAGCTAGTATAACAGGGTCAGCGATCGCGCGATCGAGTCGTTTCCCAGGGCAGTGAGGCTAGGCAAAGCAGCACAGCCCTGGGGTTAGTCTGACGCCTTAGTCTTTCTCGATATACTTACGAACGCTGTTGAGGTCGATGTAGCGATCGGTGGCGTTGCGCAGTTCACGGGCAATCATCCCCTCCGTCGAGACAACGGTTATGTGGGTGTTTTTTGAGCGCAGCAGTTCAATGGCCCGCTCAAAGTCGCCGTCGCCGCTAAAGAGAACGACTTCGTCGTATTGATCTACGGTGTTGAACATGTCGATGGCAATCTCAATATCGAGATTGGCTTTTTGGGAGTATCGTCCAGAGGTATCGTCGTAATACTCCTTGAGAATTTTGGTTCGCACGGTGTAGCCGAGGCTGATCAGCGCATCCCGAAAACCGCGCTGGTCCTGTGGATCTTTCAGCCCGGTGTACCAAAAGGCGTTTACTAGGGTAGCCCCACCGTCAAGGTTAAGAAAATATTCAAGTACCCGCTTGGGATCAAAAAACCAGCCATTTTTTTGCTGGGCGTAGAACATATTATTGCCGTCTACAAAAATCGACAAACGCTTCAAGCCGTATCTATTTGCCATAAATATGAATAATAATTAACTTAACGAGTCATCTATCTTATAAGCAGTGTAAATGCTGATTCTAGTTAACTTAGTAGACTAAACACTCAATCGATAGTGAGGTTTGACTCAAGAAAACTAGGCCTAGCCAAAGTGTTTGTATAGAGAACAAGGCTAAGAGTGTAGCCGCTTCTACCAAAAAAATCTAGAGATTGGTTAGGCTTAAAGATAGAAAAGCCCAATGGGTAGAGGATGAATCAGCTATTTTACACTGCCACATCTCACAAAATTTTAGGGGTTAACCTTACAGCCATTTAAATCAAAATTGAATGAATTCAATAGCTTAGACTGCACCGCAGCCCTGATTTTCAGCCCTAAAAATGAGTGGCTCTACTATTTGCACCTGAAGTAAACGCACTTTGTCAAATTGATGCTGTAAATCTGGAAAAATAAAGCAAATATCTACCTTATCTCTAGCAGTTGTATTAAAGACACACTGCCTTACTGAACTAGCTACACCCGAAGAATCACTATGACGCAGTTTTAATAACCAAACTCAATATCATATTGAACTAAACCTAAAATTAACTTTATCTTTTAACTATAGTATACTGCCAATCCCTGATCTGGAATCAGGGGCCCCACTCACGGGGGTGCATCGCTGGTGCGGGCCTTAAGAACGGCCTGAAGCTCGGCGGGTAGATTCTCAAAGAAGCTATGGCCAGTGGCTATTTCAATGCGCTGAACCGAGGTTTGGTAGCGACGCCAGTCAGGGCTGACCTGGTTGCTGTTGGGCAGATCAACGGCAATTATTTGACTGTCACTGCCAATGCCTAAGTCCCCATTGGGGAGGCGATCGTACACCACAATAATTTTCCATAGGCGGGAAGGTATAGCAATGGCTCGGTTGCCGATGTTGCCCTGGCTGCCGTAGGCTCCAGCAAACACGTGCAGGCTGTGGTCGTACTGGTAAACCAGCGATCGCCCGTATTCTTCCAGTTCCCGCCAGGTGCCACGGTTGTTGTCAGGGGCTTGGGGAATGATGTTGGTCATCAAAAAGGTGGCAGCATTGTTGCTCACGCTGCTGGTGCGATCGCCGGATGGCACTACATGGCCGCGATCGTATCCGCTGCCCCGATAGTCGTTGGGGGTAACCTGGTAAAACCCAGCGGGCAGCGCCCCGTCGGGGCGAAAGTTGTCTTGGCGATCGGTGGAGCCCAGCCAGGCGGCATCTACTTCCCAACTGGCCCAGTTAAGCCCGTTGCGATCGCGGCTGTAGCTGAGTACATACTGATCACGCTGAATTAAATAGTTGTTGGGGTTGGTGGTCGCCGCCTGGCTGGGGTTGCCCAGCGCTAAATGGGGGTTGCTAGAGGGTGGGGCCGGTGGATCGGCCGCCGGTGTTTCAGCAGGCAGTAGTTCGCAGGCTCGACCGTTGCCATCACCGTCGAGACTGTAGGGGTCGCCCCCGAAAGCATCGAGTACCGCTTGAGCCCGAGGCTGGCTAGCGAAGTCGCCACAGTTGCAGTCGTCATCGATACAGGGAGGCAGGGTCGATACATCCACAGGGGCAACCCAATTGATCATTGACAGCAGGTTCCCACAGCCAGCCAGCCCTAGCGCCAGGGCCACAAGCAACAATCGGCTCCAGGGACGCAGCCGAGAAAATGTCATTGCCAATCGACCCATGGTTGAACGACCATCCTCTTGAAAACATTCATACAAATGTACTGAAATTGCGTCTGAGTGCGACGATCTGCCTCGCCGATTCTGGCCGAATCTATTGCCAACGGCAGGGGCGGAGGTTGCGGAAGGACTCAATAGCGTTAACAATGTGAAACGTGGCCTGGCTTATTCCCCTGCCCAGCATAGGGATGTTTCACCCCATCGGGTGCGGGGTTGCCGCTCGGGCCAGGCGCAAGAAAATTCCCGTTTTTTGCCCGTATTTCTATTCATTACCAGGATGATTATGCTCAACCAAGCAATTGCCAAGCTACAGGCATGGTTCCCCGCCGCTGCCGTCCACGCGCACTGCGATGGCCCCTGCGGCGTTTACGATCCCTCCTCGGCTCGCATTGCCGCCGAAGCTGTGCTGTCGATGACCAAAAAGCTGGTGGACCTTGAGGTGCCTGCCGGTGGCGATAAGGCCGCTTCCGTTGCCTACCACAACACCTTCGCTCGCTATACCGCCATTAAAGAAGAGCAGGCTCAAATCACCAAAGATGAGCTGCTGGTGCTGTGGACTGACTACTTTAAGCCCGTCCACCTAGAGCAGTTCCCTGACCTGCATGACACCTTCTGGAAAGCCGCTAAACTCTGCTCTGCCTGCAAAGTCGAAGTCAGCGTGCAGCACGCCAACGAGCTGATGGAAGCCGTGCAGAAAATCCACGGCATCTTCTGGGCAACCAAGAACCGTGATGTGTCTTGGTACACCGCTAGCTAGAGGGAGATGAGGGAGATGAGGGAGTTGAGGTGGATAAGATGAGCAGGACGAAGGCTCCTCATCTTCCCCATTTCCTTATCTTTCTCATCCCCTCACCCTTGAATTAAGTCTGGTGGAAAATAACCTCAGCAATTCCCTACAGCCGCCGTCGCAGTTGCGCCATAGTCAGCTCACCGATCTGGTGCTCTGGCTGTTGCGCCAGCGACGGCGGTTTCGCGTTGTGGGAACTTCGATGTTGCCCCTGTTAGAGCCGGGTGTAGAGGTGTTAATCGACCCCTTTGCCTACCGACAGCAGCGTCCCCAGCCAGGGGATCTGGTGGTGGCCGACCATCCTCGCCAGCCGGGACTGCTGCTGCTTAAGTGGGTGGTTTATGTTGATGCCAACGGCTGTTTCTTGCAAGGACTGAATGCGATGGAGAGCACCGACAGCCGCAAATTTGGCTTGGTGCCTTGGGTGGGACTGGTGGGTCAGGTTGTCTGCCGGCTGCCCTGAGGGGGAGCTAGGAGAAGCTTTCTACCACGGCCATGACTTCGGCTGGAGAGTCGACTCGGTAGGCGTGAATGCCAAGGGTGCAGGCTGCCTCGACATTGCGGGCTCCGTCGTCGAAGAAGGCTACGCTGTCGGCGGAGGCATCAAGCGCCGATAGCACATGCTCAAAGACGGCTGTACTGGGCTTAATCAGACCAATCTTGTAGGACAAAAATAGCTGATCGAAGTAGTCAAAGAAGTTGTAGCGATCGCGCAGTCGCTCGTAGTGGGCGGGGTTGGTGTTCGATAGCAGTGACAGATGGTAGCGGGGTTTAAGGGCAGCAAGCATGTCGTTGCACTGGGGCAGTGGCGCCCGCACGATTTCTAAAAACTCATGCTTGACGATTGCGGGGGCGATCGCTAAACCAAAGTCCTGCACAAAGGCGGCGGCAAAGGTATCGAAGTCGGTACGGCCGCTCTCAAAATCGACGACAGAGGGAGCGCTGACCCAGAGGCGGTGAATTTCCTCAATGGTGAGGGGGCGACCCAGCAGATCTTTAACCCGGTCGAGCCACTGTAGCTCGATCAGCACCCCACCCATATCAAACACAATGTGCGTAATGGCCATCGTCGTTGCTCCGCTGAAAATTGCCCAGACTTACATTACTGGGCTGTGCTCTTGAGACAGTGTTCGGGGTCAGGGTTTAGAGGGTGTCTTGGCTAAATATTTGTGAGGCCATTCATGGTAATTGAGACGTTACCGTCTGTAACAGGGAGTAACGTTTTTTCTCGCCGGTAACCGTTGCCAGAGTCGTGCGATCGCTCCAAAGCTACGACTGTGAAGCCTTTCATCTTTGTGTCACAACGTAACGGCGGTGCGATAACAGCATTGCCGAAAGAATAATTCACACCGGCAGCCAATAAAGTTCGCTAGGCTGAAAACATTGATAAATAAGGAACTCAGCCCTAAAACTCCGAGTTCCTGACCCCGCGCTTCATCCGTCATCCTTAATTAGGCATATATTCATGAATTCGCTATCTCACCCTATCGCTAAGCCCACTCCCTGGGTCGGGGCAGTTTTGTTCGCCCTCATGTTTTGGTTCAGCAGCAGCCTGCTGATGGACTTTGTTATCATGCCCGGGCTATTTGTTGGCGGTATGATGAGCCAGCCCGATTTTGGCTCGGCGGGCTACGCGATGTTTTGGGTGTTTAACCGTCTCGAGCTGCTGTGCGCTGGCGTCATTTTAACCGGTCTATTGGCAGCCCGCCAGTCGCGCCCCCAGCGACCCGTAGTCGCTAGTGGCCTGCGCAGCCGTTGGGCTGTAGAGCTTGGGCTAGGCCTGTTAGCCCTCACTCTGGTGCTGACCTATGCGATCGCCCCCGCCATGGCTGCCCTGGGTGCCTCCCTCGACCCCTTTGCCGCCACCGTTGAAGTGCCCGGTGCTATGAATCAGATGCACGGAGTGTACTTTGCCTTAGAAGCTGTCAAGCTGCTGGGCTGTGGTGCGCTGCTCAGCCTGCTCTATGGCGACCTCAGCCGCGCTGAGGAACTGTAGGTTAGTCTCTGTCTAAAAAGCCCCCCGGTTCTGCGATATTCAGAACCGGGGGCTTTTGATTGCGTCTGTCTAAATAATCAGATTTACAGGCGCGTATTGGTCAGGCTCTGACGTGGGTTCGTCGTGCGGCTGTCGCGAATTTTTTCGTACAACTGGCGCTCGGCGTCGCTGAGGCTTGCTGGAGGTGTAATCACAACTTTAATCAGCAGATCGCCGCGATCGCCCTTGGGGCGAGGCCAGCCCTTGCCCCGTAGCCGCAGAGTTTGACCCGAGCGAGTGCCCCCGGGTAGGTTCATGGTCACGCTGCCATCGGGGGTCGGCACATCAATCTTGCCGCCCAGCACCGCCTCGTCGGGGGTAATGGGCACTTCAGCCGTGAGGCTATCGCCCTCAAGGGTAAAGAAGCTGTGCCCCTCTAGCTGCACCACCAAATAAATATCAGCGGGCTGCTTGGTGTAGGGGCTGATTGGCCCCTTGCCCTTGAGGCGAATTTTGCTGCCCTGCTTGGCTCCTGGCGGAATGCGTACTTCCACATTGTCGTTGCCGATGCGCAGGCGCTTCTGGGCACCGTGGAAAGCTTCGCTAAAGGTGAGGCGAATGTTGGCCTCTTGGTCGAAGGATTGGTTTGGGGCGGTTTCGTATCCAAACCCAGGCCCGGCTGCCCCACCGCCGGGCGTCCCGTAGGGATAGGAGCGGGCACTGCCGCCGCCTGGGGTGGCAAAACGACCCAACAGCTCGTTGATGAACTCGTCAAAGCTGCCGTAGTTGCTAAAGTCAAAGCCGCCCATGTCGCCGGGGTTGCCGTAGGGGGCACCGGCCCCGGCGCGGCTGGCTTGCTGCCAGTATTGACCGTACTGGTCATACTTTTTACGCTTATCGGCGTCGGAGAGCACCTCGTAGGCTTCGCTCACCTCTTTAAACTTGGCCTCGGCGGCTTTGTCATTGGGGTTAACGTCGGGGTGGTACTTGCGGGCCAGCTTGCGAAAAGACTGCTTGATCTCGTCGGCACTTGCCGTGCGATTGACCCCCAGCACCGCGTAGTAGTCTTTAAAGCCCGTAGCAGCCATTCCTATCCTCCTAAAAACCCGCGCTCAGTGGTGACTATCGTAGTCGGCTTTGGGCTGGGGAGGGCCACCGCCGATTCCGCCAGACCCATGTCTACCTCTGGATTCAGCGTAGCAAACCCCACGCCTGAGGAAAGTTCGGTTTTCCAGGTTGGGGCGGGGCAAATTAGGCAACTCCCACCACTGCATCGAGTTCGGCGTAGTCGGGTAGGGTGGTGTCGATAGGGCTACCCTGGCGCAAAACGACGCGATCGCCCTGGGGTCGCGACAGCAACTCGCTAAAGCTGCGAGCCTTAAACACCACTAGATCCGCTGGGCGGCCAGTCCCAATCAGCCCCGCATCTAAACCCATAATTTGAGCCGGGACGTGGGTGATTGTCTGGGGCCAGTCGCCAATTGGGCGATCGAGTTGGCCAATGCGCACCGCCTGGGTAAACACCTCCACCATGTCGTGGTCGCCGTAGGCAAAGAAGGCGTCGCGGCAGTTGTCGCTGGCCAGGGCCACAGCCACCTCAAACTGGCGCAGCTCGGGCAGCAGGGTGACGCCGCGATAGCGGGGCATGCGGCCCGGCTGGCGATCTTGCAGGTAGAGGTTGCACATCGGCAGGCTGACAACGCTGATGCCCGCTTGCTTGAGCAGAGCCAAGGTGTCTTTGGCGCGATCGCCCGCCTGCACCGACAAACTACAGCAATGGCCGCAGTTGACCTGCCCAGCAAACCCTCGCCGCAGTTTGGTCTCGGCTACCACCCGCAAGCCTTCGGCCTGGGGATCAAGACTCTCATCGGCGTGAAAATCGAGGTCTAAGCCCCGGGCCTCAGCCAGCTCAAAGGTGCGATCGATCTGAGCTTCCAGGCCGGGTTGAGGATAGATTACTCCACCTAAAACGCCGCCATATCGGGCAACGGTATCCGCCAGCTGTTCGGCCTCGGGGCGGTCGTAGTAGTCCATCGACACCAGGCACACGGCCTGGAGCGCGATTTTGCCCGCCCACTCCTGCCGCAACCGATCGAAGACCGCAAAGCTAATTTCCTCCTGCCCATTCAAACAATCCAGATGGGTTCTGACGGCCTGGGTGCCGTGAGCATAGCTGCACCGCAGGCCAAAGCTCATACGGGGGTAGAGATCTGCGGCGCTCCAGTGGCTGTGGTCGGTTTCGAGAGCCTTGAGGGCCGAGGCAAAGGTGCCATCGGGATTGGGATTGCGAAACCAGGTCTGGCCTTTGTCTAGATGGGTGTGGCAGTCGGCGAAGCAGGGCCACACCAAACCCTGGCGCAGATCCCACCGGGGTTGGTCGGTGTCAAGGGGCTGGCTGGTGGGGATAATCGCCGCAATCTGCCCGTCCTGAATTTCTAGATGGGCGGCGACCAATTCTTCTGATATTGGCGGGGCGGCGAGGGATGCGATCGCATTCCAGGTTACCGACCCGTCGACGCAGGCCAGGGGCAGCCGAGCATTTTCTAACCAGTAGTGGGCCGGAGCCTGCTGCAAAAACTGGGGCAAGGCGGTTGAATTCATAGTATTCGACTAAACAGCTGATCGAGATCACCGCCGCAGGGCTTCGACATCACTGAGGTATAGAGCGTTTATCACGGCGGTTTTGACCCCACCAACCTACAGTGAGACTAGAGCCTGAAAATCTAAGCCCCAAAATTCTAAAGTTAGATTCGGGAAAACTTAGAGCAAACAGTGTTTCTATCCTTAACCTGTAAGGTAAACGCCATGGTTGATAACACAGCTTCTAAAATTTTCTGGCAGTCTGGCGCTTCTGTTTTCGGTTTTCTGCTGCTAGTGATTCTACTGGCTTGAGGGGACAGCGCTAGATACGCCAGAGCGAGTTCACGCCAGAACAAGGTTAACGGCCCTAATGCACACCCCCAAACCCCTTAAGGTGCATAGCCCGCTACACTCTTGTGAACTGAGGAATTAGACAGAAAAATTTCCTCAAGGATTTACTGATCTAACAGTGCTAGGGCCAGCGGTATCTGCTCCTTTACCGAGGCCGCCGATTGTTCGAGGGCTTCCTGCTCGGCCGAGGTAAGCGACAGTTCCAGGACTTCTTCAATGCCCTCTCGACCCAAGCGGCAGGGCACTCCCAGATAGAGACCATCCAAGCCATACTGGCCCGTTAGGTGGGCAGCTATGGGCAAGATGCGCCGCTGGTTGAACAGCATTGACTCCACCATGACGCAAGCCGAGGAGGCCGGAGCGTAGTAAGCACCTCCCTGCTTGAGCAACTGTACAATTTCGGCACCGCCGTTGCGGGTGCGATCAATCAGCGCTTGCAGCCGGGGAGCAGGCATCAGCTCGGCTACCGGAATGCCGTTGACGGTAGTGTAGCTGGGTAGAGGCACCATGAGGTCGCCATGGCCTCCCAGCACCATGGCCGCCACATCCTGCGGGGGCACGCCCAGCTCCCAAGCAATAAAGGTTTGAAATCGGGCCGAGTCGAGTACTCCAGCCATGCCCATCACTCGCTGAGGGGGGAGATCGCTGGCTTTCCAAGCCAGGTAGGTCATGACATCGAGCGGGTTGGTGACCACAATCACGCTGGCCTGGGGTGATACGGCTAGGGCCTGGCGCAGGGTGTCGATCACAATCTTGCCGTTGACCTGGGTGAGGTCGTCGCGGGTCATGCCGGGGCGGCGGGGCAGCCCCGCAGTAATCACCACAATGTCTGAGTTGGCGGTGTCGTGGTAATCGTTGGTGCCGACAATGGTGCGGTTGTGCCCTTCGCAGCCCGCCGCCTGGGACAGGTCGAGGGCGACACCTTGGGGGCGCCCCTCAACGATATCGACCAGCACCACGTTGGCCAGGTTGCGCTCTAACAGGCGCTGGGCCAGGGTGCTGCCCACGTTACCCGCCCCCACTACAGTAACCTGGCCAACCGAACCGCAAGCAGAGGGGGTAGAAAAGGCAGTCATAGCGTCAACGCAGCGAAGGATCGGTGTGGGGCTGAGGCCCCTTGTGGTGTTCTCGGCTTGAGGATAACCTCCATAGACCTAAGGCACCGTCCATATTCTGGCGGATGCTAGTTAATTTATCCTGCAATTGTTGTGATTTAGATCATAGCGGTGGGTGACAGATACATGATGAGGCTGTGATTGGCTAGGTTTTTTAGAAATGCTCACCGACACTTCACACTGAGGTTATGAACCCCCTTCTAAAAATAGGAGATGCTAGAGCAACCCCCTGAAAATCGTGCTTGTCATGAAAATCTTTCCTGCTTTGTCTTGCCCTATATCCCTCGGTCCATTGCCTCCTATGGAACCTGCCCCCGAAGACGGCGATAGCATTAATCTGGCGGCCGATATGGCGATCGCCCCTAACTGCAATATTCGACTATTTGCAGAGAGCGAAACGATTTTTACCGAGGGCAGCGCTGCTGATAAAGCCTATATTATTGAGTCGGGCTACGTCGAGATTTTTGTGGGTTCTGGCCACGATTCAATCCAGCTCAATGTGCTGGGGCCAGGGGATATTTTTGGAGAAATGGGTATTATTGATGCCTCGCCCCGCTCGGCCTCGGCTAAAGCCCTTAGCCCCTGCCGCTGCATTGTGGTATCAGCGGCTCAGATCGCTGAGCGCATCGAGTCGTCGTCGCCGATGGTGCGGCTGTTTATCTCTATGTCGCTGCACCGCAACCGAGCCTACAACACTTATATCAAGGCTCTATCAAACCCTCACATTGGTCTGCCCAGCCCCGCCATAACTGAGAAAGCCTACGCAAGAAGTCAGCAACACCAGCAAATTTTAGACGATATTAAACTAGAGTCTGACCTACAAAATGCCGTCCGTAACGATGAGCTATCGCTGGTCTATCAGCCTCTTTTAAACCTAACCACAGGTGCCATTGTGGGCTTTGAAGCGCTGCTGCGGTGGCAATGCCCCCAGCGTGGCTCTGTGACTCCCCAGCGGTTTATTACCCTGGCTGAAGAAACCTCGCTAATTTTGCCCATGGGTGACTGGATTTTGGATCACTCCTGTGCCGATCTGTGCCGTTTTCAGAGGCACTTAGAAGGCCGCGATCAGAGCCGCGCTGACTTTTTTATTAGCATCAACATTTCGGTGCGTCAGTTCCAGCAGCCCGATTTTTTTGAGCGGTTAATTGCCTGTACCCAGCGCCATGGTGTTGATGCCCAGCAAATTAAGCTAGAGGTAACGGAGCGGATCTTCTTGAATGAGGCTGAGGCGATTAACTCCATCGGCAAGTGCCGCGCCGCCGGATTTGAGGTTTCCCTTGACGACTTTGGCACCGGCTACTCTAGTCTCAACTATCTAGAGCGCTGCGAAATCGACTGTTTGAAAATTGATCAGTCGTTCATTCAAAAGTTGTGCAGCAGCGATCGCGCCAAAATTTTAGTCGGCTCGATTATCGATATTGCCCGCCAACTGGGTCTGCCCACCGTGGCTGAAGGCATTGAAACCCCTGCCCAGATGGCCGCCCTAAAATCGATGGGCTGTGACATTGGCCAGGGCTTTCTATTCAGCCGTCCCTTGCCGCTAAATGAGGCCCTGGCTCTGCTAGATCAGTAAACTTGAGCTAGATTCGCTAGCTGTTGCTGTAGCGCGATCGCCCCGTTGCCAGTGCCACCTGCCGAGTTGGCAACACCCCCTTTTGGGCCAGGTAATCTTGCAACTGTTGGGGTTTCATTTTGCACAGGTCCTTGGCCAATTCTTGCACCTGCAATCGACCGCTCATTCCCGTTAAACAGTTGCGCAATGTGCCTAAAATTTGTGGCTCGGCCACTAGCACCAGAGTGTTGAGATCATAAGCATTAATCAACGCTTCCATCTGCGCCCCGATGGCCTGGGCAAAACGGCGCTCAAACTCGACTAGGTAGTTGTCCCGGCGATCGCCGTAGCTGTGGCCCCGGCTGCCGCTGCCCCGATTGCGACTAGCTTTACTATTAGCTCCCAGGTCTTGATTGGGAATTTCTGCTGCTGAATTTAGCAGTTGGCAACGTTCGATCAAATCGGGGCCAGATTCTAACTCTGGCACTGCCACGGGCTCAAGGGTCAAAAACTTAGCTTTGGCACCATCTACTACGGCTACAAGGAAGCGAGTCATAAAGAATCTCCCGTTGCTAGATTTGGTGGCATCCTAACAAGTTAGAAAGACCCTATGGGGCGCAAAGGTAAAGGTTAACTTCTTTTCGAAAATGGTCAGGGAATGCCGATAATTCGATGGCATTTCTGTTGTCGTCAATGCCGTTTAGCGTTGATTTAATTAGTGTTTAATGAATGAATATTAAGCATATTCATAAAGATCGCCTATCGCTAATCAATGGATTTCGATCGCCAGGCTAACTTGCCCAATGATTCAGGTTCAATGGCTCAGGGCTGAACAATAGAATGTTAAACTCGCCCAAACTAGGCGATCGCCAGTGAGCGGCCTTAGGTTGGCAACAGTAAATCGGCAAGTTCTACAACAGCATCGCGGCCCGCTCAGCCAGGCCCGATCGCTCCCCTTTATTGAGCGTTATGTGCCCAGCTAGGGCTTCATCCTTAAACCGCTCGACGACGTAGGTTAGGCCGTTGCTAGAGGCGTCAACATAGGGGTTGTCGATCTGGTCGGGGTCGCCGGTCAGAACGATTTTGGTGCCTTCCCCAGCGCGGGTCAGAATAGTTTTGACCTCGTGGGGAGTGAGGTTTTGGGCTTCATCAACAATCAAGAACTGCTTGGGAATCGATCGCCCCCGAATGTAGGTCAGCGCCTCAATCTGCAATAGCCCCTGGTCGATCATTTCTTCGTGGCCGCGCCGCCAGTGCTCGGGGCGACCGCGCATATCCTGGGTGCCAAAGATGAGGTCGAAGTTGTCGTAGAGGGGCTGCATCCAGGGGTTGAGCTTTTCGCGCATGTCGCCAGGTAGGTAGCCAATGTCGCGGCCCAAGGGCACGATGGGGCGAGCGATCAGCAGGCGCGAGTAGAGGCGCTCATCGGCGACTTTTTGCACCCCGGCGGCGATCGCCAGCAGCGTTTTCCCCGTACCCGCCTTGCCTACCAGGGTCACCATTGAGATCGAGTCTTGCAGCAGCAGCTCAAAGGCAAACCGCTGCTCGCGGTTGCGGGGCAGCACCCGCGATACCCCAGCGTGGGGTAGTTTGCTGAGGGGCACCAGCTTGCCGCTGCTGCCCTGCACCATCGCTAGTGCCGTGTGGTTCGGATTTGATTCATCGACCAGAGTCATGGCCTGGTTAGGGTGGAGGGGCACGTCGAGCTTTAGGTGACCGCTGCCAAACAACTGGCTCATGGCCTCGGCAGAGGTCATCACCTCCAGGGTGCCGGTGTAGAGGTCGTCGTAGTCAATCTTGTCGGTTTCGTAGTCTTCAGCCACCAGCCCGACGGCATTGGCTTTAATGCGCAAGTTGGTATCTTTGCTGACCAGCACCACGGGCATATCGTGGTGGTGCTTATACTCCATCGCCACGGCGAGAATAGCGTTGTCGCCCTGGTCGCCCTCTAGCTCGGCGGGCAGCTGTCGTAGGGTATCGCGGTGGCACAGAGCCACTTTGAGGGTGCCGCCCTTTTCTAAAGGAATGCCTTGCACCAATGAGCCCTGCTGGCGCAGTTCATCTAGAGTGCGCGACACGTAGCGGGCGTTGCGGCCGGTGTCGGCGGTGCCTTTTTTGAAGCGATCGAGTTCTTCGATAATGGTGATGGGTAACACCACATCGTTGTCCTCAAACCTGAACATTGCCATCGGATCGTGAAGCAATACGTTGGTGTCGAGGACGAAAACTTTTTTCATAGATGAGCAATAGTTGAGACGGTACGCCTAACCCAGACCTTGAGGATGCAGGATATTGCAGCGTCAGTCTCTCGGCGAGGCTATTTCCAGGAACGATGGGCAGATGCCGCTTCCCTTGCAATGCAGCAATTCTGGTTGAGCTAAGGGCAATGGTCGAAGACCGGCCAGAGGCCAACGCCCAGCGCCAATTCTAGAACGGCTGCTTAGACACTGTAGCGGATTTCTCTACCATTCCCGATGGGCACCAGCAGGTAATCGAGCAGTAAACAGTTCCGGCTGCACCGGTCAGGTGATGGAAGGGCTGCCCGTCCTCGTTTACTATGGCCTATGAGCCCTCCCCAGTCACCGTTGGAGACCCCCATGCGTCTATCCCAAATGCTGTTTGTCACCCTACGAGAAGATCCGGCAGAGGCCGAGATTCCTAGCCACAAACTGCTGCTGCGGGCGGGGTACATGCGTCGTGTTGCCAGCGGGGTTTACGCCTACCTGCCCCTGCTGTGGCGAGTGCTCAACAAGATCTCAGATATTGTGCGCGACGAGATGAATATTACAGGGGCGCAGGAGTGCCTACTGCCGCAGCTGCAACCGGCTGAGCTGTGGCGCGAGTCGGGCCGGTGGGATACCTACACCAAGGCTGAGGGCATTATGTTCTCGCTGATCGATCGCCGCCAGCAGGAGGTTGGCCTTGGCCCCACCCACGAGGAGGTAATCACCGCTATCGCTCGCGACATGGTGCGGTCCTACCGGCAGTTGCCCCTGCACCTCTACCAGATTCAAACCAAGTTTCGCGATGAGATTCGGCCTCGCTTTGGCCTCATGCGCGGGCGCGAATTCATCATGAAAGACGGCTACTCGTTTCACACCAGCGAGAGCAGTCTGAAGGAAACCTACCAGGAGATGTACCAGGCCTACAGCAACATTCTGCGCCGCTGCGGGCTGGAGTTTCGAGCGGTGGATGCGGACTCTGGGGCGATCGGCGGGTCGGGCTCCACTGAGTTTATGGTGCTGGCCGAGGCGGGCGAAGACGAGGTGCTCTATACCGAAGACGGTAAGTACGCCGCCAACGTGGAGAAGGCCGTGTCGCGCCCAGTAGATTCGGTGCCCTCTACCTTTACTAAGTTTGAGAAGCTGGAAACCCCAAACACGCCCACGATTGAATCTCTGGCAAAGTTTCTCAAGTGCTCACCCACCCAGATCGTCAAGAACGTGCTGTATCAGGCGGTGTTCGACAACGGCCGGGTGGTGCTGGTGCTGGTCAGCCTGCGCGGCGACCAGGATGTCAACGACGTGAAGCTCACTAACGAACTCACTAAGCTGGCCGCCGACTACGGCGGTGCCGCCGTGATCTCCCTAGGAGTGCCCGACGAAGACGCCCAGCGCCAGTGGGCCGCCAAACCTCTGCCCCTGGGCTACATGGCTCCCGACCTGGGCGATGACTATATTAACGGCGGCAAAGAGGTGGAGCCCAAGTTTCTGCGCCTGGCCGATCGCACCGCCACCGACCTGAAAAACTTCGTCACCGGCTCAAACGAGGCGGGCTATCACGTGGTGGGCGGCAACTGGGGCAAGGAATTCACCCTGCCCAAACAAGTGGTGGATGTGCGCAAGGCGGCGGCGGGCGATCGTGCCCTGCATGACCCCAGCCAAACCCTGCAAACCGCGCGGGGCATTGAGATTGGCCACATCTTCCAGCTGGGCACTAAATACTCCCAGGCGCTAGGGGCCACCTTCACCGACGAAAACGGGGCCGAGCTGCCCCTGGTGATGGGCTGCTATGGGGTTGGTGTGTCGCGTCTGGCCCAGGCGGCGGTGGAGCAGTCCTACGATAAAAACGGCATTGTCTGGCCGGTGGCGATCGCGCCCTACCAGGCGATCGTGGTGATTCCCAACATGGGCGACGATTTGCAGGTCGAAGCCGCCAAGGCGATCTACAAAGAGCTGCTGTCAGTGGGAGTCGAGGCCCTGCTCGACGATCGCGACGAGCGGGCTGGGGTCAAATTTAAAGATGCCGATCTAATTGGCATTCCCTACCGTATTGTTACCGGCCGGGCCTTGGGGGATGGCAAAGTGGAGGTAGTCGATCGGGCCACAGGCATTGTGCAGGAGGTGGCCCTGGCCGAGGTCGTTGCCCTGATCAAGGGCTGGATTGTCGACGAACTGCTGGCCAGCCGCTAGGACCAGCCCCCACCCACTCCCCAGGAGGAACCATGGAACTGATCACCATTATTCTCTCGGCCCTGCTGGGGGTGGCGGGTAGCGGCGGCGTGGTGGTCGACACCCTGGCCGAGGCCGCCCTGCGCAACCAGCTTGCCGAGGCCGAGACGTTGCAGGTGCGCATCGACAATGTGCCTAACTATCAGCTGGCCAGCGGCCGCATTGAGCACACTTGGATTGCCGCGCGAGGAGTCGAAACCCGGCAGATACCCGGCCTGCGCATCGACTCTATAGATATAGAAACCGACGCTGTAGATGTCGATCTTGGTCGTTTGCAGCAGGGGGCGCTGGTGCTCGACGAACCGGCCCAGACCGCCCTGCGCCTGCGTCTCAACGACGACGATCTAAATGCGTTTTTGCAGTCGCCCCTGGCACAGGGCTGGCTCGACACCCTAGAATTTACCCTGCCGGGAGCAGCAGGTCAGCGCGAGCGAAATCGCTACGGCCTCGCCAATCCGTCGCTGGAGTTTTTGGAGGGCGATCGCTTTCGCGTTGTGGTCGATCTGCAAGACCAGGTGACCCAGGAGAATATTGCGATCGAGGTCGAGCTAGGACTGACCATCCTCAACGGCCATCGGTTTGCCCTGGTTGACCCTACCATTACTGTCGACGGTGAAGACACCCCACCCCAGCTGCTCGAAGCGTTTGTGCAAGGTGCTCAAGAGCGCCTTACCCTGCGGCGATTAGAGGCGTTGGGCGTGGTAGCCCGCGTGATCGACCTTAACGTCCGAGACAATGAGCTAGATGTTGCCATCTTTGCCAAAATAGAGCCAACCTCTCCGCTCTTGATTCGGCAGCCAGCTCAAGAAGCTGTCCCCACCCCACCCTAGGGCAAGTTGGACTACCCTAGGCTAAGGTTGTGACCCCATTTGGACCCCCACCATGGATCTCAGAAGTAAGCTAAGGCGTATTCCCCTCGGCATTTTGGCCGGATTAACTACTTTGGTAGTGGCCTCTGGCGGGTCTGTGGCATGGTTTACTTGGCGGGCCATAAACCCTACCCCCCCAGTGGCAGAGTTTCCTAACCTCAGTATTGACCCCGAACCCATTATGACCGTGCCGGAGGTCACTACCCCGGCCGCGCCGCCCAAGGTCGAAGAAACCATTCCAAAAGAACCGGTTAGCCAGCCCGCTCCGGTAGAAGTTACTGGTGAGGTTTACTGGCTCAAGGATGAGGGCACAGGCTTTGCGCTGGTGCCTCAGCCCATTACTGTCGCGTCCGATGCCTCTCCCTCAGAGAAAGTCACCGCCGCATTTGGCGACCTGCTTTCCAAGTCGGGCGATCCGAGCCAGCAGGCATTCACTACAATTCCTGAACAGACTCAGCTGATCGAGGCTTCAGTGGAGGCAGACGGGATCCATGTCGATCTGTCGAGCAACTTTGAGACCGGCGGCGGCAGCGCAGCAATGATGGGTCGCCTCGGCCAGGTGATCTATACGGCCACTGCCTTTGACCCTGCCGCCCCAGTGTGGATTTCGGTGGATGGCAAGCCCCTGACGGTGCTGGGGGGCGAGGGCTTGGAGGTCAGTCAGCCCATGACCCGCAGCGACTTTGACGAGGGGTTTGGTCTATAGACGAGTTCAGAAGGCTTTGCCTTGGCTTAACTGCCGGAATTGTGGCAGTTGCTAAGCATAGCCGCAGCTAAAGTGCTCACCTATGGCGGAACGGTCTACAATAAGTACCCATGTTCCACCCTAGAGCGCTCTATGGATCTGTTCTCTATGGCCCTACCCCCCTGCCGTCTCGGCAAAGTGGTGAAGTCTAACTCCCACTGCGACTATGTGGTGCAGGTTGACGACGCCCAGGATGTCTGTTCGCCACCAACGCCTGAAGACTGCGGCTTTGGTCAGTTTGTCAGCTTTGACAACGACAGCCGCCACTGGGCAGTGGGGCTGGTATACAACTCGCAGCTGTTCAACCCGCTCTTTTTCAATAGTGGGCCACGATTGTCGAGTGAGCCTGATCCTTTGTTTACCCCTGATCTCGTGCAAGAGACTCGCACTTTGCTGGGGGTGGTGCTGGTAGGTACCTTAGAGGGCGAGGGCAATCAGCGCTATGGAAAACACGGCATTCCTCGGGTGGTGGTGCCCGCTAATACACCGGTCTATGGCCTAACGCCAGAGCAGGTGCACTGCTTCCACTGCAACGAAGATGGGCAGACGCAGTTTAGCTACTACAGCCATTTGCTCAGGTCGGGAGGCGTGTTTGCCGCTCAACTGGCTCAGCAGGTGCTGGCTGAGCTAGTTGACAGTGGTTTGTTCACCGGGGCCGACCAAAGAGCGCTGATGGTGCTGGGTAAAGAGCTGAGCTGGAAGAATACCCTGGGGGCAATTCGATGACCAAGGGCATTCCGAACCAGTATTCACGCGTTTGATTAAATACCTTTGGCTAGAAACCGGGTTTCTAGCTTGCGATGCACTTTAGCTAGAGCCGTAGCTTCAAAAATTCGGTTTTTGTGACGCGCTCCAAATATCTAAACTAGCGGAAGCTTCGCTTGCAATTCGCTGATTGTGCAGTTGACTTCAGCCGTTTTAATTGCAACCTCTCTAAGCAGGTATGGCAGGCCTATGCCAGGGTAGCTAGGCACAGCAGCAGGGTTTCGGTCCATTCCACTGTGGCTCCGTAGGTGTCGCCAGTGTGCCCTCCCAGGCGATGATTCAGCCAGGCTCCTATGAGAAAAGAGGCAACCAATCCCCCCACCAGGCTGATACCGATGAGCAAAATTTGATTGGGCTGTCTCCAGAGCCAAAGACCATGTATTCCTAGAGCCAGCGCCAGCCCTAACAGCCAGTCCTGGGGCGATCGCAAATGCTCCCGATGCAGCGCCCCTTTCCCCTCAGCACGCAGGTAGGGGTAGCGAGCGATCGCTACTACCTGGCCCCAGCGACCCCACACCATTGCCGCCACCAGTACCCAACCGCGTCCAGAGGCCAGCTCAGCCAGAGCTAGGGTTTTGAGGCCGAGAATGGCGATCGCCGCCATCACCCCAAAGGCTCCGCTATGGCTGTCGGCCATCACCGCCAGCCGCCGCTGAGGGTCCATCACCGCCAGGCCATCGGCAGTATCCATGGCGCCATCGAGATGCAGTCCACCAGTTAGCCACACCCCCAAACCAATTACCAGGGCACTGCGGGTTAGCGTCGGCATACCCAGCTGAGCCAGGGCAAAATCGACCGCGACCAAACTAAGGCCTAGGCCCAGGCCCACCACCGGAGCCAGCGGGGCAATGCCCTCAAAGCGGGGTTGCCAACCTGGAAGCAACGGCAGCTTTGTGTAGAACAAAATGGATCCTCCCAAACGGGAAAACCAGCCGGGACGAGGGGTGGTCTCACCGGGCCGCGCGGGGGGCAATGGAGTCACGGATCCACCTCTGCGCTATAGAGAAACATTTCGGCAAAATTACGGAGACTTCAGCATTTTGGCGGAATGCCTAGCCGCTGGGCCTTTGGCAGAATTGTCTCAGGGTTTTCCACAGAGCTAAGCGATCGCTGGGCAGATCATTCCCAGCGATATCGAGTATCGTGGATATAGACCCACAGGAGCGATCGCCACGGGCTTTGCTCCACCCGCCAACGTAGCGTGGTTAAAAACCCATGAATCACGAGCGTGCTAGCAATTTAAGTATCCCCGCTCCTTGTTTAATCGATAGCGGGGTCGTTGTCAACAAAAACGACATGCTCAGGCTACTGCAAGATCTGGGACAAGTGCAGTACCGCCATTTCCAAGACGGCATTACCCTCTCCGAGGGCCAAGGACTGGTCATGGAAGTGTTTGCCGACGGGCAACAGGCCACGCTAGTGGCTAATCATACACTCTATATCAACGTTTACAGCTTTGATTGCTTAGAACTTGGCAAAACCGATGCCGACGGCAACCATTTTGACCTGGTGCAAGACAACCGACGACTGCGCCTGATCCCGTTGTCTAATCCCATGCACGAGCACATTACGCGATCGGTTAACACTGCTGCCTTTGAGGCCATGGTCGCTGACGCCCTCTCCGCCAGCTGGGACGCCTGCCTGGACGACGATCGCAACTTCTTAGAGTAATTAATCTAACTCAAAAGTAAAGCGGCCTCAGCTAACTGAGGCCGCTTTACTTTTGAGTCTATAACAGCGTCGGCATGGTGTCGTCGTGGGCGGAGTTGGGCTTGTTGGTAATCCAAACCGACTGGTAAGGGGCCAGTTTATAGATGGCGCGGTCATCGGTAAACCGGTGTCCGCTGATTAGGTCATACCAGTCGTCGGTGCTGACTAGATTGAGATCACTCAGCTGTAGGTCTTGAGGCTGGTCGCTCAAATTGTGCACTGAGAAGATGCTTTGGTCGCGGGTTAAGCTTTGCCGCCAGAAGGCAAATAGAGCCGGGTTCATCGGGTGCAGCGTGTACTGGGTGGCGTTAGGGTGAAACGAGGTTTGCTGACGACGAATCTTGATTAGCCGCTTGAGTTCTGCCAACACCTTGGCATGGGAGGTAGTGGGGTCGGCCAGAGCGGTTTCTAGCGTCTTGAGATCCCACTTGTAGCGGTTGATGGTGCGGTTGTGGCCGGTTTCTTCAACGCCTTCGGTGTAGTTGTGGGTGGCCAGCAGGCTATGGATGTAGAAAGCGGGAATGCCCTCCAGCGCCATCATGATGGTCTGGGAGCAGAGGAACCGCTCTACCTGCCACTGATCTTCGCCTTTGACGGTGCCCTTGAGGGCATCGAATAATGAAATATTAATCTCGTAGGGCGACTCGGTGCCGTCGGGGCGGCTGCGCATGCTGATTTTGCCGCCAAAATTACGCATGGCTGCAATTAGCTGCTCATGCTCGTCGCCGGTTAGCAGCCCTTCGGCGGGGCGCATGCCAATGCCGTCATGGGAGGCGGTGAAGTTGAAGTAGGCGCAGCCAATGGGGGCAGGCGGCATACTCATCATCCAGGTTTTGAGGTGGTCGGCGCGGCCCTGCATGAGCGCATTCAGCAGCAGCGGCGGCAGGCTGAAGTTATAGATCATGTGGGCTTCGTTGCGGTTGCCGAAGTAGCTGAGGTTCTCGCGGTTGGGCACGTTGGTCTCAGTGATCAGCGAAATGCCGGGGTCAACCAGCTGCAAGATCTCGCGGAACAGGCGCACGATGGCGTGGGTCTCAGATAGGTGCATGCAGTTGGTACTGTGCTTTTTCCACAAGAAGCCCACCGCATCGAGGCGAATGTAGCGCGCCCCAGCCTCGACATAGGCCAGGATAATTTTGACGTACTCAATCAGCACGTCGGGGTTCTCAAAGTTGACATCGACTTGGTCAGCACTGAAGGTAGTCCAGACGTGCTTTTCCCCTGTGGGGGTTTCTACCGGGGTCAGCAGTGGCGAACTGCGGGGTCGCACCACTTGAGACAGGTCTTCGTTGGGGTCAGCGGTGATGAAATAGTTGCGGCCGGGCAGTTCGTTCTTCTTAAACTGCTCAAACCATTCGTGCCGACTGGAGATGTGATTGATCACCAGGTCGGCCATCAGGTTGAAATTGGTAGCAATCCGCTTGATGTCGTCCCAACTGCCCAGCTCGGGGTTGACCTGAAGATAGTCGATGATGGCAAAGCCATCGTCGGAGCTGTAGGGGAAGAAGGGCAAAATGTGGACGCCGGTAATGGTGTCGTAGAGGTGGGTTTCGAGAAACTCGGCCAGCACCGATAGAGGGGGGCGATCGCCATCGCAGATAGTATCGCCGTAGGTAATTAGCAGAACATTGTTGTGGTTCCACTTTTTAAGATCTTCGCGGCCTGAGGGGCACAGGGTGTCTTTGATCAGAGCAAAGATTTCGGTGGTCAACCGCTCGGCTGTTTCCGAGGAATACACCTTTTCTAGCAGGGGCTTGATGTTATTGGTCACGCGACAATAGGGTGGGCTCTCTACAGAAATATCTAGCTTATTTATAGAGTGATTTTGAGGGGCTGTCTGGGCCGCAACGTTTTGATAGGAGGCGGATTGCTTAGTACGATTTTTAGCGACAGTCATATTAACCTACAGTTTCCAGTAGTGGTTTACGGTAGTCTTTGCATCAAAAAGCAGTTGCCGCCGAGGGAATAGTTCCCTCGAACAGCGCCTGCCGGTAAGCATTGATGACCAACCCATTGAGGCTAACGAGCTAGCCTATTGGGCAGGCCACTTAGAGCTCAAAGCATGACGGGAAAACAGCTGCACCATCCCTTCGCCCTGTCGTATCGGCCTGAGAAATTGAACGGTACAAGCGTTTGCGTTGTTGCTAGAGCTGCTGTGGACTAATGCCACGCAATTACCATCGATTGAGTTCCGAGAGTTCCCGCCGCTGGGGTTGAAGAAAACACGGGATTACGGTGGCAATGGCTAAATAACAGAGTTTTAGTGACGAATTTCAGATAGATGTTGTTTCGATCGCTGCGTGATGGCAGGTTGCAACCGGCACACGTTTTCTCCCTGGGATAGTTCTGATGGTGGCATAGGTCACTCTTAAACGTTGGTGCTAGACCACGAAGTTCATAGCTTTTTAGGTATATCTTCGGAGTCTTCACAAAGCCTTAAGCACAGAGTCTTGAGGTGGACTGCGTACAGTACATCGCTGTGGTGTTTGTGCTGTGAGTACCTGCGGATGCGGTTGAAACTTTAGAACGCTACTGAAGGAGCGATCGCGCCTTTGCCCTCAACCGCGACGTGTTCTATCAACTGGAGCCGGCGACAACGTTCCTAACTCAATCACTTGGCAAGAGCGCCCCGGCAGCACTGAGCCGCACCCCCACCATGCTGTGATGGTAAGAGTGCGGCAAATAATCAAACTGTAGGTAGCGACCGGGTGAGTAATGGTTTAGCTACAGCCTTTTAGTTGGGTAGCCTGCTAAGCCAACGATGAGAGGTTAGTGGATGGTTCAAGGTGCAGGGTTTAAGGCCTGTCTTGACCCTTACACCTTAAACCCTTGACCCTCCACCCCTAACTCATCCACCCCCTACCCATCTACCCCTATCGCCCCGTCACAACGCCCCACATATAATCTTCAAAGGAGCCCTCGCCTCGATCGACGGAGTAAATGCTTCCCCAGCTGTAGCACTTAAAGCGAATGTGACCGCTGTCGTGCTTATACCAAACGCCGTTGTCGATGCTGAGATCGCCTTGGTAGGCGACCCAGTGGTTGGGAAAGGCCACGGTAGGTGCACTGCCGCCAAGCATGGCTGCATCGATTAGGACAAAAGCCACACCCCCCTGACGGCGGGCGGCATCTGCGCTTTTCATGGCGTCAAATTCGCCGTAGACAAAGGTGGATTCAAAGTCGACCTGGCTGTAGCCCAAAACTTCGGAAATCCAGCCCTTCATTTCCCAGGGGGTAGTGATGCCAGCGACATTGTTTTCGAGGCTGCCAGAATCCCCAGTGACCGGAAAAATTAGGTTCTCAGTATCGCGCAGGGTGGCGATCAGCATCCAGTCGGCGGCGGACATGCCGGAGCGAATTTTGCTCTGCCGCAGGCCATCGGAAGGACGCACGGTTTTAGTGCGGCCGCGGAACTGACCGGTTTCATAGAGAGCGCGGCAGAACTCGACGTAGCGAGCGGGCTGTTTAGACACCAGCTCAAACACAATGGCGGTGGGGCCGCAGAAGGGGGTGTAGTTTTGGTTGATGTTGAGCGGGTTGGTAACCGTAGCGCGAATGTCTTGGATCAGCTCGGCTTTGGTGATGTGGGGCCACACTCCCGGCTGGGAGGATTGCTCAAAGGCGGCGATCGCATTGGCAACCGGGTCAACATCGGGCACATCGATGACCTGGTAGCGCAATTGGTAGTTGGCACCATCGCGGGTAAACGCGGCGGTAGCGCCCGAGGTTAGCCCAGCGGTGATGTGAACAGAGCCCAAGAAGTCGTCGGCGTCGGGAGAATCTTCGTCCCAGAGCTTGATTTCTACGCCGTCGTTAAAGGTGTAGGTCTGGTTCAAAGACCAGGTATTGCCATCGTTGAGGCTGCGCTTGAGGTGGGGCTGCAGCGTACCATCGACGAGAACTTCGAGACGGCACTCGTCGGCGCCCCAGTCTTCGGTTTCGTTGCACTTGAGCTGGCCCAAAATCAATTGACGCATGGGGAAATTCCTTAGGGTGAATGAGTTGACTCTGAAAACTTCACCCCAGCCCCGTAAATTTACTGACCCAACTCGCCATTTGGGACCAGAGAAAAATTTGGCATAGCGCTATCTGGACAGCCAACTCTAAACGGGCTAGACACGCACTCAGCCTTTGAGATGGCCGTAATGTCGATGCTGTTTGAGCCTCTATATCTCTCTGAGCGAACACCAAGAAGCCTTCAGCTTGGCTACGCCGATGCTCCGACTGTATTGCTTTGATTGAACTGAAGGACAGGCTCGAATTCGGCACAGGACCGGCGTAGTCTCAAAAGACCAACCACTGCTTACGCTTCATTCTTGATCACACTGTAGACATAAGAAAATTTGGAGCTAGCTTGCTCTATCTCTTGAAGAGGCCCCAGTTAGCTCTAGCAAATTTAGGAAACGGGCCTCGACACCATATCGCTTTCGGAGTTTCCCTCAAGGAATTAGATGCCGAAAGGTCACCTGAGGCTCAGACATTGATTGACTAGCTGAATATTTAGGCGGATGGTTCTAGGTCGAGTTGCTGACCATCCGTGACCCTACCTCGCTGGTATCGTCGCGCAACCAGCGGGTGTGGGTGTTTAACCCCGGCTCTACAAGATCGGATTCACTGAGCTAGCAACCAGATTGAAGCCTGCATCCTTAGGGACAATAGCTGTTTGGTGACAGACTACTAATAGGATGGAGCTGAGCACTTTTGGGGTCGCACTCAAGACACTCAGCTCCAGTAGGACTTACGCTATTTAGCCCCAGCACTGGCGGCAGCCAAAATTTGGGGCAGGCCGATTTCGCTACACACTTCGTAGAACGAGGTCACGGGCGGCGTCTCAAACAGGTGGGCAATTTTGCCCAAGGTCTTTTGATAGACTTCGCTTTGGTTGTCGTCCATATCCTCAATGCTGTCCCAGAGAATGATGGCGATGCCGCGATCGCTGCCCGGCTCCTGGAGCAGGTAGGCTCCCTGAAAACCTTTGGTGTAGGTCGATACCGCCTTTTCGTAGAGCTGGCGGGCTTCGCTAAAACAGCCGGGTTTGAACTCCCCAATGGCTACGTAAGCGTACTTGTGGCGCAAAAAATCGTCGAAGTCAGTCATAAATGGAATCAATCCTAGGTCTCATCGTAGATCCAGTGTCGATCAGATGTTGACACCCAACTCTTTTTCTTACCTAGGCTTTAGATTCTGTTACCGATCTTCTAACAGACGCTGCCCCCAGGCTTTGAGCGCTAGGCCCAACTCCACCCGTGCCCGCTGCCAACCCTGCATGAGCCGCTGCCCCCAGCCTTTGGCTTTGGGCAACGTTACTACGATCGCCCCACCCCGGTAGGCCACCTGCACCCGGCGATCGAGCACTCGCTCGGGCAGCGGCACCGTCTGCTGAAAATAATTAATTCCCAGGCTCTGGATTAGCGAACTGCGATAGCCCGACTGCCGCTGGCCTGAAAAGGTGAGCGACTTGCTGGTGGCCCGCACCTGTACGGCCTGAGGCTCTACCCCGGGCAAAAAGGCCGTTACCACCAAGGCATTGGTGGTGTCTTCAATCTCAATGGAGGGTAGCTGTACTCGACCTGTAGGGGAAAGCCCCACGGGCATCAGGGCCGCGGCGATCGCCTGCATTTGGGCCTGAGCCGCACCCAGGCTCCACATGGACTGGGCATTCGGTGGTTGAGACGATGATTGCCAAGTGGCCATAGCCCTAACTCTCTAATTTCTATACTTAAATCATCGCGGCAAGCCCGCTATTCCGCAGGGAGGAAAGCCCCCTGTCCTAAGGTGGTATAACCGCCATGCCTCGCTAGTGATGTTGCGATCGCCGTCTCAATGCGCAAGATTATCCATGTCGATATGGATGCCTTCTACGCCTCCGTAGAACAGCGAGACTTTCCTCAGTACCGGGGCAAGCCCCTGGTGGTAGGCGGTCGGCCTGAGCAGCGGGGGGCCGTAGCGGCGGCCAGCTACGAGGCTCGTCAGTATGGCATTCACTCCGCTATGCCCGCTCGCATCGCCCAGCAGCGCTGCCCTGACCTGATTTTTGCTCGACCGCGTTTTGAGGTTTATAAAGCTGTTTCCCAGCAAATTCGATCTATCTTTCACCACTACACTGACCTGGTCGAACCGCTGTCCCTCGACGAAGCCTACCTGGATGTCACCACCAACGCCCTAGGGGAGCCCTCGGCCGTGGTGCTGGCCCGCGCCATTAAGGCTGACATTCACAGCACCACCCAGCTCACGGCCTCGGCGGGGGTGTCGGTCAACAAGTTTCTCGCCAAAATGGCCAGCGGCCAAAACAAACCCGATGGCCTCACCCTAATTTTGCCCGAGCAGGCCGAGGCCTTTGTCGCCGCTCTGCCGATTGAAAAGTTTCACGGCATTGGCTATGTAACCGCCCGCAAAATGCGTGCCTTGGGCATTGCCACTGGGGCTGACCTGCGCCAGCGGGCCGAGGCCGACTTGGTGCAGCACTTTGGCAAGGTAGGCCATTTCTATTACCGCGTCGCCCAGGGCCAGGACGATCGCCCCGTCAACCCCAACCGAATTCGCAAATCATTGGGGGCAGAGCGATCGTTCTCGCCCAATCTCACCGATCTGGCGGATATGACCGCAGCACTAGGGAGCGTCGCCGCCGAGGTGATCAGCCGCTTGCAAGAACAGCGCTGTCGAGGTCACACCCTCACCCTTAAGGTCAAGTACGCCAATTACCGACAGATCACCCGCAGCCGCACCTTTGTCGCCGCTATTGGCGCTGAATCGCCCATTTTGCTCTGGGCCGAAGAAATGCTCTTGGCCCACCTCGATGCTCAAAGGTTGACCCCAGAGGACTATCGCAACCAACCCGTGCGCCTGCTCGGCCTCACCCTCTCGAACCTAGAGCCAACCGGAGAGCCCGACCATGTGCAGCTTTCATTAGAAGTTTAGGACGCCACTTAGGCTACCCCTGGCTTAACGCCAGCAGTGCCATATAAATACAGGCTCCGGCACCGACAAGGTAGACAAACCAGGTCAGAAAGAACCCGATCGCCCGGCCCGGCGATGGCCCGTAGGTTTTGATGAGGCCCCAGGCGTGAGCGATGCGAGCCACGGACAGGGTAATGCCCAACATCCACACTAGCCAGGCTTCAGCCTGCATCAATTCCAGCGCCAGGATGAACAGCAGGGCGAGGGGAACGTGCTCAACAAAATTGCCGTAGGCGCGCACTTTGCGCTGCAATAGGCCATCGTCGCCAGTCTTAGGAGCTACAGATTTCTGCGTGTAGCCTTCGACAAAAGCAGCCCATTTACTCGGTTTTTCTAGGTAATCTGGCTGGTTCGACACATCGGATTGAGACGCTCCGTGCCAAATCCGGGTGCTGATCCGCTCCATCACGACTAGGTAAGACAAGGCTAGGGCAATGAGGCCGTGCAAGCCAATAAACAAAGTTGAGATGGGAATGAGGCTAGCCATACAGACTCACCCAGTTGAGCAGCTGCCAAAATTTAACCACAAAACTATAAAGGCCGTCGGCAACGAAAAGGAAAGGCCTTCGATAGGTTCAACCCGTACAGTTGCACAGCTACTTAGCTTTTTGCCCTAAACCCTGCCAAAGCGCCGCTTCGCTGGGCATCACCAAATCTTGGGCTGACGGTTCGGCCTGCTCGATCGCAACCAGAGTCGTGGCGGTACCAACAAAAATCGACGCTGCGAGGACAGCAGCCACAGTGGCCAGCATCTCTAGGCGGTGAAGGGCGATCGCAACTTCAGGATCCTGAAATCTCATTAGACGGCACAGGGAAGTGAATTATCTTGCTTCATTCTACTATTTCTGTAGTTAAAGATACAGAAAATTTTCGAAAACCCTCTCTTTGTGTTGCCCTGCGCTGTTGCAACAAACGCATCGTGGCAACGCAGAAAAGCCATTAGCGCCGGTGTTTTGTAAGCACTTACACAGAGCACTTATAGGTTCGCTATTAATCTTTGCCTATGAAAAAGATTTATTTGTCGGCGGCCCTTTTCTCGGTGATTTCGGCTCGCTGATTCAGGCTTGCCCGCGTTTAAGTTTTTCCTAATGCTGACGAAAGTTCCCAGGTTCTTTACCCATAGTTAGCGCGTTTGTGAAGAGACATCGGCCTAAATGGCTGAGTCTGCGATCGCGCTTATCTGCCGCAAATTCATGTGGCTAAATCGGGTTTCTGGGGCAATCATCTATCTGGAGTTGAGTAGTTATGGGTGGATTGTGGTCATTTAGCGGCAGGTACAAAATCCTGCACTTGACGTGGTTTGCATTCTTTCTGACTTTTGTGATTTGGTTTAACTTCGCCCCCTTGACTACGGCTATCAAGGCCGACCTGGGGCTGAGCGACCCGCAAATGCGCACCATCGCCATCTGCAATGTGGCACTGACAGTACCTGCCCGCATCATCGTTGGCATGGTGCTCGATCGCTTTGGGCCACGCATTACCTATTCCTGCCTGCTGATCTACTCAGCAATTCCCTGTATCGCCTTTGCTTTAGCTCAAAATTTTGAGCAGATGGTCTACTCCCGTCTGGCGCTGAGCATTGTCGGCTGCGGCTTTGTGATCGGCATTCGCATGGTGGCTGAGTGGTTTGAAGACAACGAAATTGGCCTGGCCGAGGGCATCTACGGCGGCTGGGGCAATTTTGGCTCCGCTGGGGCAGCCTTTACGCTACCGTCGATCGCTGCCGCGCTAGGCTTTTTAACCGCAGGCCAGGTGAACTGGCGACTGGCGATCGCCCTGACCGGCATTGCCGCCGCCTGCTACGGCGTCATCTACTACTTCACCGTGACCGATACACCGCCGGGCAAGGTCTACCAGCGCCCCCCCAGCAGCGCCGGTATGGAAGTCACCAGTCAGCGCGATTTTTGGTTGTTGCTGGCGACGAATATTCCTCTAGTAGGCGTCCTCGGGCTGATTGCCTGGCGCTTAACCAAGGTAGGTTTTATTGGCAACCAGGCACTCATGGTGATTGTGGTGCTTTTAGTGGGGCTCTACCTGTTTCAGGCCTACAACATTTGGCAGGCCAACAAGCCCCTGATGACCGGCGCCAAGCGCTACCCGCCCGAGGAACGCTACAAGGTTTCCCAAGTGTTTAACCTGGAAATGGCCTACGTGGCCTGCTTTGGCTCTGAGCTAGCGGTGGTGTCAATGCTGCCCACCTACTTTGAGCGCGGCTTTGGGCTCACCGCAGCGATCGCTGGGGCCGTGGCCGGCATGTACGCTTTTATGAACCTGGTGGCTAGACCAGGCGGCGGTCTGCTGTCGGATAAACTGGGCAGCCGCAAGCTGACGCTGGTGGTGACTATTGCGGGTACGGGTGTAGGCTACCTGCTGTTCAGCATGTTTGGCCAGGGCGTGCCGATTCTCTTGGTGGTGCTGATGACCATGGTGGCGTCGTTCTTCGTGATGGCCGCTGAAGGGGCTACCTTTGCCATTGTGCCGCTGGTGAAGCCCCGTATTACCGGGCAGATTGCAGGCAACGTGGGGGCCTACGGCAATGTTGGTGCCGTGATTTATCTGACGGTGTACAGCCTCCTACCCCAGGGCGTGGCGGGCGATAAGCTGTTCTTTCAAATGCTGGGCTGTGTGGCGCTGATCGTCGCCTTCTTGAATGCTTTTACCCTGAAGGAGGTGGTTGGATCCCATTCTGAGCATGGAGTGCCAATACCTGCAGGTGTGCCCGTGGAGCAGGGCGATTCTCCTCTAGGGACGCTGCGCGATCGCCGGTAGTTTTTGCTGAATCAAACCACGATCCCCGTAGGGGCGTAGCATGCTACGCCCCTACCTAGCCCACCTGAATTTTGTAGCGATCGCACAGCATCTCCCAAGAGGAATCGACCCCACCACCATAATCGTGAGGCCAGGTTATGACGGCATCTATGGATTTTGAGGGCACGACCGCTGAGGAAACCGCCCCCCGCGAACTTGACTACGCCCAAACCATGCTGGCCGCCGCTGCCATCGGCATTGTAGGCGGCATGGTTGCCACCACCTACTATTTGGTGCTGGAGGGGTTTATGCACTTGGTGTGGCACACCATCCCTAAACAAATAGAGCCCTTCTTCACCGAAAGCTTTCCCGCCACCAACTATGTGTGGATCGCCGCCAGCGTTGGCGGGCTGTTGGTAGGGCTGACGCTGTATCTGATGGGCTTGCCCGGCGAGGTTTCTTTTGTCGTCGAGAAGGTACACGACCCCGGTCGCATCGACATTAAGCAGACCCCGGCGATGGTGGTGGCCTCGCTGTTTTCAATTGTGGCGGGGGGCAGTGCTGGGCCAGAGGCACCGCTGGTGCAGGTCAACGGCAGCGTCGGTGGCTGGATGGCCCAAAAGCTGGGCCTCACCCTGCGCACCACGCGCATTTTTACTTTTTGCGGCATGGCGGCGGCGCTGGGAGCCTTCTTTGGTGCGCCTCTGGGCGGTGCCCTGTTTGCTCTAGAAATTCCCCATCGGCGAGGGCTGGAGTATTACGAAGCGCTGATCCCGGCAACTTTGGCGGCGATTCTTAGCTTTGTGGTGTTTCGCCTCACCACGGGGCTTTCCATTGGCGGCATGTATCATTTCACCTCGATACCACCGCTGACGCTGATGAATTTGGCAGAGGGGGCGGTGCTGGGGGCGATCGGGGCGGCGGTGGCGGCGCTGTTTGTGCTGGTGTTTCGCACGGTGGGCTGGCTGACGCGACCCTTGGAGCATCGCACTATTTTGCTGGCTACCCTAGGTGGGCTTTTCATTGGCCTGATTGCCTTGGTGTTTCCCCAAACCCTGTTTTTTGGCGAGCGCGAAATCGAGACCATTATCAAAACTGGCTCGACCTTCGGTATCACTATGCTGCTATTGATTGGCCTGGCGAAAATGCTGGCGATTAGCTGCACGCTGCACTCGGGCTTTCGCGGCGGTTTTATCTTTCCACTGTTTTACATTGGGGCGGCGATCGGACTGGCGATCGCCCTCGGATTCCCGCAGGTGCATCCCACCATCGGGATGGTCTGCATGATGGCGGCGGTGAACGTGGCAATTACCAAAACCCCGATCAGCACCACAGTGATTCTCAGCGTGCTGTCGGATACGGCGATGGTGCCGGTGATTGTAATCGCCAGCTTGACCAGCTTTTTGCTGACAATTAATTTGAATATGATTAAAACCCAGCGGGCTCGCCCTTTGCCTGGTGTGGGCGATCGCGATCTAGAGAGTGTCGCACCGCAACTCCAACCTTAGGGGTAACCCGCTATTGCTCTAGAGGCTAGTTCGAAGAAGCAGCAAAGAATTGCCTAGTGAACTTTCTCAAGCTATTAGTTATTGCCTGACGGTTCAGTTCAGTGGTTACCAGGGCCTTTGCACTGAGCGTAAGCAGCCTTGGTCAATTCACTGCACTCAAATTGTTAGCTAAGTATTGGACATTGATGATGGTGAAAAGCGTATACCCCAGCACCAGAAGAAAGACTAACAAGCTCATCGAACCTATAGCACTGGCTGTTTTGCAGTTTGTTCAGTAGTATCTCAAACTTCGATAATTGACTAACATCCCAGCTCCGACGATCTTTGTTGAGTTGAGGCTTTAGCTTTTCTATAGCATACCATTGAAAAGCATTTGCTTCCTCATACGAATCACAAATAACGTATTGCCACCAACCATTAGCTAGATACTCAGAAATACTATGTTCTCCTTCCTTTGGTTCTGGCAAAGCTATTCGTATTCGTTGGGAACCACTTAAACGCTTAGAAACTGAGATGCCAAAACCCATTTTAACTGCAAGATGTTTCCGCAAGCTTGAAGCTTCAACATTACCTGTTAAATGACTTTTCCTAATTCTTTTGATCACGTCTCGACCGTCACCAATATATATCAACATAAAGCTGGAATCTTTTATTGAGCTCTTGAGAAACGTTAATTAAAGCATTTTCACTTTAAGGAAGTATTTATTAAAATTCTCTCTAGTTGCATTTCAAAGCAATATGATTTAGTTGAGATACAACAAGTTAAGGCTAGCTAGTGGTTGTGGTAAGCGGCTGCTAAAAAAAACAGTCGACTTCAGGATATCAAATAAATCCTTCCAAGAAAATTGGATTCTATAAACAAAATAACAAACAAAAATTGCGGATAATGGGTAGAGAAAATCAGTATAACTACCCCTCTATTAGAGACTGTAATCTTTCAACTTTCCTTTATAGAGCAGCTCTCCTCCACGATTGATAGGAAACTTTTTTACCAGTATTCTCTTTCCTTAGGATACTCTGTTGCCACGTAGAAGGCTCAAAGTAGGGAATCTGCTCCAAGATCCTTGATAAAGACTGGAACAAGGTCGATAAGCATAGGGTTAAAACATCATCATTTAGCCATTTTTCTGGAACTTCTGGTGTCTCAAAGGCATCACTCCACTTGGCCAGTCCAGAAATTAGCTGTGATGCATCGACTTACACTATTCCTCTCACGATTTTTACTCAGTTTATGGATTGTGTTGGCCGCAACGTTTCTATGGTTGCTCGTTCCCAATGCCCCCGATGTACCGGATAACGGTCCCTTTGCCGGAGTATCTATACAGACTGAGCAGAGTGGGCCGCTTCACTTGCCCAATCGGAGCTTCCGCTGCACCGAGACGGAGCAGGAATTTCAGTGCCAGATTGACATTCAAGACCAGTTGTTGACGCTCAACCTAACCAAAGGGCAGGGGTATCCTTACGACTTAAGCAACTGTCGAGCGTCTTATAGCGGACAAGCAGTCGATTGTCGGGAGGCAGGACAGAATTATGCGCCTACCTTGGCAAAACTGTACGAAGTGACGAATTTGAACCTGAGCCCGCAACAAATTCAATCAGTTAGACAAACCTATTGGGGCATCAATACCCTGATGCAAGTGGGTGAAGTGCGGCTGATATGGATCAGCGCAGGACTTTCCATAACCGCAGGGATCAGTGCAGCCTTTTTCACCTGGCTTCACTCTGGAGTTTGGAGCAAGGGATTTATTAGCTTTGCCTGTGGATTTGGAGTGTATCAGTTAGTTGAAAGATTTCTCGGTCGGGTGCCCTTTGATGTTGTTACTCCCTATGGGCTCACGCCAGATGACTGGGTTGGGGTTGTTCGGGGAGGCGCGATCGCCGCTGGTGTTGTCGCAATGCTGCTTACAGCTCTCTTCCTATGGAAACGAGTGAACCGCTTTGGCCGGGTTTTAATTAGCCTAATTACTGGTGCTGGAATCTTTAGCCTTGCCTGGTGGGCATTTAGTTGGAATGTTGGCTATGTGCTGCCTCTGTTTGGCTGGGCAAATCAGTTAATACAGCGAGGGCATCTATTGGCTCTGTTTTTTACATCCCTTTCGGCGCTTGTAGCGATCGCGGCTGTAATTTTGATCTGGATATATACAAACTCATCTATCCGAAAATTTCTCTGTCTCGGCAGTGGTTTTGGTGCAGCCGCCTTGGCCTCTCATCTGTTCATGTATCTTCTCCTCGATCTGGGATACACAGACTAAAGGGCAATTGGCAGTAAACATGCGATCGCATCCACTTTGGCTACATTGACTCATTTCTTCTTTTTCTATGTGCCACGCGCGCTGCCAGTCGCTTCATTCGAGTAGATAGCGCACTGTTGCCATCATGCGAATGCTTGTCGTCGAATTAATAGAAGGGGTATGCAATACCCTCATGTCCATCAAGTACAGGTCACCAGCTTGGCCAGCCATTTCTACAATCGATAAATCACTACTGCGCAATTCTTCCTCTATATCGCCTTTTTCCCGTAATACTTCGCGGATTCTGCTTAACTCGCTGTGGTTTTTTAGGAGGTGTGACCCAGCCATTGCCAATGTGGCACCACCATGGGGTTTAACATCATCAATCAAGACAAAAGCTTGAATTCCTGGCACAAGATCTGGGCTTGAAGAAGAAATATCGGTGTGCCAGTTCAATCCATTGAGTGTCCAGCCGCCCTGATTTGGCAGAGAAATTAACAGCTGGCTCTGGGCTTGTACTACTTTCGATTCGGTCAATGAAGCTATGGTAGAAGATGCAGCTTGAGTAATCACTTTGGTGTGAATCTCATTCTGCTTTATCATCCCAGATAGCTTTGCTATCTGCTGGAAGGCAGGCATTTTCTTGATGGAGGCCGACATGGCTTTTCCGGAAGACCATAGCTTCAACCTCTTTAATTCATCTAAAATATGCTCTTTAATTGGTCCAACTTGATTTTTCGTGAGAGTTTTCTTTAGAAGGATGTACCCTCTTTCTCGAAAAAACGATTTCTGTTCAGGCGTCATATTCTTACTCGAATGTACAAAGGGGCATAACGATTCAAGCTCAGCGACGAAGGTGCGAAGCGCACGAATTGCAACCCCGGCAATTCTCTGTTATTCGCTACATCACATAGTTTGGTCATCGCTCATACGACAATCTCAAACATGAAGCCTAAATTTCGTCTCTCCTGTACGAAGCGGTGGGCTTCTGACCAAGTATCATCAGGCAAACCACCGACTGACAAATCGAGGATGTGCTCCATCATCGGTTGAGTAGTTGTCTCAGTGATTACGAACGAATCAACACCGAAAATTGGTTGCTGCTGCTGCCGCGCTGTTTCAATGAAAGCAAGTGCATCGTTAGCATTTAGCATGGTACGCCAAAGACGAATCTCTCTAAAGGCAATCAATCGCATCGGGTCATCTTTAGACCCAAACTCATCTTATTGCTCCCCGCAACTTGGCACATTGAGCAGCCGTTTAAAACTTCAGGTCGCAATGAAGCTGACACAGCGGTGAAGCACGTCGAAGTCGCAGTAAAGCTTACGGACCTTGCGAGAAAGCGTAATGGGGCTGCAATGAAGCATACTGGCGCGGCGGTGCAACGCAATCAGAGGTCAATTTGCCAACTACACGCCGCAGTATCTCAAATTGAAGGTGCCATATAGCAATATTTAAAGTTTTCTCATGCCTGCGGTACAGGTCGTGGCAAGGAATCTCTGCCTAGAATGGGGCGTATTTGCTTTGGAGGAGCAGGTGATTCTCGATCAACTTCCAGTATCCCGCGTGAACGCTCGCAGCACCGATGCTTTTGATATTCACAACAGTCGGTTTTGTGAGGGCAGTAATCCTTACCTCAATACAGCGGCGTTCGTTTTCGACTTTGCCCTCTCTGGAAACAGCGATCCGTTGCCATTGGAGGTTTATATCGATGCGGTAGGCGATCGCTACCCTCACCTCAAAGAGCACACCTACGACTCCTTTGCCCACCTCTTTGCCCAGGTGTCCGCCGAGGTTAACCGACTCGACATCGGACTATACCTGCACCGCTGGAGCGTGACCCACCGGGGCGATCGCTGCTGCATTGCGATCGAAGCTCTCCACGGTCGCACGACGCGATCGGTTGTCTACGCCGTGTGGGACTGGTTTGAGGCCATCACCCAAGACCACCAGTTCTATATCGAAGACCAGGTTGAAGTCTTTCAAAGACTGTTTCGGCAGTCGGTCTACGGCGGTCCCACCGTGTATGCGCTGCTGCGTACCGCCCATGACAAGGGAATTCCCGCATTTTATCTGTGGGATGAAGGACTAATGCAGTACGGCTACGGCAAAAAGCTGGTGCGCGGCGTAGCGACTACCTTTGATACCGATAGCCACTTAGACTCAGACTTCACGACCCGCAAAGACGACTGCAAAGCTTTTCTCAGCACCCTGGGTTTTCCGGTACCCAACGGAGAAATTGTTGCGACCCGTAAGGAGGCTCTAGCCGCCGCCGATCGAGTAGGCTATCCCATTGCGGTGAAGCCGGTGACGGGGCACAAGGGCGAAGGGGTAACCGCAGACGTGCGCGACGACGAGGAGCTAGAAGTTGCTTTTGATCGCGCCGTCGAGGCCATTCCTGAAGACCAGCCGGTAGAAGTGATTGTTGAAAAGAGCATTGCGGGCTCTGACTTCCGGATTTTGTGCGTCAACGGTCGCTTCGTGGCTGCCATGGAGCGCCGCCCCGCTTCTGTTACCGGCGATGGCGAATCCACCATCAGTGAACTAATTCGCGACGCTAATAGAGCTGCCAACCGCAGCGACACACCGATGTCTCCCCTGGGCAAGATCAAGGCCGACGGTGCCATGGAGATGTACCTGGCTGAGCAGGGGTTTAATCTGGAAAGCGTTCTAGAAGCCGATCAGACCGTTTATTTGCGCAAGGTGGCGAACCTTTCTGCTGGGGGGGTTAGCATCGACGCCACACCCACCATTCACTCTGACAACGTGATTTTGGCCCAGGACATTGCTCAACACTTTCGGTTGACCTGTTTGGGTATTGACGTAATTACCCGTGACCTATCGCGATCGTGGAAGGACGGAAATTTCGGCATTCTTGAGATCAACTCTGCGCCGGGAATTTCGATGCACCTCAACCCCTCTGTGGGCGATCGCGTCGATGTCACCTCCCCCATTCTGGAAACCTTCTTTCCCGAAGACACCAAAATCCGCATTCCAATCATCACGTTTAATCGGGTTTCAATGCGCGATTTGCAAGAGCTGATTGACCATCTGCTGTTGCAATATCCCAACTGGGTAATCGGTGCGGTGTGTCGAGAAGGTGTGCTCATCAACCGTTCTGAAAAGGCCTTGAGCCCCAACTACAACGTCAATGTGCGCAACCTGCTGCGCAACCCCAGGCTCGACATGCTGATTGCAGAATATCGAGGCGATATCTTTGAGCAAGACGGTATGTTCTACTCGGGCAGCGACATGGTTGTCCTAGATAATCCCACCGAAACCGAGACCCTGCTGACCCGCGATGTCTTGCCCCATTCAACCATTGTGGTACGCGAGGGCAACAATGTCTCAATTCGCCGCGAGGGGCTGATTGAGCAATACCGTTTGGGCGGATCAGAGCCCTTCAGCCGCGTTTATCTAAAGGAAACTGGGACAATTTTGGCCTAATGGCAATGCGTTGTTAGATACAGGTATGAATCAAAACGGCAACGTCTCTCGTAGGGGCAAACGGCGGTTTGCCCCTACCCGCATTCAGGCTTCAATTCAGCAATCCCAACGGTAAAGCTTAGCGGTGCACAACTGGTGATTACGAGACTTCTTGTCTGTGCATTAGCGGTTGCGCTCACTTTACAGGTTTTATCCCAAATCCTATCTGTATACCCCCAACTTGTAGGGGCATTGCAGTGCAATGCCCCTACAGAGTATCAGCTTTAAATCAGGGTTCTGTATGTAGGATTCAGTATTAGTTTTAATTCAACCTAGTAGTTTGCTAAGCCGAAGCTGACAAAGGAAGGTATAAAATTCCAGGTTTATGGCCTATCTTGAACCTTATATCCTGAACCTTTGTTGGTAGAGCCCATTAGAATTCAACTTAGTTAAGTACTAGGAGCATTAGCAATTCTAGAAAGCTGTGTTCCCTGTCGATAACTTGAACGTCATTCCGGTGCAGCAGTATTATTGTACGGTTAGGTTCATTTTGATTTCAAGCAAGCAGTGCTAAAAGCCCGAACAATGTCTGAAAACTGTTGATTGCGCTCCATTAGTGCCATGTGCCCTCCTGGCGACAGCATGCTTAATTCTGATTGAGGCACTTCTGCACTCATGTGTTTGCTGGCAAAAGGTCGTGTAGCAATGTCGGACTTACCAACAACAACAAGCGTGGGAACGGAAATTTTAGGCAACGTTGCTGTCTCATTAAACTTAAACATTGCTAGAACTCCTCGGGCCAAAACTCCTGGTGATGACTTAATACCAATTAAACTAGAAAAATTAAGCTGTCCACGAGTCTCTGTACCTGTAAAGCCAGATATTTTAGTTGTGAGCAACACCGAACCATTCAAATAGCTTAACCAGCTAGTGAGCCATAGCAGAGGAGAGAATGCGATCGCCAGGTGCAGCAACGGCTCTAACAGAGGTTTTTGCAGCGCCATTAGCAGTTTGCTGAAAATAGTGGTTTTAAGCGGATTAGTATAGGTGCTATCGACAAGAATTAAGCCTGCAACTTGCTGCTCTAAGCGTTCTGGAAACAGGCGACTAAAAGTCAGCAGGATCATACCTCCCATGCTGTGCCCTACTAAAATGGCCGGCTGATCGTCTACTAGAGCCAGCACTGCCTCTAAGTCGCGGGCATACTTCTCTAGGGAGTAGTCTCGGTTTTTTGGCTTTTGAGATTTTCCTAAACCCGGTAGATCCCAAACAACCACGCGAAACTGATCGGTGAGCTGCTTTTTGGCGTAATACCAGGCTGTGCTGTCGGGTCCCCAACCGTGAGTCAGAATCAGGGTCGGAGCGCGATCGGGCCCGTAAAACTCGACTTCAATTTCGCTACCATCTGGTCGAGCTAAACGTTGCACTCGTTTGCTGCGCAGCGGTGTAGGTTCATCCTTTCCAGGACGGTGCATTAGCAGAATGGGCAGAAATCCTAGAAATGACCACAGTAATAGTCCTATGCCCAAATATAGCCAGCGATCGCTGACGAAATTCCCTTCGTACCACTGATAGAGAATGTAAGATCCACCTCCAAGAATGGCAACTACTCCCAGATTAGACAGCAAACGTAACAAAAAATCGAGGGGCATGAACATGACAGAGTTCAACCTTCTGAGGCAATGTGTAAGAGATTAAAGCGAAGATCTAAACAGGCGCAAGCCTCTAGGGTTAGAAATGAAGATTTTTTGGATTGAGCATTAATCAGATTTCAGGCTCAAAATTGAAAAAGTCTCGTATTCAACATGTTTATGACTTCATTCTGGTTTATGGCAAGCTATAGGATGGGCATGAACCAAGAAAGTCAAGTTTGGCTCAAGTGAAAGACATTTATACCCACCGCCCTACTATTTCGATAACAACGTAGCTGTCTAGATAATTCAACCAAAACGGAAAATTTTCTCACCGCAAAAACCCTTATTGCCTGCGATTTCTTTGACCCTATTCGACCATAGTTATCCGAGAGAATAGAAATGCCTCTATTCACCGAAAGAGGCCAATTTAGTAATACTGATTAGGTGGCACAGAACACTTTATCTGCACGTGTCTAAAGAAGACTGGAACAGACTTGGCTTAACGGTGAAGTCGCCCAGCAGCCAAAGCCAGGCTCCATCATTAGAAAGATGCTGCCTTGCCTTAAGTTTCTTAGAATGCGGTTGCAAAGAATTTAGCCAGGTATTGCCAGGGTTGCCTAGCAGCGCACAACCCGCGCCAACGCTGTGGCCTTGGCCCATGTATGCCTACTTGCTGAATCTAGCTGAAACCGCTAAGGCATAAAATTATGAGCGATACAACCGTTATCAAAGTCACGTCTGAAGCGGCACCGATCGGTGCCATGGGGCAAAAGCATCTGGCTCTAAGCAAAAAATTGGCTATGCGGCTGTGGGAAAATGAGCAACCCGGCGAGACCAAGCCCGAGACCCAACGGCCCTACGAGGCGATCGGCTACGTCATCAGCGGGCGGGCTGAGCTACACCTCGAAGGTCAGACGGTTGTGCTAGAACCCGGCAATTCCTGGGTTGTCCCTGAAGGCGCGTCTCACACCTACAAAATTCTGGAACCCTTCACCGCCGTTGAGGTGACCACGCCTCCAGCTGTGGTACACGGCCGCGATCAGGCTTAACGCTGGTCGCTTAAGGTATTGCCGCTGGAGTCGATGGCTAGTTCCTGACCCTTTTGGAGCTAGGGGACATTACGATGCGTCTAACTTACTCATTTTCTTTTGATTAAAAGCAGCCAGTGAGGCGATTTAATAGTCTCTAGCAAGCTAAAAATGCCCCCAAAGAAGATGTGTATGAATAGATTTCGCCTCAAAGGCTGGCTGAGCGCTTGGCTAATCGGATTGCTGGCTCTGGTTGTTGTAGTCGCCTGTGCGCCTCAATCTGACAATCAAACTACTACTGATTCAGCCGCTCCTGAGGCGACGCTGACAGAACTCAAGTTTGGTGTTGGCCCCTACTTTCCAACCCCAAATGAGAACCGCAAGCAGTTTGAGCCGCTGTTTGAGGAAGTGGCCGGGCAGCTAGATTTACCAGCCGATGTGACCGTGGCCGACGACTGGATTGGCATTTCTGAGGCGCTGCGATCGGGCACCCTAGACGTCGCTTGGCTGGGGCCTTGGGGATATGTGTTGGCCCACCACAACGAGCCGACGCTGGAGGCGATCGCAACCGTTAAGTACAAAGACAAACCAACCTACTACTCGGTGCTGATGGCCAAAGCCGATGCCCCCTTTGACACGTTGGATGAGGCCATTGCGCTCAGTCAGCAGGGGCAAAAGCTCAAGCTCAGCCTGGCAGACGTGGGTTCCACCTCGGGCTGGCTAATTCCCCAGGCGGAGTTTAAGCGGCGGGGGTTAGATCCCGAAGCGGTGTTTGACTATAGCGAAGGGGCTAGCCATGCCGCTCAGGCGATCGCGGTGTTGAGCGACCAGACCGATATTGCCTCTGACTACGATCGCAACCTGGACGTGCTGACCGAGCAGGGCAAGATCGACAAAAACCAGCTCAAGATCATTTGGCAGTCAGAGCCGCTGCCCAATGACCCCATCGTGGTGCGGGGCGACTTCCCAGCCGGGCTAAAGAATAGGCTACAAGATGCGCTGGTTAACCTCACCCCAGAGCAGACCCAAACCCTGTTGCCCAAAAACTACACCGGTTTTGAGGTCTCCGACGGCAGCAACTACAGCCCAATCGAGGCGGCTGGCAAATCTGTTGGCAAGCTGGAGTGATGGAGCCACCATCCAATAACGGCAGTAGCCCTAGTACCGATTTTGACGTGCTCTTGCAGCGTGAGTGGCAGCGGCAGGGCGGACTCTGGCAAATTCTTCAGCAGGGCTTTTGGGGGGTGCTGGCGGTGGCGGTTGTCATCGCTAGTGCCCACGGAGCCGAGGTCGATCCGCAGCAGTTTTGGGCGCGGCTGCCTCAGATGGGCGAATGGCTGGTGCGGCTGTTTCCACCCGATTTCTCAGAGCTGCCCAGCTTCTTAGGGGCAATTTGGGAGACGTTGGCGATCGCCATTATTGGTACGGGCGCGGCCATAGTCGCGGCCTTGCCTTTGGCCGTGATGGTGGCCCGCAACGTCACCCCGTTTAGCTTGCTGTCGCTGCCGTTGCGGAGCTTGCTCAATCTGCTGCGGGGCATTGATACAGCCATTTTTGCCCTGTTCTTTGTCTCAATTGTGGGCCTTGGCCCTTTTGCCGGGGCGCTGGGGGTGGCTCTGCACACGACCGGGTCGATGGCCAAGCTCTATGCCGAGGTGTTAGAGACCCTGCCGCCTGAGCCGATCGAAGCGGTAGAAGCAACGGGGTGCGATCGCATTCGCACCTTTACCTTTGCTGTACTGCCCGAAGCCTTACCAGGGCTGATCGGCATCACCCTCTATCTGTGGGAGTTCAACGTGCGATCGTCGGTGATTTTAGGGATTGTGGGTGCGGGCGGTATTGGTTACGAGCTGCTGGTCAGCCTAAAGCTGCTAGATTTTCCTCGGCTCTGCACGATTTTGCTGCTGATTTTGGCCATGGTTACGTTGATCGATGCCCTAAGTGCCCGGCTGCGGCAGCGGTTAGGATGAAGTCATGCTGAGCATTGAACACCTTTCTAAGGTTTACGACCGGAATCGCACTGCCCTCGACGACATTAGCTTTCAGATTGAGCCGCACACCTTCACCGCTATTTTGGGACCGAGTGGGGCGGGCAAAACGACGTTGATGCGCTGCATTCTACAGCTGATCAAGCCGACGGAAGGCCAGGTTTACTTTCAGGGCCAGAACCTAACCACTTGCTCCGCCCGTGAACTGCGGCAAGCTCGGACCCAAATGGCCACCATTGCTCAGCAGTTCAATCTGGTGCGACGCCGCACAGCGCTGGAAAATTGCTTGGGCGGACGCTTGCAGGATCTCTCCCTCTGGCGCTGTTGGCTAAACCAGTTTCCGCCAGAGTTACTACGGGAGGGCATGGCGGCACTGGAGCGGGTGCAGCTTTTGGATGTGGCCTTTCAGCGGGCGGATCGGCTTTCGGGTGGACAGCAGCAGCGGGTGGCGATCGCCCGTGCCCTCACCCAGCGAGCGAGCCTGATTTTGGCTGATGAGCCGGTGGCTAGCCTAGACCCCGAAACGGCTCACACGGTTCTGGGGCTGCTGCGATCGCTCTGCCGCAACGAAGGCCTGACCGTAGTGTGCAACCTGCACCAGGTCGATCTAGCGCTGAAGTATGGCGATCGCATCCTCGGCATCCAGGCGGGGAAATTAGTGCTCGATCGCCCCACTAGCCAGGTCAGTGCAAACAGCCTAGATTTGATTTACAAGTCCTAAATCAGCATTCTCTACTGAACAGCGCAAAATCTCTCTTTAGGTGCAGTAAACGGCCGGGGACTGCCCTGTAGCCTTTAGGGGCAGCAAGTCAATAAGGACTCAGTGTAGGAATGGCACTGGAAACAGTAGAGCAAGCCCAGCTTCTAATCCTAGAAAATTCTCATATTAAGCTCACGATTCGCCCCGACCTAGGGGGACGGATCGACCAGCTAGAAGACCTGCAAACGGGGCATGCCTGGCTTTGGCACCCAGCTGGCTACGCGCCTGAAGCAACGCGATCGCTAGCCGTTGGAGCTTCTTTTGACGATGAGTGGACAGGCGGCTGGGATGAGGTGTTCCCTAACGATGCCGCTGGAGAGTTTCAGGGACGAGATTTGGCTGACCACGGCGAGCTATGGTCGCAGCGATGGGAAATTTTGGACAGCTCACCCCTCAGCCTGAAGCTGGGGTACCAGTGCCAAACCGTGCCCGTGCGGGTCGAAAAAACGATTCAGCTCGATGCCGAAAAGCCAGAGGCCAGACTGATTTACTCGTTTCAAAATCAGTCTGAAGCCGAGATTCCGTTTTTGTTTAAGCACCATGCTGCGATCGCGATCGAAGCTGGCGACGAAATATCACTGCCCGACTGCTGGGTCGAACCGGCGTTTTTAGAGTTCAGCAAAATCATTGGCCAGCCGGGCAAAACGCGTTTTCCTCATGCGATCGATGCGAGTGGCGAAGCGGTTGATCTGCGGATTATGCCGCCACCTTCGTCGCAGCTTCGAGAGTTTTACTACACGTCTGAGCTAGCGCAAGGGTTTTGCGGTATTCGTCATCAGCGCAGCCAGTCGTCCTTGCTGATGACCTTTGATCAAGCCGACTTTCCCTATGTGTGGATGTTTCAGAGCTATGGTGGGTGGCAGGGCCACTATGTGGTTGTGGTAGAACCCTGCACGACTCTCCCCTCTGATCTAGAAGAGGCCTGTCGCAACGGCACAGCGGCGGTGCTAAAACCCCAGGAGAACCAGCGCCGCAGTCTCACAGTGCAGCTACAGTGCGAGAATGAGCATGAACCCGAGAGCCTAAAACTGGGATGATGCCCCTGCTATGATTTGCGGCTTGCGGCCGTTTCATCACCGGCTTCATTGCCCGGAGGTTCCAAGATGCCCCTACCTGTCATTATCAACAGCTTGGTATGTGTCGCAGGAACCGTGCTTGGCGCTCTGTTTGCCGTAGCGAGCATTATTAGCATCGCAAATATGAAAGTGCCCTGGGTCAACTTACTTCTGGTCGCCGCGCTACTGGTTCCCGTCATGTTTGTCGTCTCTGGGGTCGGCGTGGCAATAGCGTATGGCCGGTCGCCGCAACCAGTTGTCTTTGGCTTGGTTGCGCTGCCATGGCTCTACGGCACAGGCTTTGTGCTGCTGATGCTCAAATCTTTTTAGGGTTAATGCCCCCGCTGGCGTTTGGTTGCCAACTCAGAGACCGTTTATTCCGCCAGCTAACCAGTCTTTTGCAGTATAAATAGAGCCACAGTTCCTAAGCCCCAACAGGTTCGCTTCTTCTGAACGGTTCACAGCTTTAAAGATTGAATGAAGTAGCCTGTTCCAGGCCGGTTGCTTGAAACTTCTAGATTGTGGGGAACATCTATATTAAGCAGACCTAATTATTCTTAGGGTGCGTCATCGCCGCGGGTGATACACCGAAACTGACTCTAGCAGTGTGTGAGTTAGCTTCAGCTGGTGTTGATCACTGCCGCAACACATCCTTCACCATCGTTTAATTAAGGCTTTTTACTTATACAAGCAGCCCAACTTTTGGGGGATCAAGAGCAATGCGTAGAGCAGTATTATTTCTATCAAGATTTTTATCCAGTTTATGGATAGCACTAGCCGGTGCTTTTCTATTTTTACTTCTGTCTAATGCTCCAAGTGTGCCTAGCACCACCCCCTTTGCTAGTGCAGCCATTAGAGGCGAAGACAGCGCTGTCGTTCACTTGCCCAATAAGAGTTTTACTTGCACAGAAACAGAACAGCAATTTCAGTGCCAAACAAAAATTCAAAATCGTTCGCTAGACCTTAGCCTAACTAAAGGAAACGACAATCAATACTACTTTAGTGATTGTCGTGCTTTGTATGATGGGCGATCGCTTAACTGTCAAAAAACAGGGCAAACCTATGCCCCTATATTGTCCGATATATATGAGATTACCGATCTAGGATTAAGCTCTCAGCAACTACAGGCTGTCAAGCAAGACTATTGGGGAATCAATGCTCTCATGCAGTTAGGTGAACTACGTATCATGTGGATTAGCGCAGCTCTGTCTATTGGAGCAGGTATTATTGCTGCGTTTTCGACCTGGGTGAAACCCGGGAAATTGAGCAAAGCTTTTACAAGTCTTGCCTGTGGATTCGGCGTGTATCACTTAGTTTGGGGTTTCCTCGGTCGTGTGCAGTACGACTTGGTAACGCCGTACGGATTTACGCCTAACACTTGGGATTGGGTTGTCAATGGAGGAGCGATCGCCTTAGGTGCCGGAACAGCTCTGGCCACCGCTTTCTGCTTTGGCAAAGGTTGAATCAATTCACCAGGATTCTAATCAGCATTGGCATCAGTGCTGGGATCTTTAGTCTCTGTTGGCAGTCTTTGATGTGGAATTCACACCATGTGCTCTCTTTTTTAGGTTTATCAGACAATGCCTTGGTTCAGCAGGGGTATCCACTAATGTGGCTTGCTACAGCCATTTCGATTGCTCTAGCAGTTGCCGCTGCTATTTTGCTTAAGCTGTACACCAATCAATCCATTAGAAAGTTTCTCTCCCTGGGCAGCGGCATTGGTTCAGTAGCGCTAACCACAAACTTTTTCCTGTTCGTTCTATTGAGTTTGGGTTACGCAGATTAAGGTGTTTGGGCAAATACCCTAATGAGGTAGACCGACGATTTGTGAAATTGCTGAGTGCAAGGATGAATCCAAAAGTTTGACCTTTTGCAGGGGCAAACGACTGCTCGCCCCTGCAAAAAATTCGCGCCTCAATTCAACAACGCCATTCACAAAGTTGTAGGGGTTCGCACATCGGGGCAGCCAACTAAGGCAGTGGCCCAACTTATGGATAATTTAGCTTAACTGAGAGGTGCGGTTTGCAGCGATGGCTCTACTGCGCTAGCCAACTTCCGCAGCATTGCGGCGGTAGTGTCGAAGTCAACACAGGCATCGGTGATGCTCTGGCCGTAGGTGAGCTGCCGCAAATTGTCGGGGATCGATTGACTGCCTGCCTTCAGATGGCTCTCGATCATCACCCCGAGAATGTGGCGTGAGCCGTCGCGCACCTGGGCTGCAATGTCATCCAACACATTAGTTTGGCGGTTGTGGTCTTTATTGGCGTTGGCGTGGCTGCAATCAACCATCATGCGGTGGTTGAGCTTAAGCTTAGCCATTTCTTCAGCGGCTTTGACCACATGGTCGGCGCTAAAGTTGGGACCATCTTTGCCGCCCCGCAGCACTAAATGTCCGTCAGGGTTGCCAGTGGTGGTGACAATGCTAGCCAGACCGCTCTGGTTAATGCCCAAAAAGTGGTGGGGGCGGCTGGCGGCCACCATGGCATTCATCGCGGCTTGCAGACTGCCATCGGTGCTGTTCTTAAAGCCGATGGGCATCGAAAGGCCCGAGGCCATCTCGCGGTGAGTCTGGCTCTCCGTAGTGCGAGCGCCGATCGCAGTCCAGGCAATCAGGTCGGCAATATACTGCGGCGTCACCGGGTCGAGCAGCTCGGTGGCGGCAGGCAGCCCTAGGTGGGCCAGGTCGAGCAGCAGCTTGCGGGCTAGGCGCAGGCCGGTGTTGATGTCGTAGCTGCCGTCGAGGTGAGGGTCGTTGATCAGACCCTTCCAGCCGACGTTGGTACGCGGTTTCTCGAAGTAAACCCGCATGATGATTTCGAGCTGGCCCGAGAGCTCGTGGCGCAGGTTGACCAGCTTTTGGCCATACTCATAGGCGGCGTCGATATCGTGCACTGAGCAGGGGCCGACGATGACGAGCAGGCGACGGTCTTCGTTGTAGAGAATGTGGCGAATGCGATCGCGTGCTTCAGCCACTAGCGTTGCCGCCTCTGCCGACATCGGAAACTCGTGGTGCAGCAGCGCTGGGCTGACTAGAGGGCGAGTCTCAACAACGTGAAGATCCTGGGTTTGGTGCATTGAATTTTTGGCCTAATAAATATCGGCTCCACCCCGGAGCCGCCTATAAAATGGTAGCTTACCTTACTCCTCAGAGGAGTTATGGGCCGGGGGCGAGTTCTTAACCAACCGTGATTTCGGCAGGTGCTTCAGCGGGATGGTTGAGGGAAGGCAGCATCTCGATCTCGGCACTGTTGTAAAGCACCATTGTGGTCGAGGCGTTTTCTTCAAAGCCAATGCGCTTGTAAAACCCCTGCTGATGGGTCGTCATTAAGTACACTCGCTCGACTCGGCTCATGCGGGGGTGAGCCACCAGGGTTTCAACCAGCCTGCGACCTAGCCCGCCGCCCTGGTAGTCGGGCGAGATCACCACATCCCAAATGGTGGCTCGAAAGACGCCGTCGGAGGTGGCGCGGGCAAAGCCAATCAGCGTAGCGCCATCCCAAGCGGTAACGACGGGGTAGCTGTGGGCGATCGCCGTTTCCATATCCTCCCGGGTGCGATCTTTGGCCCAAAACGCCGCCGCCTGAAACAGCCTCACCAGCTGATCTAAATCCTCAGCAGAAAACTGATTAGCGTACTTAAACTGAATAGCGCTGCAATCCATCAACAACCTGCTCACATCCCAATCAGGGCTAAGGTTCAGTGGGGTTAGCTTAATCGCAAAAACACACTGGTTCTGTCGCTTAGTGAGCGAAGAACTACTCTGCCAAGGTAGACAATTCACAGCCGAATCAAGCTCTACCGGCTTATATATTTGCGCGAGCAAAGTCGAGGGTGCGCCCAGCGCTATGCTCTTCAGACAGAATAAACAGAATTTTTGGATAACGGTATACCAAAACTCGATTTCTGTTGACATTGCTAAGAAGCCCTGACAACTGCATGCAAGAGGGAGGATAGGGTGTGTGGTGCAGGGTTCAAGGTATAGGGTCTAGGGGTGCTCCCTGAACCTTAGACCCCGAAATTCCAAATCACGCCGTCGTGCTCTGCTGCCGCAGCTTCCACACAACGCTAGAGACCAAATTTGTCACCGTATGGGCCACGATCGGCACTAGCAGGTTGCCCGTTAGCACTGCCCCGATCGCCAGCACCAGACCAATGGCCGTGGCCCACACCACGTAGGTCCACTGCTGCAAACTGCTCAGGTGCAGCACCCCAAAGCTGGCTGCCGACACAACAATGCCCAGGGTGTTCATGCCGATCGCGGGCAGCATCACCCCTCGAAACAGCAGTTCTTCGCTCAGTCCCGGCAGCAGCCCCAGCCAGATTATGTCGGGCCACTGCAAGGGTTGCAGCACCAGGGTCAGGTAGGTATCCGCACTCTGGCGGTAGGCGGGCCACAGACGATAAACCACGCCGCTGGCCACGGTGATCGCTAACCCCAATCCCACTCCCAGCAGACCATCGGTCCAAGTCAGCTGCACCGGCATCAGTTCTGCCGGGTCAAAGTACAGCCAGGCTTTAGAAATCAGCAGCAGCACCACCGCTGTTACGCCCATCGCCACCAGCACCTGCACTCGGGTCAGGGGCTCAAGCTGGGGATCGGGCTGTGGGTCTGGGCTAGGGGGCGGCTGGGTCACAGAGATCTCAACGCTGAGGGCATTGTTATCTTAACGAAGCGATCGCAGAAACTCGTTTTAATTGTCGGCGGCAAGACAGGCCGCCTAGAAGAACGCGGGAATCAAGGCAGGGTGAAGCTCGATCGCTGCTTACGGTTTCATTTTGCTGCACATAGGCGATCGCTGAATGGCTTCCTTTCGCTGTCACTAGCGCAGCTCAATCGCTACAGGGCTATGAGTTAGGGCCTGCCGGGTCTTCATTAACTTGGGCGGGCGGAGTTTTGATGAAGGGCCAGGTGAAGTAGAATGTCGTGCCTTCGCCCACGGCAGAAGTGAGCCACACGCGTCCATTTTCGGCTTCGACGATCTTTTTGACCACCGCTAGGCCGACGCCAGTGCTTTCGAAGTCGTCGCGGGCCTTGAGGGTTTGAAAAATGGTGAAAATTTTGTCGTGATATTGAGGAGCAATGCCGGGGCCGTCGTCAGCGATCGCAAACTCGAGCCATTGGCCCTGATCTTGCCAGGTAATGCGCACGGTGCCGCGATCGCCCTCTGGGCAAGCTTCGCCAGCGCAGTGGTGATGCTTGATGGCGTTGTTGATTAAGTTGGCAAACACCTGCCCTAGGGCCGTTTTGTGGCTATAGAGGGTGGGTAAATCGGTTGGCACCTCCACTCGAAACTGCTCCGGCGGATCGAGAGAATCGATCACGTTGTCTAGCAGCAGGTTCAGGTCTACGGCTACCATGCTGCGCTGGCGACGGCCCACCCGCGAGTATTCCAGCAGGCCGTTGATCAGAGCTTCCATCCGCTGGACGCGACTGCGCAACAGGTCGAGCTGACGGCGGTTTTCGGCCGGGATTTGCCCTTCTAAATCTTCGCCGATCCAGTCAGCCAAGTTAGAGATCGCCCGCAGCGGCGCCTTCAGATCGTGGGAAGCCACGTAGGCAAACTGGTCAAGCTCGGCGTTGCGCTGTTCTAGCATGGCGGTGGTGTGGGCCAGCATCAGGTTAGTGTTGGCCATCTCGTCAGCCCGGTGCAGGAGCTCTTCTTGGGCTGCCTTGCGGTCTTCAATATCTTCGACGATGGCAATGAAGGCTAAGGGGCGGTCGGCCTCATCGCTTTCGACCGATGCTGTAACCAATGTCCAAAGGGGAGTGCCATCCTTGCGGAGGTAGCGTTTCTCAAACTGGCAGGGAGTGTGCTCGGTGAGCAGCTGCTGGTAGTAATACTCATCTTGCTGGCGATCGGCTTCATAGGTGATCGATTGAAAGGAGCGATTGATTAACTCCTCGGGCCGATAGCCCAAAATATCGCAGAACTTTTGGTTCACCTGAATCCAATGCCCTTGCCAGTCAAGGCGGGCCATGCCCACGGCCGCCTGCTCAAAAACAGCCCGAAACCGCCGTTCACTGGCCTGCAAATCTAGCTCGGCCTGCTTAGCGACGGTGATATCTTGCACTACGCCTACCAGGCGCTGGGCGCGCCCATCTTTAACCGACACCACGCGACCATAGACGCTGACCCAGTGCCAGGTATCATCGGGCCAGTGCATGCGGTACTGCCCCACAAACTCGGTTTGGGTAGCGATCGCATCCTCCACCAACGCCTGGATTCTCGGCAAATCCTCCGGGTGCACCCGTTCAGCCCAAACCTCGGCGGTGTGGGAGACCGTGCCGGGCTCAAAGCCCATAATGCGCTCAGTCTGCGGCGACCAGACTTGAATGTTGGTGTCGAGCTGCCAATCCCAGGAGCCCATCTGGGCGGCGCTGAGGGCCAGATTGAGGCGCTCCGCCGTCTCCTGCAGGTTGGTAGTAGTGCTTTGCAGGGTAATGCGGGCCTGGCGCTCTTGCTCTAGCAACGTTTCGATCTGCTGCTTCGCCTCTTCGAGCTGGGCTGTACGACGCTGCACCCGGTCTTCTAGGGTCTGGTTGAGCTGGCGCACCTCTTGCTCAGCGGTGCGCAGGCTGGCTTCGGCCTGCTTGCGATCGCCAATTTCATCCTGCAGCGCCCGGTTCATATCCATGAGCTGCGTGGCGTTGGGCAGGGCCAGGGCCGACGGCAGCCGAGGCACCAACTCCATCGCCGTGGCCAGCGACACCAGTGCCGTCAGCGCCTTCATCGTCCCCGACACCCAATAGGTGGGAAACCACAGCGTCCACACCGCGAGCAGGTGGGTAGCACCGCAGGCCGCAATAAAGGTCGCAAACAGCCAAAACAATGGCCTAAAGGGAACATCGGGCCGCCGCTTTACAAAATAAACCAGGGCTCCCGCAATCATCCAGTACGACAGCGCAATCAGCGCGTCTGACAGCAGGTGCAGCCACACCAGGCCAGGCTGCCACAGATAGCAGTGCCCGTGGGGAATGTAGGGCCCCGATAGCAAAGACTGCCAGTACTCAACCATGGCTCTATCCCTATCGTGAGAAGTATTGATTTCGCAGGAGATTTTGACCCATAACCCTTTGGTAGAGCAAAGTCTGTCTGGGGATATAGACCTTGCGTAACCTAGGTCTGCCCAAGGGTATGTGCTGATGCCCTATAGTTAGTCCATAATCATGGCACCCTGGGCGATGACGAGCCGCCCACAACCGTTTCTAATGCCTCGTTTAGGAGGCCATCTAATGACAGACATTCGCATTGTACTCATTGAAGACCACGACCTTACTCGACTAGGCCTCAAGGCAGCCCTGCAGCGGGTGCCTGACATGACGGTTGTGGGTGAAGCCGCCAACGGTGCTCGCGGGTTGAGCCTGCTTGAGACCGAGCGCCCTGATATCGCCATCGTCGATATTGGCCTGCCCGACATCGATGGCATTGAGCTAGTAGAGCGACTGCGCCAGAACCAGAGCGGCCTTGAGGGCAACCCCACCCGTGTGCTGATGCTCACCATGCACGATAGCGAAGCCGCAGTTATGGCTGCCTTTGCTGCCGGCGCCGATTCCTACTGTATGAAGCAGACCGAGCTTGACGACCTAATTGTGGCGGTGCGTGAAACCCACGAGGGAAATTCCTGGATTGACCCTGCTGTGGCCAGTGTGGTGCTGCGCCAGGTGCGCAAAACCCCCGCAGGGGCCATGGCCATCGGCAACCGCACTGTCTCCATTGAGGCGATCGAGCCTGAATTTGAGCAAATTCTAGAATCCTACCCGCTGACTGAGCGTGAGCTAGAAATTCTAGAGCTGATTGTGGGTGGGTGCAGCAATGCTGAGATTGCTGAGCGCTCCTACATCACCGTTGGCACGGTTAAGACCCACGTGCGCAGCATTCTCAACAAGTTAGGAGTAGACGATCGCACTAAGGCTGCCGTGCGCGCCTTGCGATCAGGGCTTGTAACCTAGGTAGCGCTCTGGGTATGTCCGGTGCCAAGCAAACTGAGCCCTGCTTCAATAGTTTCACAGTTGGCTATACCCTTGAAGCAGGGCCTATAGTCGACTGTCAACTTTAAAGCGTTCTATGGACACCACTCCTTCCACTTTGCTGCCAACGGCCGGTCAGATTCAGCGTCACTTAACTCAGCAATTCCAGCGGCTCTACCGCGAACAGCTCAATCATGCCATCGGCAAAATCACCTGCCAGCTGATTGATGACAAGCTGCTGCTAGTGTTCGAAGATTCGGTCACTAAGCCTGAACAGCTTCTGGTCGAAACCGGAGATACAGCCCTCGCCGAACAGGTGCGGGCTGACCTATCGATGGCTCTTCGCCCTCAGATTATTGAAATTACTGAGCAGGCCCTCGATCGCAAAGTGGTCGACATCATGACCGACGCAACCCTGGAGACAGGGCGCACCGGCATCGTCATCATTTTGTCTGGCCCGCCAGAGATTCGTCCCGCTGCTAAGGCGTCTTAGCCTTAGCCCTGCTCAGCCAACGGGCTGTCCTAAACCGATAAAGCGACCGACGAGCTGTTCGACAGATTTCACCAAAAAGGGTTTGCTGATGTAGTCGTCGAACCCAGCCGCTAAGATCTTGTGTCGGTTGTCGCTACCCGCTAGAGCAGTCACGGCGACCACCGGAATGTTTTGGGTGTTGTCGTCGGCTCGCAGCTGACGCAGTAAGCTGTAGCCATCTACCTCAGGCAGATGGATATCGGACAATATCAGGGTGGGATGATGTTGCTGAGCCGCTGCCAGAGCGGCAAAACCATCGGCCACAAAGCAGGCCTGGCAAGAGAGCTGCTCTAGTATGTAGGCCATTAGCGTCAGGCTATCGTCGTCGTCATCGACAACTAGCACCAGGGGTACTTGAGACTGCACAGGGTTTGACACGGGAGCTGTTGTTTGCAAAACCACAGGACTATCTCCTTGTTGGGGCCTAAGGGTGCAGGCTAGTCGACACTAGAAGCTGCTAGAGAGGCATTCCGCCCGTGGTCAACAGAGCACGTAAGGGATTGGCTTTGTGAGTGAGGATTTTGAGGTCTGCCCAAAACTCTAGCCTACAAAAGCTGGAGGCAAGGTGTAACAGAGCCGCGAAAAACAAAAAACTTTTGTTTTTCTTAATCTTTGAGCTATCTTAGCACAGCCATTTTATGGTTACAGCTTTCAACAATATTTAATTTTTCGGCAACAGAGGTTAACAGTTGATCTAGACTGTCGAGCCAGCATTGCTGCGCACTGCCCGTCTGCAGGCAGTCCTGCTCGGCCTCAATTCGGCAGGTTTGTTAGACTATGAAGGTTCCAACGGGACGATCCCTCACCCCACCAAGGATTCACTGGCATGACGGTTGCACCCTTCCCAACCCCGCTGCTTAAGACTAATGACCTACTTCAGCGGGATTATGCCGCCCCTCGCGATCGCTTCGACAGCGCCTGGGAGGCTACCCTATCGACCCTGCTTGGGCTAGGTCGCGCCGCTGGGGCCGACTTTGTTGAGTTTTTCCTAGAGCGCAACAACTACATTAGCTGCCAGGCCGAAGACGACGCTATCACTAGCCTATCGCCCCGCTTGGTGACCGGTGCCGGGGTGCGCGTGTTTCGTGGCCAAGCCGACTGTTATGTCAGCACCAACGACCTCACCTTCAATGGCCTCAAGGCTGCCCTCGACAAAGCCCTCGCCATTATGGGGCTCACCCTACCTGGCCCCCACACCAACCTGGCCGAAATTAACTTAGAGTTGCTGCGCGACTACGCTACCGCCAAAGGCAAAGACGACTGGCTGAGCCAGTGCAGCTCAATGCAGGAAATGGGCGACGTGCTGCTGGCCGCCAACGGTGCCTTGGGCCAAAAGGCCAATCATGTGCAGTCACGCCGCGCCGTCTACTTCCGCGACTGGCAGGAGGTGCTGGTGGCCGCCAGCGACGGTACCTTTGCCCGCGACATTCGCCTCACCCAGTCGGTGGGCTATAACCTACTGTGCGCCGACGGCGAGCATCGCTCCTCCATCGGCCAGCGGGCGGGCGATACCAGCGACCCGGCCTTTTTGCGCCAGTGGGATTACACCACCGCCGCCGCCGATGTGGCTGAATCTGCTGGCAAGATGCTCTATGCCGACTACGTCGAGTCAGGCAGCTATCCAGTGATTATGGCCAACAAGTTTGGCGGCGTGATCTTCCACGAAGCCTGTGGACACCTGCTGGAGACCACCCAAATTGAGCGGGGCACTACCCCCTTCATCGACAAAAAAGGCCAAAAGATCGCCCACGAAAGTCTTACCGCTTGGGATGAAGGGCTGACGACTGACGCCTTTGGCACCATTGACATGGATGATGAGGGCATGCCCGCCCAGCGCACCCTGCTGATTGAGAACGGCATTCTGAAGAACTTTTTGAGCGATCGCGCTGGCTCCATGCGCACCGGCCATCCCCGCACCGGCAGCGGTCGTCGTCAGGGCTTTACCTATGCTGCCGCCAGCCGGATGCGCAATACATACATCGCCCCTGGCGATTACTCGCTGGATGAGCTGTTCGCTTCAGTCGAGAAAGGCATTTACTGCAAGCAGATGGGCGGCGGCAGCGTTGGCCCTACCGGCCAGTTTAACTTTTCTGTCTCTGAGGCTTACTTAATTGAGAACGGCAAAGTCACCAAACCTCTCAAGGGCGCGACTCTGATCGGCGAAGCCACCGAGATCATGGACAAGATCTCTATGTGCTCCAATGACCTAGATCTGGCGGCAGGCTTCTGCGGCTCCATCAGCGGCAGCATCTACGTCACCGTAGGTCAGCCGCACCTCAAGGTTGACTCGATCACCGTCGGCGGACGCTAGAAGATGATGAGGATGGTGAGGGAATAAGGAGATGAGGAAGTAAACCCTCTGCTCCTCTAAGCGAACTGAACCCTCAGTCTTTTTCAAAAGACTATCTCAGCTGGAAAACCTGCGGCGATCGCAGCTCTCCCCCACCCCCTCATCCTCTCTACCTCCCCAACCCATCCACCCCCTACCCCTCACCCATCCACCCCCTACCCCCATGCCCACCATCCAAGACATCGCCGCCTACGCCGAGTCGAGCGCGAAGAAGCTCGGCATTGTTAAATACGACGTGTACGGGTCTTCTGTAGACGAAACCAGCGTGCAGGTTGATAAGGGCGACCCCAAGCAGGTCAAGGCCTCGAACCGCTCCAGCGTGATTGTGCGGGTGTGGAACCCGGACGGCAAGGTGGGGGTGACCTCCACCAGCGACGTCGACCCGCTGGGCATGGATTTGGCGCTGCAAACGGCCCAGGAAGCAAGCGCCTTTGGAGTCGATGACCACATTCCCGACTTTAGCCCTGAAGCCGTTGCTCCCACTGCCGATGTGCAGGTGGAAACGGTGCCGCCAGCCCCGGTGGGAGACTTAATTTCGACCCTGGTCGATGCCGAGAAGCAGTTGTTAGCGGCCCACCCGGCGATCGCCAGCGTGCCCTATAATGGCCTATCTCAGCGCAGCATCGATCGCTTTTACCTCAACAGCGCTGGGGCGCTGCGCCAGGAGGCCCGCTCCTACGCCTCGCTGTATCTCTATAGCAAAACCGAACAGGAGGGCCGCAAACCTCGCTCTGCCGGGGCCATGCGGGTAAACCGGGGCCTGCCTCTGCTCGATATTGAGGGCTGCCTGAAGGAAGCCACGGAAAAAACCATCAGCCACCTCGACTACAACAAAGTGACCTCGGGTAAGTACCGGGTGGTGTTTTCTGGGGAAGCATTTTTGAGTCTGCTGGGGGCGTTCTCAAACCTGTATAACGCTCAGAGCGTGCTGGATAACCGCAGCCTGTCCACGGTAAATTCGCTGGGGACGGTGGTGGCGTCGCCGCTGCTGTCGGTGTACGACGATGCCCTGCACCCCGAGAATGTCAGCGCCGAAACCTTTGACGGCGAGGGCACCCCCACTCGGCGGGTGCCGATTATTGAGCAGGGTGTGCTGACTCAGTTTTTGCACAGCGCGGGCACGGCCAAGCGCATGGGGGCTAGCCCTACGGGCCACGCCAGCATTGGCGCGAAGGTTTCCGTTGGCCCCAGCTATTACCAGGTGTTGCCAGGGGTCGAAGCCTCGACTGAGTTCAGCCTGGCAACTGCCGAGAACGTGATTTTCATCGACGACTTGCAGGCGCTCCACGCCGGGGTCAATGCGCTGCAGGGATCATTCTCGCTGCCCTTTGATGGGTGGTTGGTGAATGGGGGCGATCGCACCAGCATTGAGTCGGCCACCGTAGCGGGGGACTTCCGCGAGCTGCTCAAGGCGATCGTTCACATCGAGCCCGAGGCCGAAATTACCCCCGGCGGTCTGTGCCCGCGCATCTGGGTTGATGCGCTGTCAATCACGGGAGAGGGGTAAATCAGGGTTGAAGGTCTAAGGTGTTGGGTACAAGGTTTAGGTCATTCCTTGGACCCGACACCTTGCACCTGTTCACCGTTTCCCGGATCAGGCCACCCAGTTTTGCACGCCCGCCTGCACCAGGCCAATGCCCACCTGCACCAGGGTAAAGCCCGTACCCGCTAGCAGGGCCGCTTTGACCAGGCCAATGTTGAGCCCGGCGCGGACAGCGGCGATCGCCCCCAGCAGTGTCCATCCCGCTAGGGCCAGCGTGATCGGTCGCCCCAACAGCGGAATCACTGTCAGTAGATTCAGCACCTGTGGGGTGTAGGCAAACCCTACCGCGATCGACAATTCTCGGTAGGGAGGCGTGGTTGGTGCTAGATAGGTGTTGATCTTCCAAAGCGCGTAGGTCCAAAAATAGTACCCAGCCAACACAGTCAGGCTGTTGATCAACACCCCAGCCACCAGCTGCGGCAGAGAAGGGCGGTAAAGCAGTAAAATGAGGCCGCTGCCCAACCCGTGGGAGAGGGCGGCGAGCCCAACAATGCCCTGGGCAAACCGTGCCGCTTTTAGGTAGCGGTGGCTGTGCTCATAAAAGTCTTGGTTTAGCGTTAGGGCATCGGCTAGCACCCGCCGTAGCCCCCTGCTTGTCTGCCGCTGGCCCATAGAATGTGTCCGTTATCGCCTGGCCCAGTCTACCCCTGGGGCCGCTACCAATGAAATCTCTGCTGCAAACTCTGATATCGCGATCGCTGGGCGACACCAGTAAGCTGTTGGCTGCCCTGGGAATATTCTTCTTGGCCTGGGGAACAATCTCTCCGATTAGCACCCTGTCCTGGTGGCTGCGGGATGGCAACGGCCTGGCCGAGCAGCGCCCCAGCCTGCCTGATGGAACCACGACGACCGAGGGAGGAGCACAGTGCTATTTAGTATTTTTGGCTGGGGTGGGCAATGTCGCCGATGTTGACCTCGACCCAGGGGAAGAGGCCTTTTTGAACCAGATGGCGGCAGCGGTGCCTGGCTGCGTTGTGGTGCGAGGGGTGTTTCCCTACTCGGCAGTGAGTGACAATGTCGGTAGTCAGCCTCTCTTTCGCTGGCTGTGGCAGCTCAGCGAGCGCCCCGGCCAGGAAGACAGCCTGGCCCGCCTGGTGATTAAAATTCGCAACCTGTGGCGGCTAGCTCTCTCCGCCGATAACCGCTACGGACAGGCCTATAACCGGGGGGCGGCGGCCACCATTCTAGAGCGTATGGCAGCAACAGAGGCCGTTTCTCTGGAGAGCGAGGAACCCATTCAGCTGGTGCTGGCGGGCACTAGCGGTGGAGCCCAGGTCGCCCTTGGGGCAGCTCCTTATCTCAAAGAGTGGCTGTCGGTTGAGGTCACGGTGCTCTCCTTTGGTGGTGTCTTTGACGGTGAGGAGGGCTTTGACTCAATTGAGCAGGTCTACCACTTCCACGGTCAGGGCGATCGCATTGATAACCTGGGGCTGATTTTGTTTCCCTCGCGCTGGGGTTGGACGGTGGGCTCGCCCTATAACCGAGCGCTACGGGCCGGCAAGTATGAGGCGATCGCTAGCGGCCCCCACGCCCACGACGGCGATCGCGGCTACTTTGGCCAAGACCCCGTAGAGGGTAGCGTCAGCAAAGGCACCACCTACCTCGACCTTACCCTAGAGCAGGTTCAGGCCCTCCCCCTCTGGCCCACCTCGACGACCGACGGTGCGCCATGAATTCTGCTTTGTCCTCTCCCCGCTCTGGCTATACGCTGCCAGTATTTGCCTGCGCTGGGGCAGTGGCTGCCCTACGGCAACTGGTGGATAGTCGCGATCGACCCCAGCTCATCACCCTCGATCTGCTCAATCCGCCCCGTCCCGCTGACATCCCCATTGCTCAGCTCGCCCCCCTCCCCGATGGCTCAGTATTAGCTATTACCCACAGCGATCCCGGCGACAATTTAGATCTCACCCGCCATACCCCACTCTGGTCTGTGGTGGCCTGGGGGGATGACGATCAGACTGACCCCATTCAGCTAGAGGGGGGCGAGGGCATCGGCAGACAGCGCGATCGAGATGGGGCACCAGCCATCTATCGCTACGCCCAAGCGTTAATTACCCACCACTTAACCCCCCTACTGCCGCCAGGAAAGACCCTCCGCGTCACGGTTATCTTGCCCGAGGGTCGCGCCCTGGCAGAACGCACTTCCAATGCTGCCTTTGGGGTAGTAGAAGGGCTTTCGCTGCTCGGTACCGCCGGTATCTCTGAACCTCTCAGCGCACCAGGGCAGCTCGATCAATCGAGAGAAATCCTGCGGGACAAGGCTGCTCAGCACGCTTACCTGGTGTTTTGCCTGGGCGAAAACGGGCTGGATCTGGCGGTGAAGCTGGGGATCAACCCTGATTGCCGGGTGAAAACCGCCAACTGGCTAGGGCCAATGCTGGTGGAGGCAGGGCAGCTGGGGGTGGCTGGGGTGCTGCTGCTGGGGTATCACGGCAAGCTAATCAAGCTGGCCGGGGGGATCTTTCACACCCACCACCACGTTGCCGACGGTCGTCAAGAGATCTTCGCCGCCTGCTGCGCTGGGCAGGATGTGCCGCTGCCCACAATTCAAGAGATTCTCAACGCCAAAACGGTGGAGGCCGGACTAGAAATTTTGAGAGGGCAGGATGGCGAGCTGGTCCAGCGTGTCTATCAGCACATGGTAGAGCGCATTGACGAGCGGGCTGCTACCTACGTCCATGCCCACACAGGCAGCTCTCTAACGGTGGGGTCAATGGTGTTTGATCGCCAGCGGCAGATCGTGGCTAGAAGCGATCGCAGCCAGACTCTGTTCAATCAAGTTTTGATAGACTAGAAGGAATATTTTTTTACAAAAATCCTATAGCAGTCTTTTACTTATCTATTCCTTTTGCCGTGCTCGGGCAAGGCGCGGCTGCCATTTTTAGACGTTTCTTACCCCAAAAGCATTCAGGGTTATTGAGTTTAGTTGTCTCAGAGCCAAGCCAACCTTGGCTTGGTAATCCGTCTCACCCCAGCATTTGTAGAATGCGTATCCTATGGCATCCTTAGGTACCCTCAACTTTTTAGGCCAGTAGACGCCTAACCCTGATCGCACCGCACTCGAATTCACTATCACCTGCAGGATTAACCAATCGTGACCCTTCAAACCGAATCCACTGCTGACATTGGGGAAGCCTCGCTCCCAGATCTCAACCGCCAAATGCTGGTGATTCTAGACTTTGGCTCTCAATACTCTGAGTTGATCGCTCGTCGCATTCGCGAAACCGAGGTGTACTCGGAGGTGCTCTCCTACCGCACCACTGCCGAGCAGCTTAAGCAGCTCAACCCCAAGGGTATTATTTTCTCCGGTGGGCCCAACTCGGTATACGACAACGGCGCCCCCCACTGCGACCCCGCCATTTGGGATATGGGCATTCCGGTGCTAGGGGTGTGCTACGGCATGCAGCTGATGGTGCAGCAGCTCGGCGGTCAGGTCGAGCGCGCCGAGCGGGGCGAGTATGGCAAGGCCGATCTCTTCATCGATGACCCCACCGACCTGCTCACCAACGTTGAAGACGCCACCACTATGTGGATGAGCCACGGCGACTCGGTGACTCGCCTCCCCGATGGCTTTGAGGTGCTGGCCCACACCCACAACACCCCCTGCGCCGCTGTCGCTGACCACGCTCGCAAGCTCTACGGGGTGCAGTTTCACCCCGAGGTGGTGCACTCGAAAGGGGGCATTGCCCTGATTCGCAACTTTGTGTACCACATTTGCGAGTGTCAGCCCACCTGGACCACCGAAGCTTTTGTGGAAGACGCCATTCGCGAAGTGCGGGCGCGGGTAGGAGACAAGCGCGTGCTGCTGGCCCTCTCGGGTGGGGTAGACTCGTCGACCCTGGCCTTTTTGCTGCACCAGGCGATCGGCGACCAGCTCACCTGCATGTTTATCGACCAGGGCTTCATGCGCAAAGATGAGCCCGAGCGTTTGGTGAAGCTGTTTGCCGAGCAGTTTCACATTCCGGTGATTCACGTTAAAGCGCGCGATCGCTTCCTTGCTCAGGTCGAAGGCGTCACTGACCCCGAAGTCAAACGCAAGCGCATCGGCCACGAGTTCATCCGCGTGTTTGAAGAAGAGTCGAAGCGCCTCGGTCCCTTCGACTACCTCGCTCAGGGTACGCTATACCCAGACGTGATTGAGTCCGCCGATACCAATGTGGACCCCAAAACCGGGGAGCGGGTGGCAGTGAAAATCAAGAGCCACCACAACGTCGGCGGTCTGCCCAAGGACCTGCAATTCAAGCTGGTGGAACCCCTGCGCAAGCTGTTCAAAGATGAAGTGCGCAAGGTGGGCCGCTCTATTGGTCTGCCCGAGGAGATCGTGCGTCGTCAACCCTTCCCCGGTCCTGGCTTGGCGATTCGCATCATCGGCGAAATCACCAAAGAGCGGCTGGAGATTCTCCGCAATGCCGACTTTGTGGTGCGCGACGAGATCGCCAAGCAGGGCCTGTACCACGACTTTTGGCAGGCCTTTGCGGTGCTGCTGCCGGTGCGCAGCGTGGGCGTGATGGGTGACCAGCGCACCTACGCCTACCCGATTGTGCTGCGCCTAGTCAGCAGTGAAGACGGCATGACCGCCGACTGGTCGCGGGTGCCCTACGACCTGCTAGAGACAATCTCAAACCGCATTGTCAACGAGGTGGAAGGGGTTAACCGGGTCGTTTACGACATCACCTCGAAGCCGCCTGGCACCATCGAGTGGGAGTAGGCTCTAAATTTGCTGTGGGCCAGACCAACGGATTGTCTGGCTCACAGCAAATGTTGCTCACAGGAGAATAGCCATTGCTCGGCTGCTTTGGGCGATCGCAGATGCACGGTAGATAGATGAGCATATTCCGATTGCTGAAACAGGACGGGATACTGCTTACGCTTCTTCCAGTAGGTGCGCAATAGCCAGACCAGAATTGAGTCGCGGCTGAAAAACGACTGTCGAAACGTCTCTCGATTGCCGTTCCAGAGTTCTTCTTGGTAGAGCGATCGCCGCCAAGTGCGCCGCAAAAGTCGCCGCAACACCAGCCCGAACGGGTAATCCAGCAATACGACCGTGTCGGCTCTTTGCCAAACAATGTCGCGCACAGCGCTGTAGTTGCCGTCTACGACCCAGCGATCGCCGCTCAACGCCAACCTCACCCGATCGCGAAAGACTTGAGGCTCCGCAGGTGTCCAATTTGGCTCCCACTGCAAGGCATCTAGCTCAATATGGGGAATCAGGCAGCGCTGGGCCACCCGCCGCGCTAGAGTTGTCTTACCCGAGCCGGTAGTGCCAACGATAGCTATTCGTCTCATACCACTATCCATCGTGCTGTAGTGCTCATACCTCTAACCTGCCATGGCGCAAATCACCATTGAAATCCCTGATGATCTAGCCCATCGGCTTGAGCAGTTTCAATCTCAACTACCAGAGGTGCTAGAGCTTGGCTTACAAGAGTTTCAGTCTCAGCAGCGTTCCTCTAATTTTCTTGACGAGCAAGACATTATTGCCCTGCTGGCTAGTCAACCGACCCCAGACCAAATTTTAGCCCTGCGCCCCTCCCTAAAGTTTCAAGAGCGGGTCAGCGAGCTGTTGGCCGAGAGCAAAGCTGGGACACTTTCTGCTAAGGGTGAAGTCGAATTAGAGCGCTATTTGACCCTAGAGCACCTGGTGCGCCTTGCTAAGACCCACGCCCTGGCACAGCTACAGTAGCCATGGGGACGTACGTATCTGCGGCCCTGAGAAAACAGGTAACTGATCGGGCGGGCGATCGCTGTGAATACTGCCGCTTTCCCCAAAGCGTCACCCTACTTGCCTTCGAGATGGAGCACATCATCGCTGAAAAGCACGGTGGCAGAACTTCTTTAGAGAATCTTGCCTTAGCCTGTCCCTACTGCAACCGGGCTAAAGGCACCGATCTCGGCTCTATTGATCCAGAGACAAATCAACTCACTCCTTTTTTCAACCCCAGAACTCAGAACTGGCGAGAGCACTTTAAGTTGGATGGAGCCACGATTGTTCCGCAAACAGCAGCAGGCAGAGTCACGGTTTTTATTCTCCAATTTAATCACCCCGATCGCATGCAAGAGCGTAAAGGGTTGATTGCGGCTGGTCATTATTCTTAAACCACTACTCCCCTTAAACGACAGTCAGTTTAGCGATTTTGGCAACGTTAGCTCAGCTTGCAGGTGAGCTTGCCGTCAGATTCCCCACCGATTTCGCCGTAGTCCACCAGGCCGACGGGGAAGGGGTTGACTTTCCAGATGTCGCTGCAATATTCGGCGATGGAACGATCGCTCGAAAAGCCTCCCATCCGCACCGAGTTGAGAATCGCCATGCGTGTCCAGCTGTCGGCATCGCTGTAGGCACGACCCACCGTCTCTTGGCAGTCAATGTAGGCCTGGTAGTCAGCCAGCAGCATGAACGGATCGTGGTATAGCAGCTTGTCGAGCAGGGGCTTAAACAGATCGCCATCGCCGTGGGAGAAGTGGCCGGAGGCAATCAGGTCGATCGCATCCTTGAGCATGGGGTGGCGGTGGTAGTAGCTGTAGGGATCGTAGCCTTCGGTTTTGAGTGCCACCACTTCGGGAGCGGTGAGGCCAAAGAGAAAGAAGTTCTCAGCGCCGACGGCGTCGCGAATTTCCACGTTGGCCCCGTCGAGAGTGCCGATGGTGAGCGCTCCATTCATGGCAAACTTCATGTTGCCGGTGCCCGAGGCCTCAAAGCCTGCGGTGGAAATCTGCTCAGAAAGGTCTGAGGCCGGGTAAATGCGCTGGCTGTTGGTGACGTTGTAGTTAGGTAAGAAGATCACCTTGATCTGGTTGCGCAGGTCGGGGTCGCGGTTGACCATGTCGCCCACGGCGGTGATCAGCTTAATCATCAGCTTGGCCATGTGATAGCCAGGGGCCGCCTTACCGCTAAATAGAAACGTACGCGGCGTGATCTCCAGATTAGGGTTCTGCTTTAGCTGGCTGTAGAGGGTAACGATGTGCAGCACGTTGAGGTGCTGACGCTTGTACTCGTGGATGCGTTTCACCTGCACATCAAACAGTGAGGCGGGGTCAACTAAAATGCCGTGCTGACTGTGGATGCGGCTGGCCAGATCGCGCTTGACGGCCTGCTTGATCGCCCGCCACTCGGCTCGGAAACCGGCATCGTCGGCCAGGGGTTCGATCGCCTTGAGTTCATCCAGGTGCTTGATCCAGCGATCGCCAATTCGGCTAGTGATTAAGGTACTCAACCGTGGATTGCTGAGCACCATCCAACGGCGGGGAGTGACACCGTTGGTCTTGTTGCAAAACTTTTCGGGGAAGAGTTCGTAGAAGTCGCGCAGCACAGTTTCTTTGAGCAGCTCGCTGTGAAGGGCGGCGACACCGTTGATGGTGTGGCTGCTGACGCAGGCCAGATTAGCCATGCGCACGTAGCGCTCCCCAGATTCGTCAATCAGCGACATGCGGGCCAACCGCTCCGCATCCTTGGGAAACTTCATCCGCACCAGGTCAAGGAAGCGGTTATTGATCTCGTAGATAATCTGCAAATGGCGGGGCAGCAGCTGGCCAAACAGGTTGACGGGCCACTTTTCTAGCGCTTCGGGCAGCAGGGTGTGGTTGGTGTAGGCCAGGGTCTTTTGGGTAATTTCCCAGGCTAGGCTCCAGTCGAGGCCGTGCTCGTCGAGCAGCAGGCGCATGAGTTCGGGAGCGGCGATCGCCGGGTGGGTGTCATTCAGCTGAATGGCAAACTTTTCGTGGAACTGCTCCACGGCCATACCCTGCCCTTTCAAAATGCGAAACATGTCTTGCAGAGAACAGGAGACAAAGAAAAATTGCTGCTCTAGACGCAGCTGCTTGCCGGCAGTTTTTTCGTCGTTGGGGTAGAGCACCTTGGAGATGTTTTCTGAGGCGACTTTTTGCTCGACCGCGCCGTAGTAATTGCCCTGGCTAAACACTGCAAAGTCAAAGGATTCGATCGCCTCGGCTTTCCACAGGCGCAGGGTATTGGCAGTGTTGACCTGGTAACCCAAAATCGGCGTGTCGTAGGGCACGCCCAGCACCTCGCGATCGGGCACCCAGCGCACCCGGTAACGCTCTTTGTCGTCGGTGTAGGTTTCGGTGTAGCCGCCCAACTTGACTTCCACCGACCACTCAGGCCGCACCACCTCCCAGGGGTTGCCGTAGCGCAGCCACTTGTCGGTGCGCTCGACCCGCCAGCCGTCGCGCAGGTCTTGCTCAAAAATGCCGAACTCATAGCGAATGCCGTAGCCTACAGAAGGCACCTCCAGCGACGCTAGAGAATCGAGGTAGCAGGCCGCCAGCCGTCCCAGTCCGCCATTCCCCAAACCTGGCTCCTCCTCCTGGGCCAGCAGTTTGTTAAAGTCGAGGCCCAGCTCTTCCATGGCCTGCCTAGCCGGCTCGTAGAGGCCCGTTGATCAGGTTGTTACCTGTCGGCGGACCCATCAAAAACTCCGCCGACAGGTAACAGACTGTGCGGGCGCGGTGCTGGGTGTAGCTCTCGGCGGTGCCATTCCAGCGGTGCAGCATGCGATCGCGCACCAAATACGCCAGGGCCATGTAGTAATCGTGCTGGGTGGCCAGCGACACCGGCTTGCCTTGCACATAAAACAGATTGTTGAGAAACGCCCGCTTAATGCTCTCGATATCGGTAGCGGTGCGCTCTTTGTCTAAAGCGGTGGATACAGCAACGTCTACGGGGGAAGGAGTATCCATAGGTGATCGATCCTGGGTCAGGGTGTAGTGAGTGACTCTATTGATCAAATGAAACTAGGCGATCGCACAGTGTGGCCTAGGGCACGATTTAACCTTAGTTTAAGAATGGCGAAATCTATTGCAAAAGAAAGAAAAAGGCAGATCGAAAAGCAAAAAGCGCTCGATAGGTTTGAATTCTTATCGTTTTGGGCTGGGACACCTATACCTCCTCGCCGTAGCGAGCGTCGACTTTAGAGGGCGTTTGAAAAGTGAATCGCCGTAGCTCTAGTCACCGGCTGATCCCCCCCTGCCCCCCTTTTTGAGGGGGGCAGGGGGGATCTCCACTTTCGTTACAAGAAATAGGACTTTTCAAACATCCTCTTAGCCGTCTCAGCGCCCCATCACATACTGGTCGAACCACCGGAACTGCTCCCAGAGCACGTGCTCTACACTCTCCCTGGCCCGATAGCCGTGATCCTCAAAGGGCAGCAGCACCAGCCGGGTCGTGCCTCCCGCACCGCGCACGGCTTCATAGAAGACCTGGGACTGAAACGGAGGCGTGCCAGGGTTGGAGTCGTCATCACCGTGAATGATGAGAACCGGATCGTTGATCTGGTCAGCGAAGAAGGTCGGTGAGAGCTGAACGTAAACATCCCTTGCTTCAAAGAGAGGGCGACGCTCGGCCTGGAAGCCAAAGGGCTGGTTCGTTTTGTTGTAGGAGCCGCTGCGGGCGATGCCGGCTCGAAACAGATCGGTATGCGCCAAGAGGTTGGCCACCATCAGCCCGCCGTGGCTGTGGCCGATAACGCCGATGCGTTCAGGATCGGCCACGCCGATTTCGACGGCCTTCGCTACGGCAGCTTCCGCATCAGCCACCAGTTGAGGGATGAAGGCGTCGTAGGCGGTCTCCGGATCGCCGAGGATCGGCATGGCGGTTTGGTCGAGTACGGCGTACCCCTGGAGTAGGAAGTAAAGGTGGGAGGCTCCGTATAGGCGCATGAAGCGCTGGGTTGAGCCGCTAACCTGTCCGGCGGTAGCGGCCCCGGAGTATTCCATGGGATAGGCATAGAGCACCGTGGGCAGCGGTGTGCCCTCCTGGTATCCGGGGGGCAGATATAGGTGAAAGCTGAGCGGAACGCCGTCGTTGCGCTCGTAGCGCACAATGCGTTTCTCGATCGCGCGCAGCTGGGGGGTGGCGTCTTCGAACTGCGTGATGGGTTGGCGCGTCAGGGCGCGGGTGGCTTCGCCCTCAGCCGCCTCGATGGGCTGGCTAAAGGTGGCCAGATGGTAGTTGGGCACATCTACAGCCGACTCAGAGCGCAACACGACGCGATTTTCGCCGTCGGCGAAGGCCACCACGTACTCGTAGCGATCGGGCGCGCAGCGGAACAGGCGCTCAGTCTTCCCAGTAACTAGATGGCGCAGGTCGAGGAACGGTCGATCGCCCTCGTCAGTCGCACCGCTGCCGCTGAAGTAGACCGCATCTCCCTGCTGGCGCAGCACCTGACGACCGTTGGGCAAGGTGCGAAACATCGGAAAGCCCGGACTGCCGTAGCGATCGCCCTCGTCCAAATCGAACCACAGGCGCGATGTGCCGTTGTCTACATCCAGCAGCCAGACGTAGCGCCAGCGGCGGATGCGCTCGCGCTGGGTGAGCATCAGCATGCTGCCGTCCGCCCCCCAACCACAGCGCTGGGGCTGAATGCGGTGCTCGGCCTTGAAAACGACTTCGGGCTCCGCTGTGAAGGGAGCCTCTAGACGCATGAGGCGATCGCGATGAGGTACTTCAGCCACAGGGTTGCCACCATCCAGCGCTTCAACCCAAAAGAGCGTATGGGGCGCAGTGGAACGCCAGGCCACTGAGCGGGGACCAATGGGCACGCCGTGGGCCGGGACTGCGTCGGCTACGGGCAGAGACGCGATCGTGGCGACAAACTTGCCGTGGTCATTCCACACTTCAATTTCGCTGGCGAAGCGCCACCAGGCCACCTCGTGAGACCAGGGACCAATTAGACGCTTGACGAGCAGATATTCACCGGACGGTGAGAACTTTGCCTTGGTGTAAAGAGCCGGGGCACCGATGACATCTACCTGGCCAGTGGCCGGGTCAACGATCGCCAGCTCAGAAGTGGCGTAATACTCGAAGAGGGCATCGTCATGGGCTGTCTCTAGCAGGTTGCGGGCCTCGTAGGTCGATCGGGATGAGGCCCCGGCTCCTTCCATAATTTCTGGACCCAGCGGTGTAGCTGGCGGCTCAGGCGCTGGTCCCCGTGACGGGATGCGGCGAACCAGCAGGCGATTCTGATCGGGTAGCCAGCTTACGGCGCTGCCCAGTAGTGGGTTGAGCGCTAGCCCCTCAATTTCGGCTACGTCGCCTGCCACCGAGCCGACCCACAGCCTGAGGCGATCGCTATGCCTGACGGTGAGCGCAAAGCGTTGGCCATCTGCCGTCCATTTCACCGCAAAAATTTCGGTCTCTTCGGGCAGGTCGAGCTGAGTTGTGGCTCCATTCTCGACTTGCACTAAGCGAGGGCAGGTTCCCCCGTGGCGGCCATGGTGATCGTTGAGCAGGGGGTTGAGCCGGATGCCGGCCAGCTTGTGCATGGGCGCAGCCAGTTCGGCTAAGGGGGGGGTAGAGCACCGGATCGGCAAGGAGCAAATGCGCTCCCCCTGGTGCTGTCCACACGTAGGGGAGTTGCGGAGCGTGGAGCACCTCTAGTACGTCTTTGGGGGGAGACTGCCACCCGGTTGCCGACTTGAGATGGTGATCCAATGCCCCTACGCTTGTTGCTGTCATAAGTGCTGCCGTTATTGATCCAAAACTGTTGGCTCAACCTGAGTTTGGGATAAGCCAAGCATGGCATACGCGGCGTCTCTGTTTCTTGACTCTGAAGTCCCTCTTTCTAAATCCCCTCTCTCAGCTCCTTTCCCCTAGCCCCTCTCCCTAAATCCCTCTCCCTCAGGGAGAGGGACTTTGAGTATGTCTGGCTCCCCTCTCCCTTAGGGAGAGGGGCTGGGGGAGAGGGAGAGGGGCTGGGGGTGAGAGAGGACTGCTGAGAGACTACCCATCAAAAAAAGCCCGTGGGGGAAAACCCACGGGCTAGTCATCAGGGGGAAACGAATCACAGAACGCTGGCGAATTAGGCGCTGCGGCGGCGGGGGCGCTTGCGTTCTGACTTTTTCTTGTAGCCGATGGCTTGGGCGGCGTTGCTGTCGGGGCCAAATTGAGCCCGCACGGCTTCTTTCATGCCCAGAATTGAGTTGTGAAATTCCCATTCGGCCTGGCGGGCGGCATCGCTGGCGGCTTTGGCCATGGCTTGCAGCTCGGTTTCTTTTTGCTGCATGGCTAGCATGGTGTTGAAATTAGCTTTGAGCTCTTCAGGCGACGCATCGGTGCGGACGGGGAGATAGCCGGCGACGGTGCCGAGGCCGTTGAGAGAGTCGATGTCGTTGCTAATGGTTTTAGCGGGTAGCCGACGGGTGATGTTGACGACGGGCATGGTGATACACCTTGGGTAATGGTTTATATACGGGCACGATCAAATAGCCTCAGTAGATCACAAACATGCTTTCTTGCCGTAATTCAGCCCTCTCCCCCAGCCCCTCTCCTTCCTGGGAGAGGGGCTGGGGGAGAGGGCTGCGGGGACTTTGTGATCTACTGAGCCTGCCTGAGGAAAGTTCAGGAATGGTGACGGAGGTTTGGGGGAGCGACGAAGGTCAGGGCAGGCGACGGAAGACACGGTTGGGGCGAGGCGTTGTTTCGTCTATTGCCAAGATTGCCCGGTGTAAAAAGCCGATCGCAGCCTAAATTTGAAAGATTGTGACCCAACACCAGCGGTTTTGATAAAGCCTGGATGAATGTTGCAGTGGGTCGAAGCGAGTTTTGGCCCAACAATCACGATGCAGTGTGGGAATGAGTGATTCGCTGCTATGACAGAAGCATTGTGCATTGAGCAGGTAAGCGTGCAGCGGGCGACAATTCGAAGTTGCTCTATGACAGAAGCATTGTGTATTGACTACTTAAACAATTGCGCGATCGCAGCAGCATTGTCGCACCGCAACTTAAGATGTTGCCGCCTAACAATCGAATGTTGCGTCGCTGCACTAAGGCATTGCAGTCTGACAATCGAATGTTGCGCCGCTGCACTAAAGCATTGCGGCCTCACACTCAAGGATGCAGCTCTGACACTAAAGCGGAGGGGTGCTGCAATAGGCGATCGCACCAGCGCAGGGGAAGGTGTTTAACGTGCTGACTCAATGATCACCCCCACGGAACGAGAGGGCAGCGAATACTGAGCCAGTGTTTCGGGCTCTGTAGCGATTTTGACTTGATTTAGAGATCTGAATAGGGTAATTTACTCAGCTAAGGCTGTGTGAGTGCAGTCTGAGCTTCCCAAAAATTTGGTCTAACGCCACTGGAAGGTGCTACCAACACCAACCAGCGGCTAACCCCGTCGACAGGAGTCGCTGTCTCGGAGGCTAAGGAGATTTTACCTGGCCGTCCTGAACTGCACATGTCTGGGGCGGCCAAGTTTTTGGGTTTCTTCCCCGTTGTTTCATCGGCAAGGAACCCGATTATGTTGTGTTTGCCATATTTAGTGTCGTCGTCCCAGAACCGGGAGGCGACCAGTCCGCTGCTGCTATCAAATCCATCTGCCCAGCCGGGGCGCGAGCGATTGCGCCATCTGGTGCTCGGCTCGCCCGAGGGCGTGCAGGGGGCCATTAACCACCTGCATCTGCTGAACTACGCCGAGTGCCTAGAGTGGAGCCGCCTATTTACCATCCCCGCCTCCGGGATTTTGATTACCCCAGAGCAGGGAGAGGTGTTTAGCTACCTACTGCGCTATCGACAGTTGAGTTAAGCCCACAAGAGGTCAGGTGCTTTTTGGGCAACCTAATCGATTGGTCATTACCTTAAAAGGCACCTGACCCCTGACGCTTTTGCGACACCCACACATTCATCGAGTGGCATTAAGCGAGACAAAACCCCTGTGCCACAATGAGAGCAAGCGTCACCCATACTTACCCCTATGACTGCTGCCACAGACCTGCGATCGCTGAGCGTGCAAGACTGTCACCGCATGGTAGCAGCGGGGATTTTGGCGGCAGATGAACGGGTGGAATTGATTGAGGGGCAACTCTATACGATGGCAGCTAAGGGAACGGCCCACAGCGCAGCGGTCACACGCATCGATCAGGTGTTGTCGCGGCTGTTGGCGGGGCGGGCGCTGTTGCGGTTTCAAGACCCGGTGCAGCTGAGTGACTTTTCTGAGCCTCAGCCGGATGTAGCGGTGGTGCAATTAGACCCGCTGGATTACGAAGATCATCACCCCACGCCGAGGGAAATCTTTTTGCTGATTGAGGTGGCCGACAGTACGCTGCGGTGCGATTGCGATCTAAAGGTGCCGTTGTATGGGCGATCGGGCATTGCCGAATACTGGATTTTAGATGTGCAGGAGCGCTGTCTGTACGTATTTCGGTAGCCAGAGGCAGAGGGGTATGGGATGGAGCAAAAGCTCTATGAGGGAGATGCGATCGCACACCTAGCGTTTCCCAATTGCGAGATTACTGTGCAAGAGTTTTTGCGATCGGGCAAATAGCGATAAGGTTCTCAGTTTACTCTTCTTCTTGACTTGAACCTGGCAAAAGTTTAGGCTGCTTCCCTTCTAAGTAAAGGTTTTTCTCTTTCTTTATTTTCTCCACTACCTCTCCTATAGCCTCTTCAAAAGATTCTTTCCTAGATAATGCATCTTCAATCACTGTACTAATTCGTTCAAAATCTTCTGTCTTCGGTTGAAGATATCTTTCGGTAATATCTATAGAGCTTACGATTGTGCTTAGAATCGGCTCAAGATATGTTGCATTTACTTGTGCTATAACCGATAGAGTTGCAAATATTGAAAATACACTTATAAAAAGCGGATTTCGCTTATCTGAATCTTTTTCTAAGCCGCCTTTATCTCGAATAGTAATCTCTCCAATAAAAGCGTCAGAAGTAGATTTTATGCCATCTAAGCCAGATACAGAATAGTTTTCTATATCCCATATAAGTTCGTTTATTTTTTTGAGCAGAAAGCGTCTTAAGTCCACTGATAGATCAGAATTTATGATTTCTTCTTTTATTCTGGTTAGCCTGTCAACTAACTGAGCTAACATCTCCTTGCTGAGAACAGCTTTAGTATGCTCTTGACTAACACTAGCTGAAAGCATCGCCAAATGGCTAAGAACGTACTTTGAGTCAATCCAGCCCTTTAAGGATTTGACTCTTAAATCCCAAATGTTTGAAGACAAAATAAACTTGTTTAGGTCATCAATAATTACCAGAGATTCATGGGGGCTAATTGCTCTTGCCGAGGTTTTAACTGTTTTCCTGGCATCCCCTACAAGGGTAATGAAACTTGTAATTGCTTGGGCAAATCCGTCATCGCTGCCAGAAAGTCCCATACTCTTAGCAAGAGGAACCGTTAGTCTATCATCTTGCGCAGTATGCTCTCCAATAACTATTAAGATTTGATGCAGTCTAGCAACTGGATTATTTCTTTCTAAGGACATGCGTTCTATGTTTGAGGGTATTGCCAAAAGATATTGATCGAATTTTATTTCTTTGTCTCAATATTATTATGTGATAGCTCTATAGATTAAGTAAACAAAGTAGAAGCCTTTTTAGATTGAGGAAATACTGATGAATTTAGAAAATACTGAAATTTTGAATTATTCCCCAAAGATAGTCTGGTGCGCTTTAGTAGTGGGTTATATCAAGTCCGTTTATTTAGGCATAGTTAAGCGCCTCTATCCACCAGTGAAAGCCGGTTAGTCCTTGGATGAACCTAGGGCGGTTCAGCAGAACTTGACAGCGCTGAGTGAC